>AEZC01000201.1 GCA_000257205.1 Vibrio ordalii ATCC 33509 | reverse complement strand
AAATGCCAGCTGACAAAGGATATATTGAATATTAATTTAAAATTGTCACGAATGAGTTTTTATTATTTTGGCTGCTATTGCAAATTAAGGTATAGTGTCTTCTATATTGTTCGTCACTGCCTAGGCTTATCCAGCCCTAATTTGTTTTTAATTAAAGCTAAATATTAGATTTTCATTTATTAGTAAACAATTCATGCCAATACATTTTTATATAACCAATAGAAACCCAAACGACTAAAAAAGTAGCAATAATCAATTCAAATAAACCAAATTGATGTAACCAGTGCCATTGCGGGTACTGTCCTTCAAAGAAGGTGGTTAAACGATGCATGGCGATAGCACTGATGACAGAAGGGAAGGTCACCGCAGCAATAGACGGTTGAAACTTGAGCCTGAGCAGACGGATATAGCAAAGGTAAATAAGTAGTGTCATGGTGATGGCAATGCCAGCCAGTGCGCCTGTTAATATTGGGTCAGGATGAGGGAAGTTGACCAAATACGTCGCGAGGGTGAGGTTAATAGGTGCAGCCATAATGGCGAGTGTTGGGCGTGCGCGTTTAGGTAACATTCCTGCAAACACCAAACGATATAACACCAACGGCAGCATAAAAAAATAGATAGCGATACAGACAGAGACGAGTGTTTCTGAAAAGACAGTGTGACCAAATTGCGTGCCAGCGAGCGAGCTACTGATTAACCCAACCGGATAAAGAAACCAGCTTGGAACAATATGGTTGATTTTAAAGTTCATGGCCTGAAAACTGAAGAAAAGCAGCATCATGGTGAAGTGTAGCAAGAGTGCGGCAAACCAAATAGGATAAGCAATAAGCGGTGAAATTAAGGCGAGATAATCACTTAGTATCAGTAAAGCCATGCTCATCGGAGCCATCAAGCTACCTGAAAGAGGGTGGCGAATGTCCTCCATGAATGTCTTGAAGCTGGTGAGGTATTTCAGCAATACAGGCAGCAATAATAACGCACCGAATAGTGCCAAATAGGGGCGAATAACGAGGCCGATCGAGGGAATATAAAGCGCCCACGCATGGCCGAGACTGATCACACCTAATGCCAGTGCCGCTTGAGAGGGCGGCGTACTTTGTACTTGAATTAACCTTTTCCAGTTCAACGATAAACTCCATGTCATCATTTGCTCTAGAAAATGAATAATGAATTTCTAGCAGCCAGCAAACGAGCGCATTATCAAGTTTATCGAGTTGTGGTGCAACAGTCATTTTTGATGCGGAAAATATCCGACACCATTCGGCCAATGGCTCCCCCCATTTGAACGGTGGGCCCTTCGCGTCCCAAAACCATACCTGAACCTAATGCGCCCATACCGCCAAAAAACTTCACTGGCAGTACTCGCCACCAACGAACGGGGCGCATACCATCCATCGCGCCTTCAATTTCAGGAATGCCAGAACCAGCGGCTTCGGGCGCAAACCGGTGCACAAGGAAATAACCGATAAACGCCAACGCTGCACTGATAAGAAAAGCGGCCAACCACAAGGGTAAGATATTACCAATCTCACTTTTTAACCACTCGGTGCGCGTTTCAGAAACCAGGTGCACAGCGGCCTCAAAGTAAGTACCAACAATCCCAGCAAGAATACCGACAATGAGCGAAAGAAAAAGGATTGAGAGTGGTGTTTTGTCCTTAGAGAGAAATTGGTTAATCGTATCTTTTGGAACTTTTGCAAGCAGTGACTGTTTCAATCTCTCTGTTTTGGTCATCGAAAAAGGGCCTCGCTTGGTCAGGTAAGAACATATTTTGTTACAGAATTATACGCATCAAAGCAGTGAACTATAGCGTCAAAGCTGCAATGTTGATTTCCATATCTGGAAGATGAATAGATTCTCTGCTTCAAAATGAGATCTGAGCTAAAAAACAGAGATTGAACCTTGCTAAGCCAGCCAAATGAACCATAGTTAAAGCGTAAGGCAGATTCAGATATCGTACAGGGAGGAATTCAAGCCTTACCTACAATTTGGATGGAATCAGCAATATTTCAATTCTCTGTCCTCGTTTATGATCGGGTTGCATCTATAGTCCTCCCGATTCGCGAACTCACGATTGAGTTACGAGGGGAAAGGCGCGCTCACCGTAGTGCGCCTTTTGTCGTTTATGTACCTCGGCTCATTGTTGCCTGTCTAACTGGCAAACCATGCACTGGCTTCTTATTTCGGTATATACTGCCGCAAAAGGAGTGCTGACATGACAAAAAAAGTACCAACTAACATTATTACCGGTTTTCTTGGTGTAGGAAAAACGACGGCCATTTTGAATTTATTGAAGAATAAACCTGCTGATGAAAAGTGGGCGGTGTTGGTCAATGAGTTTGGAGAAATTGGTATTGATGGGGCGATGATGTCTGACCAAGGCGCGCTGATCAAAGAGGTCCCGGGCGGCTGTATGTGCTGTACCGCGGGTGTTCCTATGTCTGTTGGAATTAACGCCTTACTCAGGCAAAAGCCCGATCGTCTATTAATTGAGCCAACAGGGCTTGGGCACCCTAAGCAAGTGGTGGCGACTTTAACTTCTGATCAATATGCACCGTATGTCGATTTAAAAGCCACGATCACTTTAGTGGATCCACGCAACTTGCGTAATGAAAAATACACATCCAACCAAAATTTTAATGACCAATTGGCCAGTGGTGATGTGGTGATTGGCAACAAAGTGGATCAATGCACTAGTGCCGATGTGGATGCGTTTAATGACTGGGTGACTGATCAATCACCCGCGAAGATTTTTAGCAAGTTAGTCAAGCAAGGTGAGTTGCCTTTAGAATTATTAGATATTGAACGTCTTCACGGCGCAGCTTCTACTCATATTGAAGCGCATCACCATCATCATGCTTCGTTAGAACCACAGTTTGCCTTACAGCCGGGTAAAGCGTTTGTGCGCAAAGAAAATCGGGGCCAAGGCTATTTCAGCTGTGGTTGGTTAATCGGCGCTGAATACCATTTTGATTTTGATGAGCTCTTTTCTATGCTGAGTGCCCTGACCGCTGAGCGTGTTAAGGCGGTCGTCAATACCGATAAAGGATGCTACGCCTTCAACATCAACCAAGGAGTCGTTTCAGTGAATGAGATGAGCTTAGAAGGGTTTGAATCACGCTTAGAAGTGATTGACTCACAGCTCATGCCATGGGATCAACTCGAAGCGGTATTGCTGAAATTGGCGGGTATCTCTCAATAGGATCCAAAGAAAAACCAACAAAGAAAGAACAAAGAAAAAATGAACTAAGAAAGGCGAACTGGAACAGCTTCGTCTTTCTCGTTCACTTTATAACTTCTTACAATGCGTTGAGCTATTTATGGCTGCCTTGTTGCGTGATCAACACGTTCATCAGATAAAATCTGCCCATCTTTGATATTCACTATTCTGTGAGTTCGCTTCGCTAATGCGAGATCGTGAGTGACGACAATAAGCGTTCGTCCTTCTTGATGAAGCTCATTGAACATGGCTTCAATTTCAGCGCCTGATTTTGAATCTAACGCTCCTGTCGGTTCGTCGGCTAAAATAATTTGCGGATCATTGACCAACGCGCGCGCAATCGCCACCCGCTGTTTTTGCCCCCCAGAGAGCTGGTTGGGTTTATGCTGCATTCGATCGCCAAGCCCCACTTTTTCTAATAGTGTTGCGGCACGTGCTCGGCGCTCTTTTAATTTTACCCCGCGATAGACCAAGGGTAGGGCGACGTTATCGAGCGCATTAGCGTATTCGAGCAGGTTGAAACTTTGAAAAACAAAGCCAATTTTTTGATTACGAATATGAGCCAATTGATGGCTGCTGAGCGAGGCGGCGGCCTTGTCGTCCAACTGATATTCACCCGAGGTAGGAACATCCAAGCAACCGAGGATATTCATTAAGGTTGATTTACCCGAGCCAGATGGCCCTAAAATAGAGAGAAATTCGCCTGTTTGAATCGATAGCGAAACGTCGTCTAACGCTTTGACCAACTCCTCACCACTGCGATAGTGCTTGCTGATATTGGTCAATTGAACAAGGTTCGGTAAGTTTTGTTTATTCACTTTGTAATGCCTCTAATGGCGTAATGCTAGCCGCGCGATTGGCGGGAAACCACGCGGCAATCACACCGACAATCGCCAGCGCCGCGATCACAAGAAAGACAATCGAAAACGACAGTTCAGGTAAGGGTTTCTCTAATTGCTCAAACAGCATGTTGCCTTCTAAGGGAGCGTATCTTAATAAGGTGATCAGCCCGTAAGTGGATCCTAAGCCAGCTAAACCGCCAAGCGACATCGTGAGCAAGGCTTGCACTAAATAATGGAGTTTGATGGTGGTTGGCGTAGCTCCGACGGCCATTCGTACACCGATGTCTCGCGTGGATCGTTTTACCGTGGCGTACATGACATTGGCAATACCAATGCCTGCTACGCCGAGGGTAATGAGCCCAATAATGCCCAAAAAGCCTTGTAGACCGAATAAGAAACGGCGCATGCTTTTTTGCCTCAATAGCATGTCTTCGACTTGCAAGATCTGTGCGTCTGAAGCACTGGCACCGTACTTTCTGGCGATCACTTGTTTAATCACTTGCGCGGCTTTTTCGCGATCAACCGTGGCATTGAGCTGCACATTGATCGCTGCAATCGCTGCGTTGGGGTTAAAACGTTGCCAAGTGCGAAAAGGCACAAATACCGCGTAGTCAATAGGGGTTCCTTGTTCTACCTCTGCACTTGTCTGCGCTATCACGCCGATAACGGTAAAGTTTTCATCACCTATTTTTATCAATTGACCTACGGGATTTATGCTCAGCGTCTGGGGTTCCAGCCAACTCCAACCATCCTCAGAATTGAACAATTGCACTGCGGCGTTATAACCGAGTACAACCACTTTACGCTGCTGTTGATTATCGAGCGGGTTGATCCATCGCCCTCCTTTAGCTATCTCAATACCAGTTAAGGACTGATATTCTGGGTTAACCGCTAGCGGGCGCTGCCATGCGCCATTGTCTTGGTTTCTCACGCGTTTGTCCCATTGTGCGCTGACTTCAGCGCGTTGGATAAAGGGCAGCGCACGAACAAGATCGACATCATCCGCTTGCAAAGAGAGTGCTTTCCCTTCAAAAAAGCGCCCGGCGGTCTGGCTGGCGTAACCCCCTGTCACATAAAGCAAATTGCCATTGCCACTTTGTGATGAGCGTGTTAGCCCTTGGCGTAATCCTTCGCCTGTTGCGAGCATGGTAGCGATGCAAAGTGTGCCCCAAGCCACGGCTAAAATAGTGAGCAGTAAGCGCAGTTTTTCGGCCGCCATCTCTTGATAAATTTGCCTGATAGGTAACATCATGATTAAGCCCTCGCACTTAAGGCGATGACGGGGGTGAGGTTGGCGGCACGCTTTGCTGGGAAATAAGCGGCCAGCAGCGCAAACAACGTGGTGACGAGCAGTGACCAGCCTAAAGCCGGCGCAGTGATGACTGGTTCGCCGAGCCAATCAGGTAAGCCGATGTAATTCAGTAATAGCACTACCAGATAGGAGAGGAGCATTCCCAACACTGCACCTAATACCACTAGCAACCCACCTTCTAAAATAAACTGGCGTAAAATGATCTTCGGTGTTGCGCCAATGGCTAAACGCACACCAATTTCCCGCGTTCTTTCCGTGACAGAAAGGAACATGATATTGGCGACGCCCAAAGCGCCGACCGCAAGCGTCATCGCTCCACTTGCCCCTAAAAATAGTTGTATACCTCGAAACAAGGCATTGAAAAACTGAGCGCCGCTGCTGAAATCCGGTAGGCTTATGGCCTCAGTATCGCTCGGATCAAAATGTTTCTGTTTGGCGAAGAAAGAGAGGATGTTCATGCGCAATACCGCTGCGGGTATCCCTGCTGCGGGCTGCACAAGCAAAAATTCAGGCTCACTTTGCCAAAGATCATTAAAAGCGCTGCTTGGGATCATCACTTGGCTGTTTTCATTGTTTATAGAAATGCCCCCTTCTTGCTGCTGAGTAATACCGACAACCGAGAAGGGAATGGTATTGACTTTGATCGTATCACCAATAGAGAGCTGACCAACTTGTGCCAGTTGCCAACCAAGCACCGCAATTCGGGAATGGTTTTGCTGATCGCTGGCGTGAATGCCGCGTGACCCCGCGGTCAGTTGCAAGTTGCGCAATGCTAAAAATTGGGAGTCGATCCCGCTGACGTAACCGGGAAGTGTTCGGCCTTTGACATTCGTCACTTTAGCATCCCATTTTCCGTAGATAACTGATAATGCGCTGATGTTTGGGTGCTGTGCCAAAGCGCGCATTTCCGGCTCTGAAAGGGTAATCGCTCGTCTTGCTGCAAGCCCTTGCCAAGGTTTGGTGGTTTGGCTGGGGAAAGCCATTTGTGTATCGCTCATTAACAGCGCGAAAGATTGTGTATTGACGCGATAAAATCCTTCACCTAAGGCAACGAGCACTAAAACAGAAACAATACCCCAAACGATAGCAATGACCGCGAGGGCGCTGCGTAACCGATGGGCAAGCAGTGTTTGCACGACTTGTTGTAGGCTTGAGATCATGAGTGCAGAGCCTGAGAGAGCGAAGCGATCACGTCATCGTCTAACTGCCCAGCAGTTTGCAGCAGGCCAATCCGCTGCTTCCAATATTGGTACAATCGCCGTTGTAGACTGTTTTTACTGTTAAACAGAGCGTTATGGGCGTCAATCAAATCAGAAGCTTCAGTCATTCCTGACTCATAAACGGTCTGTTTACTTTTTAAAGCTTGCTCTCTTGAGCGGACTTGTAACTGAGCCATCTCCACTTGTCGCCAATCCAGATGGATTTGGCTAAAGCCACTTTGAATTTTGCGTTTAATCTCGATATCTACCTTGCGCAGTACTTGCTTGGCACTTAAGACTTGCAGCGCAGCCTGATCGACCGTGGCGCGCGTGGAACCATTCAAATCCAACGGAATTTTTAAGCTTAAACCTGCACTGAGATCCCCATCTCGACCCTGATCATTGTCTTGGTAAGAAACACGGCCAGATAAGGTGGGATAATATTTGGCTTTGGCGGCATCTCGGCCAAATTCCGAAGCGGCGACTTCCTGCTGGGCAGCCAATAACTCAGGGCTATTATTCTGCGCAAGCTTTAACCATTCAGTTTCGCTGCTGACCTGCATTGGCGGTTCAATGAGGTCGGTCGTTTTAATTTGGTCAATGTGCTGTGGGTCTTGATTGATGAGCGCGATAAGGGCTGACTTTTTCTCTTCTAGAGCGGCTTGCGCACTCAGTATATCCGCTTGCTCATCGACGTGGTTGGCGCGCATGTCTTCCAATGCCGTTGATTGAATTTTTCCTGCTTTGTAGCGCTGCTCGGTAATCTTCAGCAGTTTTGCACCTTCTACGAACTTTTGCTCAGCAAGTTGTCGATCGCCTTGTGCGCTGGCGAGATCGAGATAGGCATACAGTAATGTTGCAGCCAGCTCATTATGTGCAGTCTTCACTTTTAATTGTGATGCTACATAGCTTGCTTGAGATTGGTCGAGTTGTGCCCAATTAGCACTATCCCAAATGGTTTGATTTAATGTGGCACCATAACCTTTAGTGTTATTGCCATCGTCATCCCATGAGGTATCTGCGTTGACTTCAAAAGAAGGTAAAAGTGCACTTTTGGTACTTCGGACCTCTGTTTCACTGATTTGAGATTGGATCTGCGCTTGTGAATAAGTAGGGTCAAAAGCTTTTGCGGCTTGCCAAGCTTGTTCAATAGTGATGGCGTGAGCTGAAAAAGTCACCGCGCCACAGAACGTCATTAGCGCGGCTGCTAGCGCATTAGGTTGAAAAGGGCGCTTAGTGGTCATCTTTGCCTCCCAATAAACTGTTGTCGATGATCACATCGTCCGCTGATAAACCCGAAATCACTTCCACATTAATGCCATCGGACAAACCTAAGCTTACGGCGCGCACTTGGTAACCTTGTTTTGACTGATCTGGGATTAAGACTTCAGGTTTTTCACCGCTAAATCGTAATGCGCGTTCTGGAATGGTGACGACGTTTTCCACGCTCTTTAATGTGATCTGTGCCGTAGCAGAAAAGCCCGAGCGAATCACCATATTGTCAGGAAAACGAATCTGGTTAATCTCTATTTCAAACCCATTATCAAAGCTGGTCGTTTTAGTATCACTAGGGTTATTCAACTTATCAGATTGAACCGCAACTTTGCTTAATACGCCGCTGATTTCTGCTTCTGGATACGGTGCTAATATTAAGTTGACGGCCATCCCAGCGGCGAGTTGCGCCGCATCATGCTCACTGACACTGCCTTTGAAAATCATGTCATTCATATCGGCAATCGACATCATTTCAGTCGCCGCTTGGCTTGAGGCAGTGGAAATGATCGGCTCTCCTACTTCCACTTTTAGGTTTAAAATGGTGCCATCAATGGGGGCGACGAGTGTGGACGTGAGTTTCGAATCGCCAACCGATGCTTCACCGCTGCGGATCAGCTCAAGGTTCTGCCTTTTTTGTTGCACTTCGGCTTGTTTTGATTTCAGCTCTGATTTTGCTTGGATTAGCTCACCGTAGTTTTCCGGCACAATCTTTTGTTCAACTAACTGCTGCAAGTTTGCCAGCGTCTGTTTGGCGGAATCTAAGCTCGCCTCACTTTGCATTAATTCGGTAGTCGCGTCAGTTAACGCTTGCGGTGTTGGATTTGGGCGCACTTTGATCAAAGGCGTGCCCAAGGTAACTTGTTCACCGACCCGATGATAAATTTCACCGACAATCCCCTCAATTTGCGATTTTATAGATACCGAGTGAGCCGGCACGATTTGGCCAACAGCGATTGCCTGTTTGGCAATATTTCCCTGTTCAACGGTTAGAGTGGGGAAGGCCGAGAGAGATTCATTGCTATTGGTGGTTAGATAGTAACCCCCGCCGATTAAGGCGGCGCTAATTACCGCGATGGCCCAACGCTTTTTCATGAACGATTCCATATCAAGGAGAAAAGAAACAATGGTGGTATGACTTGAGTGTCATCAGAAAGTTCCTTGATGCTATAGAAGTAGCGCATAAAAACCTGTATTGATTTGTCATGATAATGTCAGCTAGAAATAGCAAGCAGCAAGCAGCAAGCAGCAAGCAGCAAGCAGTTGTCTGTTCTGATGAAAAGGGCGATCATTGACCGCCCTGATGGTAATAGTAGAAATGAGGTGTAGCGTAGAAGGATCCGAGAGGAATTTAGCGCTTATTACGCAAATAACGTTTACGACGCTCTACTTTTTTGGCTGCTTTTTCCTCGGCTTCTCTGGCCGCTCGTTCTTCCACTTCCACTAACTCTTTGGTGATCATTTCAGGGCGTTCAAGAGTAATTTGGCCGAGAATACCTTGGCGTAACTCATGCAGCAGGATCTCCGACGCTTTGTGCAGGTCAATACGGCCACCGGGGCGCAGAGCACCACGTTTGCGGCCAATTTCTTCCATCCATTCCACGTCAGATTGAGGTAGCTCATCGATTTGATAACGCTCTTGCAAACGCTCAGGATAAGCTTGCGCTAAATACTCAACAGTATAAAAAGCTACATCCTCATATTCCATTGCCGTATCTTTTACTGCCCCCGTGGCGGCTAGGCGAAAACCACTGTGTGGGTTTTCCACTTTAGGCCATAAAATTCCCGGGGTATCAGACAGCACAATGCCATTTTGCAAATTGATACGTTGTTGGCGGCGCGTAACGGCGGGTTGGTTACCTGTTTGAGCCACAGCGCGACCGGCTAACGTATTGATGATGGTTGATTTACCGACGTTCGTGATACCCATGATCATGGTGCGAATATTTTTTCCCACTTCTTCACGATGTGGTGCCAACTTACGGCAAAGCTCCATGATCTTATGCACTTCTTGAGGGTTAGACGTGGTTACCGCCATTGCTTTCACCCCTTGTTCTTTCTCAAAATGGTCGATCCACAATTGCGTCATTTCAGGGTCTGCTAGGTCACGTTTATTGAGCACCTTCACACACGGTTTATTACCACGCAAATGAGAGATAAGTGGATTTTCGCTGCTAAACGGGATACGAGCGTCCAACACTTCGATAATCACATCAACTTGCGGAATGACCTCTTCGATCTCCTTACGTGCTTTATGCATGTGCCCCGGAAACCATTGAATTGTGTTGTTAACCATTTGAAAACTGCCTTTTAATGTAAAAATTCTGCTGGTGGAGGAAGAGAGTTTTTATTGATGTTTATGAGAATCATCAACAAGGTTTACTGATAACCACCGCAGTTTTAGATGTGACGATGTTAACATTTAATTGGCGAGGCTGGAATCTAAGCTGTGTGGTGAACTTTACATGTTCTCTCAAAGGTGGGGCGGCTTAGGATTGACGACGCTCGTGCAGTTACATCTCTTATCGTTGAGAGAGCACTAAACCGAGCAAAAATTCGTTCATATTGCGCCTGATTAAGAAAGTTTTTGCCTAGCGGAGCAATTTATTGCTCAGACAGTGAATGAGTCAACGTTAAGTCATTGAAATATAATGCGTTAACACTGGCATTGCTTTTGCTTAGTGAGGCATTACATTATGCGATGCGATTCACGAAAAAGGACCAAACTATGTCAGCCGCTCTTCGAACCATTTCTTATCAAGCGTTATTAAACGCAGAGCAAGCCCATATGCCAGCCGTAAGATTATGCTCTACGCAGGGGAAACCATCATGATCCTCTCTTGGTTTCAACAGCAGCAAAATCATCGCTATTGGTTAGTTGATCGCAAGCTTCACAAGCAGGCCTTACAGCAAAATGGGGGCTTTGGATTTGAAGAGGCCGTGCCTCTGTTTTATGGTGCAATGTTTACTGAGGTGATGCCACTCTCTCCATGGTTAATCCCTGTTTCTGAATCGGTATTGTCGCTCCCTGAAGCGTTACTTGAACAGGGTATTGGGCTGTCAAGCCATGCCGTGGGTGATGAAGTTTTGCAGCATCTTCGCAGTTTATTAATTGCCGGATTAGAGGGCGAGGAAGTGATGTTTCGCTTTTACGATAGGTCGGTCATTATTGCTATGCTAGCGAGAATGGACCAATCAGAAGTGAACCAGTTTTTGGGCAATATCAATCAATTGGCTGCATTAGGTGATGGAGATCAAGGCCACTTAGTCACGTTTGACAACACCTCGCACGCGCCATTCAATGCTCAGCAAGGCTCTTGGTGGGTGATAAAATCGCATCATCTTGATAAACAAGAGAACTTACCTTTGTTAAAAGCTAACCTTGAATCTTGGTTATGGCAGCATTTCCCCAAGGCAATGGACCAGCACCTTACGCAATGGCGTGATATCGCTTCCATGCTCACACCGTTTCTCTCTGCTGCTGAGCAAACCTTAACGTATCGTGTGATGAGCGCGGCCATCGCGGCGATTATGGGTAACGAATACTTGGCTCAGCCTAGCATGATAGAACTGATCAAAAACAATCAAAATGAAGAGATTAAATACGCTTTGCATGCCTTAAGTCGCCAATTACAACATGAGGGATAATCATGGATTCATTTAACTATTGCGTGCAGTGCAATCCCGAGAAAAATTGGTTGGAACTGGAGTTCATGAGTGAAAACGATGAACCGATTGATGGCCTTGCCGTCACCATTACGAACAAAATTTCGTCCCATACACACACGCAAACCACCAGCGCCGGTAGAGTGTTATTTGCAAATATTGCCGCAGGTGAATGGCGCGCTTCTGTCAGCCAAGCCTCTTTGTTAAGCGAAGTCGAAAAGTACGCCAGCCGTAAAGAAGGGCAAGAGTCGCCAGTGAAAATCCGTGCATCGGCAGAGTTTGATGCTGTTGATCAAAGCCCGAAACGGTATCACAGCACTACCATCGGTGATTTTTGGGATGAAGCCCCGCAAGATGAGTTTTTACAAGAGCATCATAAAGGGATAGATACCAATGCCTCTGCGGAAAAAGCAGGATTCAGCCTTAGCCACAACCAAAGTTACGTTTTCGAAATCAAAGCACTGCGCAGTTATATGCCAGTGATTATTGATACCGATGAATTTAGTTTGGTGAATAGTTACACCTTTGCGTTGTTGTCCAAATTAGCTTATGCGACTGATAAAAAAAGTATTGATCTAAAATCAGAGGCTGACAGTACTGGGAGTATCGGAACAGTTATAAATCAGTTCAAGTCTAGGCAGTTGCCGATACAGTCAGGTAATCAAAAAGTGAGATGGCTTGTCGAGGAAATACCTTACAGCAGAGCGCTGAATTTTAAATACTACGATAACCGCCAGAAACATGCCCAAGGCTATATCCTGTTCAATGAAGAAATAGCTATTGTTTCAGTTAGAGGTACTGAGCCGAGTTTTTACGATAAAGATAGTGTCATTGATCCAAATTCAAAATTCATCATTACTAAAGTGGCTAACGGCATTGACGCTGTACTTAATTCGCCAGGTATAAATGACCTTGTTAAAACAGACTAGGATGCAGCACAAATAGCGCCTAATGAATTTGGAGGGGCCTATGTCCATCAGGGGTTCTATCAATATTCGATGGCGTTATGGGAAAACACACTACTAGCTGATGATATTTTAAAAAACCATGCTACTAAACGATTTTATCTTTGTGGGCATAGTTTAGGTGGTGCTGGGGCATTGCTGCTCAGTGCATTGATTAAAGATAGCCTCCATCCTTCAGTATTGCGTTTATATACATATGGAATGCCACGGACAGGAACGCGCAGTTTTGTTACCCAGTATCAGGATATTCTGCATTATCGTCATGTTAATAACCATGATGGAGTTGCTCAAATCCCCATGACATGGGCAAATACCGATATTACAGAAGGACTCGATAAATGGGATGTATTTAGTAGCGGTATAACGTTGATTAAGAAAATGCTCACCGATAACGACGATGATAATTATCTGCACCATGGTCATTTATCACAGCTACTGACTTATCAAAAACCAGATCAGATTCTACTAACGCCCAGACAAACACAAGTGACGATGTTAGACATGGTAAAATTAGCCACT
>AEZC01000200.1 GCA_000257205.1 Vibrio ordalii ATCC 33509 | reverse complement strand
ACCAATTAGTTTTATGAACTAGTATTAACTTTAGTCTAATTTTTGGTGTGACTTGCTACTTAAATGGTGCCAATTTCGAATTAATGAGCCGCCATACGACTCATGGATTAATACTTGCTAAATTGAGTCGAATCGAGCTGATAAATTAGTTACTGATATTTCCTTTAAACCCGCCCATGGTCTACATACCATTTCTACATCATCCTAATGTTGGTATTCATTGTTTTTAAAAGATTATTAACCTTGAAGTAGTGAGCTTGTCTAAAAATCGCTATGTGTCATGCTTGTTATTGGATTTTAATTCTTATTTTTGTGATTATTTAAGTATTAAATTTTATATTGCTAGTCACATACAGATATAACATTCATTTTTACTTGAATGTGCAATATTAGTGCGTATCCTTGGTGTAAATTAATTGTTAATTTAATGTGTCCAATAATTTAATTAAGGAGCTGGTGATGTTAGCTGTACACGAAAACACTTTACAGATTACGCAATTAAGTCAAAAAGCGATTCAACAACTTGCTCCCTCCTTTGCGCAATTACCACATACGGATCATGCGGATGGTCAGTATCGTTTACGGCGCTACTCTGTGGTTCAATTTAGCAAAGGGAAAGTCGAGGCGTTGGACAAGCATGACTTTATGCAAACCGATCAAATCAATCATTTTCAAGGCAACATTAAGCGTCATTTCGATCCTATTTTATCCTCTACGTTACAAAGTGAAGGGATGAGAGAAGTGTGCGAGGTGTTTGTGAGTACGAATGGGCTGCCCAATGGTCAAGAGATTGAAATCCATCGGATCCGAATTGCTGCTGTGTTTGATGAGACGCAAGTCGCTCCAGAAGGTGTCCATCAAGATGGCTTTGATCACATTGCGTTGGTGGGGGTGAATCGCCACAACATCGTAGGCGGCGAAATCATGCTGTATCAAGATTGCCATGAAGCTCCCTTTTTCCGAAAGGTGTTGGAAAATGGTGAAATAGCGATGCTCGCAGACAGCAAATTATGGCATAACGCTTGTCCTATCCGATCGGTTGATCATGGAGAAGAAGGTCATATGGATGTTTTTGTGTTAACCGCTAAGGATGACCGAAATGATCTTCACTCCTGAAAAAGTGCGTACGCAGTTTAGTGCTTTGTCGCAAATATATCATGGTAAGCCAGTGAGTTTCTTAGATGGCCCTGGTGGCTCGCAAGTGCCTAAGTCGGTAATAGAAAAAATGAGTGAATATCTGGGCCATTTTAACTCTAATTTGGGCGGACACTACTTTTCAAGCCAAATCACCACCGATCTAATACTGCAGGCTCGTGAGTCTGTACAAGCGCTCCTGAACGCTGAGTCATCAGGGAATATTGTGTTTGGCGCGAATATGACCTCGTTGACCTTTCAGCTAAGTCGAGCCATTAGCCGAGATTGGCAAGCGGGCGATGAAGTGATTGTTACCGCGCTTGACCATTATTCCAATGTATCGAGTTGGCAGCAAGCGGCGCAGGATAAGCACGTTACAGTGCACCAGGTACAGGTGAACCAACAATATTGTACTTTGGATATTGAACACTTACTGTCATTGCTCAATCCTAAAACAAAGCTGGTCGCGGTCACTTATGCCTCGAATACCACAGGATCTATTGTCGATGTTAAACGCATTGTGGATGCAGCGCATCAAGTCGGCGCGATGGTGTATGTGGATGCCGTTCACTATGCTCCGCACCATTTGATTGATGTACAAGAATTAGGCTGTGATTTTTTAACCTGTTCGGCATATAAGTTTTTTGGTCCACACGTTGGTATCATTTATATCGCTTCGCAGTGGTTACATGCACTTAAACCCTACAAAGTTGAACCTGCAACCAATATTGGTCCGGGGCGTTTTGAAACGGGTACGCAGAGTTTTGAAGGTTTGGCAGGCGTGATTGCTGCAGTGGAATATTTGGCGCAATGGGGAGACGCGAGTGGCTCGTTAAGAGAGCGTTTGATCGATAGTTTCATTCAATACAACCAGCATGAACGCCAATTGAGTGAGTATTTTCTGTATAAACTTAAAGGATTGAGTTCGGCTAAGCTCTATGGCCTGACCAAGGCTAACAGTGAGCTACGTACACCGACCTTTGCCATTCGTTTATCTAATCACCACCCAGAGTTTGTGGCCAAAACATTGGGCGAGCATAATATTTGTGTGTGGAATGGGCATTTCTATGCGCTGGGTTTAGTGCGTCAGTTAGATCTTGAAAACAGCGGTGGAGTTGTCCGTATCGGTTTTATGCACTACAACACGCGCAGTGAAATTGACGCTTTGTTTGATGTCTTATCCACGTTAGCGTAACCAAAGTGGCCCGGAAATCTGTCGCAGGAAAGGTTTCTGGGACGCAGTCTAGTTTCGCTACTGAGATCACTTAATGATGAGCGTCAGTACCTCTTTTAGCTTTCATCTTCGATTGGCTCTAAGGGTAACTCTTCGATCACAATGGGCTCTTTAGGACCTAAAAATTTAGGTTGAGTATTCGTGATATAGAGATCTAAAAATGCTTTCGTACGAGCAAAGACCTCACGCAGCCTCACTTTAAAACCAGAATGAGTCGTTGGCCCTGCAACCGCTAAACACTGAGTATTCATGTTGTGATAGTTGGCAATAAAGAGTGCACGCTCACAATGAAATTGTTGAGAAATAATCAAAAAATTATCGGTTTCGAAGATACGTTTTGCGCGAACAATGGAGTCTAAAGTACGAAATCCTGCATAATCTAAGTAAATGTGTTCACTCGGGATCCCTGCGCGTAGTAAATCGCGCTTCATCGTCCACGGTTCATTGTACGAACGGTGAGCATTATCACCACTGAGTAAAAACCCTTTTACCTTGCCTTGTTCATACAAAGCGATCGCGGCTTCAATTCGATGGGCATAATAGTCATTGAGCGTCTTACCCAAGTACTTACTGGTTCCAAGTACAACAGCGACTTGGAATTGACCGACTTGGTTTTGCTCGGTGACGATTTGTTTTTCGGCCTGCCAACTGACCCAGCGATCAATGCCAAGCACAAAAAGGCTTGAAATGAACAACAGTACAGACACGTAGCGAAGCAGCGTGTAAACCCGCTTTTTCCAAACAGGGCGAGAGTGATTTGAGGATGAAAATTTTAACACTAAATTTGACGGTTCCTTTGTGCCCAGATCCCGATAGCAATAAAGCAGAGCATAATAATGCTAAACATCATGCCTGATTCTAACTGCGAAAGTGTCCGAGCAAGGTAAGGGCTCGCTTTGATGATCACCAAACCGTAGCCGAAAGCGTTAATCAATATAAACGTAAATGTGCGAATGACAAAGTGTTGGTTGCGCATTAGCTTGCGCATCGCGGCGTTAATCTCTCCACCGAGCATCACGAGCAAACAAGCGATCAAGGCGGTTGATATCTCCGTTAAATACGGTGATAAGTAATGCCCTGCGGGCGCTAAAAAGTTCATCATATTAACTCACAGAAAAAGCCCCTAAACATCAGCCGAAGCTTAGGGGGCAGCAGAGTAGGAGTTTAGAAAGCAGTGCGTTTATAGCGACGGTATACTGGCTGCCAAAAATGCTGCTCAATAGCGGTTTCTAACACATCATCCGGGATTTCCAGTGCAACGCCTTGCTCAATCGCTTTTTTCGCTACCGCAAACGCAATTTTCTTGGAAACGGAGTGAATGGCTTCCAGTGGTGGAAGTAACGCACCATGCCCATTAAGCGCCAGAGGTGAACAGTTGGCGAGTGCACGGCTTGATTCCATCAGCATCTCATCAGTGACTCGGCGCGCATTAACCGCCAGTACGCCTAAGCCGATACCTGGGAAAATATAGCTATTGTTACATTGTGCAATTGGGTAGGTTTTACCGTTATGCAACACGGGAGCGAACGGGCTGCCTGTGGCGACGAGTGCTTCACCGTTAGTCCAACGGAGAATGTCATCAGGCGTTGCTTCAACACGGCTGGTTGGGTTCGACAGCGGGAAAATAATCGGGCGTGGGCAGTGTTTGTGCATCTCAGTGATAATCTCTTCACTGAATAATCCTGGAGCACCAGAAACACCGACCAACACCGTTGGTTTGCCATTTTTCATTACTTCCAGTAATGAAAAACCATTGCCTTCTGTGTTCCAATCATGCGTGTCTTTGTTTTTTTGTACGAGGCGCTGTTGGAAATCAAGTAGGTTAGGCATGCCTTCTTGCAGCAGACCCCAGCGGTCAACCATATAGACCTGAGAACGTGCTTGTACATCGGAAATGCCTTCTGAGACCATTTGCGCGATGATTGCTTCGGCAATGCCACAGCCCGCAGAGCCCGCACCAAGAAATGCGATACGCTGCTCGGAGAGTTGACTGCCCGCGGCTTTGCATGCGGCCAATAGCGAACCTACAGTCACCGCCGCAGTGCCTTGAATGT
Source organism: Vibrio ordalii ATCC 33509 (assembly GCA_000257205.1). Classification (GTDB taxonomy): domain Bacteria; phylum Pseudomonadota; class Gammaproteobacteria; order Enterobacterales; family Vibrionaceae; genus Vibrio; species Vibrio ordalii. The sequence continues at coordinate 10,963 of AEZC01000200.1, read as the reverse complement.
CATCGTTAAAACAACAAATACGGTTTTTATAACGCTCTAATAGTGGCATTGCGTTCTTTTGTGCAAAATCTTCAAATTGGATCAATGCATCAGGCCAGCGACGTTGCACCGCTTGAATGAACTCTTCCACAAACGCCTCGTATTCAGCCCCAGTAATGCGAGGGTGACGCCAGCCCATGTACATCGGGTCAGCCAAGCGCTGTGGGTTATTGGTTCCAACATCGAGCACGACCGGTAAAGTATAAGCAGGGCTAATACCACCACATGCGGTATAAAGTGCCAGTTTGCCGATAGGAATACCCATGCCACCAATTCCTTGGTCGCCCAAGCCGAGAATGCGTTCACCATCGGTCACTACGATAACTTTTACGTTATGGTTCGCTGCATTATTAAGTAAATCATCGATGTGGTCGCGATTTGGAAAGGAGATAAATAAACCACGCCCGCGACGATAAATATTTGAAAAATTTTCACATGCCGCACCGACTGTTGGTGTGTAGATGATCGGCATCATTTCGGTAATGTGGTTTTGCACTAAACGGTAGAATAGGGTCTCATTAGTATCTTGAATATTGCGCAGATAAATGTGCTTATCCATATCATTTTCAAAGCTGCAATATTGTTGGTATGCACGAACAACCTGTTCTTGAATCGTTTCCGTTGTTTCTGGAAGCAGACCTTCTAAATTGAAAGAGCTACGCTCTTCAGCACAAAATGCACTGCCTTTATTGAGCAAAGGCGTGCTGAGTAGAGCGGGTCCCGCATAGGGAATATAAAGAGGGCGTTTATCATTATTCATTGTCGGCCTATTTTAGGGTAGAGGGGAAACTCAAAAATGATAACGGTTTACTCATGAGATTGTAAATAGAGGAGCGGCGACACACGGCACAGAATTCTGAAGAATACCGATAAAAGCGGAACAATTCTCTGAGTTACCTATGAAGGGTTTCAATCTGTGCATTTTTGTCTATTGAGACCTCTTTCAGAAGAGTATTTCCAAACACGGTGCTGAGCGATGATAGCTTTAGTCGATCATAACTTTAGTCGATGAAGCGAAGTTTTGTTCACGGTTTGAAATATTAATCAATCAGACACATATGTCGGCAAGTCTGTTTATGCTTTGTTAAGGATTTGGTTTTGATATAGCTAATCCATTCGATTTTAAGGTATAAAAGACCATTTTTTTATATCCTATTGCTATATAAACCTTCATGGATGATATTGGGTATAGTGTGCTGGCAATTTGTCGGGGGACAAAATGAATACACCTGAAAGGACTCGAGCCTTATTTGACTACACCACATTCCTCGGTGCGTCATGCAATAAAAAATGGACATTTCTCGAAGCTATGACGTCATTTGCACCGATTTTTGGTACGGTTTGGAAAGACAGCATTAAAGAATTATCAACCCCCGAAGATCGCTTGTGGGAAATGGCGTTGAAGTCGTTATCAACCCGTTGTAGTGATGAGGCGAATTTAATTTCACTGGTAAGATTGGCGAAATTAGAAGGAATTGAAGAGATAAAGTTAGTGATGCCGTATGCGTTGGATTCTGAGCAAATCAAAGTGATTCAGAATAAGAGCCAAGCCTTGATAAAAAATACAAAACCAGACGAATTTATTATCACCCTGTAAGGGGATAAGCAGATAACGGGGCATATTTAATGCCCCGTTATTGTTGAGTGCTAGTCAATCAAGCTATATTGAGAACGCAGGATAGTAATGATCTCTTGCTTTGGGTTTTGGCTTAATGCTATCGGTTGGCCAACAATTTTCTCTGCAATCGCAAGATAGGTGTTGGAAATATCCATTAATGCAGCCAAAGGCAGTGCATTTTCACGAGCAAGCGCTTCTCGCTCAGCCATCCGTTCTTTGTTGAGTAAAATATCAGGGTCTGGGAAGTAGTTGAGCAAGAATTGACGAAAACCCTCTTTCGAATTTTCCACAATACGTCCTTGCTGATAGGAAGCGCTCTCCCAGATGCGAGACGAGTCCGGCGTACCCACTTCATCCATATAAATGAGCTTCTCAACGCCGTTAGCATCGGTGACATAACCAAATTCAAACTTGGTATCGACGAAGATTTGCTCTACTTGACGGAGTGCTTGGCTAATGACGTTGAAGCCTTCTTTTAATAGCTGTTCGTACAAGGCAATATCTTCGACACGACTGAAGTTAAAAGCGGCAAAATTCTCTTCAATATTATGACGTGAGATATTGACATCATCGGCTTCTGGAACACCGGGAATGCCTTTTAAGATGCCTTTGGTTGATGGGGTAATGAGCAGCTCTGGCAGTTTTTTATCTTTCTGCAAGCTTTCTGGTAATTGAATACCACAAAAATCTCGTTCACCTTTTTCGTAAGCACGCCACATTGAACCAGTAATATACTGGCGACAAATCGCTTCAATTTTGATTGGCTTGGCTTTTTGCACAATCCATACAAAAGGATGGGGAATATCTAAAATATGGCTATCGGCTAACCCGTTCTCTTGAAATAGCTTAAACCAGTGGTTTGAAATCGCGTTTAATGCCGCGCCCTTACCCGGTACACCTTTGATGCCACCTTCGGCATGCCAGATACAATCAAAAGCGGAAATGCGGTCACTGATTACCATAATGGCTAAAGGTGCATCAGGAGCAACGTTGTAGCCTTTTTCTTTGATCAAACGTTGGCTATCTTCGGGAGTTAGCCAATAAACAGAGCGAACTTTGCCGCTATGAACTGGTTGGTGAGTGCGAATTGGGAGGTCGTCATTGACGGCAAGGATTTGATCAGCAAGGCTCATTTAGACATTCCTATTTTTTTCAAACGTCATACAGAGAAGATATCGCTCAGCTCAACGCTAGTAAAGATATCGATAAACTGTGCGCATCATACCAGAACTATTTTCTGCTGCCAGATAAAAAGCAAACGATTGCCTTTCGTTTGGAAAATTAAGCAGTGGTGAGTTGAATTCAGGAGAAAAGATGCAGTTCTGAGCCGATAAAGCGGCAAACATTGAGATAAAAGCGAAGTAAATAGAGGGGCGATGGCTCGCCAAAAGCCACACATGTGACTTTGGCGAGTAGCACTGAGGATTATTAGGTTTAGCTGAGTAAAATTAAAATAGTTCCTGTCAGTGTCATCAGTATATTGGCGATAGCGTAGGTGCCAGCATAACCCAATGCGGGAATGGTCGATTTTGCGTAGTCGTTAACGATATCCATCGCTGGTGCGCAAGTTCGTGCCCCGATAATCGCACCAAATAGAAGCGCGCGGTTCATTTTCAAAATGTACGCACCGACCAAATAGGCAAAGACGACTGGCACCACGCTGACTAAAAATGCAAGGCCGATCACTTGTACGCCCACTTCTGAGAGGTGCTGGAACATTTTCCCGCCAGCACTTAAGCCAATGCCTACCATAAAGAACATCAAACCTAGGTCTTTCACCATATTTAATGCCCCTTGCGGTACATAGCCGAAAGTGGGGTGGTTAGCTCGTAAAAACCCGAGCATGATGCCAGAAAGTAGTAACCCAACTGCGTTACCTAAACCGAAGGAGACTTGCCCAAAGGTCATGGTGATTAAACCAAACAAAATACCGAGGATAAAGAAGCTACAAAAGGCGAGCAAATCCGCCATTTGACTATGGATAGAGATGAAACCTATCTTATCGGCCAAGCCTTGAACACGGCTTTTTTCACCACTGACTTGCAATACATCGCCTTTGGCAAGCACAATGTCTAAGTCCATTGGCATTTCAATTTGTGCGCGTATCACTCGGTTCAGGAAACAACCATATTCGGATAAATTGAGATCCGATAGGCGTTTACCGGCAATACTGTCACTTTTTACGACGATTTCCTCTTCAGAGATGCGTAAATCCAGTAGGTTGCGATCAAACACCTCTTTACCATTTCGAAAGCTAGGGTCTAGCCTTGCATGACTGTCAGGGAAGCCGACCAATGCAATTTCGTCCCCTTCTTGCAAGATGGCATCACCGTCAGGATGGGCAAGAATACCATTACGTCGGATACGCTCAATATAGCAACCAGTCTGGCGATAAATACCAAGCTCACGTAAATTACGTCCATCAATCCAGTTGATCAGCTCTTGGCTGACCCGATAGGCACGGATGATAGGTAAATAGACTTTGCGCTGACCACTCCCCCCAAGCCCACGTTCTTGAGCAATCTGCTGAGCAGAATCTGAGAGGTTTTGTTTTTGCAACTTAGGCAGCAATTTAGCAAACATGATCATGCTGATAAGACCAATTAAATAAGCCATCGCATAACCGACCGAAACGTTATCCAAAATAAGGGATAAATCCATATTCATTGGAAGCGTCGCTAAACCTGAGTTTAACGCATCTTGCGCACCAACTAACACGGGGGTGGAGGTTAATGCACCTGCCATCATGCCAGCGGCTAAGCCAAAATCGAGGCCGAGATAATAACTGCCAAAATAGGTAATCCAAGTGGCGGTAATAAGCACCACTAAACTTAAGATGAGATAATGTTTTCCATCACGGAAAAATATGCCAAAAAAGTTAGGGCCAGCTTCAATGCCGACACAATAGATGAATAGCATGAAACCTATGGTCAAGGCTTCAGCATTGAAGGAAAAACCAAGGTGCCCCATGATGAGTGATGTAATTAACACCCCAATAGAGTTACCTAGTTGTAAGCTGCCAAAACGAATTTTGCCAAAACCAAGGCCAATCGCTAAGACAACAAAAATAAGAAGAATAGGGTTCTGATCAAGCAAAAGTACGACGTCGATATTCACGGCTCAACTCGTTATGTGTGCCAAGTGGGGTAGGTAAAGTGTGGGAATTGTATCTTAATATTGCAAAAAGATAAGTGAAATTTGTGACAATTGACATTTCACTGACTTAATTTGAGAAAGGACTATCTAACTGTACAGGGCAAAAACCCGCTGATTATTAGCGGGTTTTTATATTTCTTGGCATTATTCGTCGAATAAGCCTAAATGCTCTTTCGCATAAGCTTCAAAATCAGTGCAGCCACCGATGTGTTCTTGATCGATAAAGATTTGTGGAACAGTCTCAACTGGCTTACCCACTGTCTTTTCTAGATCAGCTTTACTGATACCTTCAGCGTGAATATCAACATAACGGTAGTTAAAATCGTCGCGTTTCAATTTCAATGTTTCAGCGTGTTCTTTTGCGCGAACACAGTAAGGGCAACCCGGGCGGCCAAAAATAACAACGAACATAACTTTCTCCTTAATTCTTGTTGCGTGCAACTATGCCCGATCCGAGGTCGGAAATAAAGTGGCAATCACCAGTTGCTTCAATAGGTAAAAGCTATTGTTTATTTCATAATCAACGTAAGCTTATCTTTAAAAACATCAAGAAAGATATCGAATATGGTACGTCATATTACATGCCGAATAATTTTGTATTTTACGTGGTTATTCTCTTCATGTTGAACGGCATCAAATTTTTTTAAGATGGTTGATTCTAGGAGGCAATCGAGATGAAAGAAAAGAGAGTGATAGCATTATAGCTGGCGTTGAAACCAGTTGCGTTCTAAAGACATAAGCAGGGCTAGATAAAAAACGGAGCAATTGAGCTCCGTTTTAACGATTATTTTAGGATCGCGATTATCTTAGAACTGTGACAGCTTATCGTAGCGCGAGTCTTTTAGTACATCCTTGACGCGTTTAAGATTTTCACGAAAACCAGAGCCACGACGCAGGGTGAAACCAGTAGCCAGTACATCAATTACCGTCATTTGCACCACACGGCTTGCCATGGGCATATAGACATCAGTATCTTCAGGCACGTCAAGAGAGATCGACAACGAGCTTGCTTTATCCAGCGGTGAATCTTTTGCTGTAATCGCAATGACAGTCGCACCATTTTCGCGCGCAAGATTGGCGATTTCCACTTGGCTTTTCGTACGACCTGTATGCGAAATCAAGACAATTACGTCATTATCGGTACAGTTGATGCAACTCATGCGTTGCATCACGATATCTTCAAAGCAAGTGATCGGAATGTTAAAGCGAATAAATTTGTTTTGGGCATCTTTTGCCACAGCAGAAGAGGCTCCTAAACCGAAGAAAGAGATCCGTTTTGCTTGTGTGAGTAAGTCAACTGCACGGTTAATTTGCATTGGATCCAAGCTATTTTTAGCTACATCCAGACACGCCATAGTCGATTCGAAAATCTTATGGGTATAGGCGTCTGGGCCATCATCTTCTTCAACATTGCGGTTTACATACGGAGTTCCGTTAGCAAGGCTTTGCGCTAAATGAAGTTTAAAGTCGGGAAAGCCTTTGGTGTCGAGTCGTCGACAAAAGCGGTTTACCGTTGGTTCACTGACATCGGCCATTTTGGCGAGTGTCGCAATACTTGAGTGAATCGCGGTTTGTGGCGAAGCCATAATCACTTCGGCAACTTTACGTTCCGACTTGCTAAAGTTTTCCAGATTTTTTTGAATTTTTTCTAATGTATTCATAGTGTTCACGCGGGCGAAGAGAACAACTCGTTGGTTTTACCCTATTGCCCTTTTAGGGGGATTGGAAATAATACATTTCCAAAAAGGTACGTTAAACCAACGCCATGCAATGAGTATAAACCTAGGATGTGGATTTCCGTAACAATTCAAGTTATCAATTGATGAGAACATGACAAACCTCAAACAAAATTTCATCAAAACTACAGAATTTAGATTTAAATCGATGATTAATGAAAATTTACGGCTCATAAATGATGTATTAGTTACAGCAAAAAGAAATAAATTTTCAATTTGCTGTAATTTACAGGGATTCTAGCTGGTAATTCTTTGTGCAAGCTGCACAATTTTAGCCATCAAATTAGGGGCTAAAGTGGCAATATGTCGCTGCTCATCTAATATCGAGTGCAAGATAGCATGTGTCGTTAGCGGGTTGGCCAATACCACGCGAAATACGATGGTATCAAGCTTGTCCCAGCGTTCTGGGTTTAAACGGGTTCGAGAGACAAATGAATGCCCCGTTTCCCTTTGTTTTTTCTGCACAAACTGGGTTATTTCGTTCAGCAACTCGTTCAATTTTGCCTTTTGGTTTGGTAAGGCTTGCTGTAGAGCTTGGCGAACTAATGCTGGAATATAACGGTAGGTTAAAAGGCATAGTTCGGGTTCAGAAACTAGCTCAAAATCGTCTTGTGCTTTAATCAAGTCAGCGAAATAGCGAGCTTTAGCAATACTCTGGTCAATCAATAATTCGTAGCCTGGGCGACTAATAATGTGCATGCTAGCATACACCAACATAGCCATACCTGAACGAGAACCTTCCAATGTATGACTGCCGAGATCTTTTGACCCCTTGCGTAAAATGTATTGCGCATGATGCTCAATTGAATGCATTGCATCAGGTTTTTTGAATAGTACCATGCCTGCCCCCATCGGCACGTAGAGCTGCTTATGTGCATCAATCGTTACGGAGTCAGCCAACTCAATACCATTGAGTAAGTAGCGGTAATTGTTCGACATTAACGTGGCACCGCCCCAAGCGGCGTCTACGTGAAAATGACAACCTTCTTGCTGGCAAATATTGGCGATATCTCTTAAGGGATCAATGTTGCCTGTTTCTGTGGTTCCGGCGACGCCAACAACTGCAAAAGGTTTAATTTTCTGGCTTTTTAGGTGTGCCATTTTAGCTTTCAAATCTTGCGGGCATAAGCGGTTGTTGTGGTCGGTTTTTACACAAACTAAGCCTTCTTGGCCGATACCCAATACATCAGCGGCTTTCTTTAAGGAATAATGGCCGCGATCAGACACTAAAATCGCTAAACCATGGTAACCATAATGACGCATGGCTTTAAAAAGCCCCTCTTTTTCGACGCCTTGGAAATCACCATCGGCTTTCAAAGCATTATTGCGAGCCACCCACAATGCCGTGATATTGGCAATCGTTCCGCCAGAGCAGAATGCACCAAGCGAATGATTGGCACTGTGCATCCATTGGCTGTAAAAGGCGTCGTTTTCTTGATAGATCAAACGATGCAACATACCCAAAACCTGTCGCTCTAGCGGTGTAAACGCTTTCGACGTTTCAATTTTGACTAAGTTTTGATTCAGCGCAATCATGATCTTTGATAACGGCATCAAGAAATATGGCAGTGCAGATGTCATATGACCAATAAAGCTGGGAGCCGAGGTATGTACCGAATGAGCGACTAAATTATCCAACAAATGTTGAGTATGTTCTGAAACGAACGCCGGTGACTCTGGAATTTGCGGATTAGAGAAATCTTTTTCGATCTCTTTGAGTGGTTTTTCTTCAGCGACAATATGTTCACGCAAGAAGAGGTTCAAATTGCGTGATAGCTCTTGGTCTATTTTTGTCAGTGTTGAATCTGGGCCTTCGGGCACAGTGAAGATCCGTAACAAGCTCTCGAAACTCACATTTGCAGTTTTTTGTTCTGATACCATATAGCTTCGTTATTTTGATTTTTATGGAATGCGGGCGGCACAATCTAAACGAAAACGGGACAGTTGTCCCGTCTTAATTCGGCTAGAGTAGAGGCGGCGACTAGTTACAGACTTTCTTTTCGATCAAGGCGATGGCATCGTTATATTTATTCAACGCAGCTTCGATCTGCTTCGGATGACTGAGCAATTCGGCTAAGGCTGAACGTAATTCATAGTTTTTTTCGTTAGGCTTCGCTTGGCGATCTTCATAGGTAATTTTAGCAATGTGACCGAGTTCATCACTGCGTGAGGCCAATACCTTGATCTCGTGTTGTTCTAGCTTTAGCCAAGCTTCTACAGGTTGCGAGGTAGCGACTTTGGAAGGATCATTGCTGAGGTAATAGTGGACTGCTGCACGGTTTAAGTCAAAGTGGTGCTGGCGTCCTTGCAGAAACCATTGGCTGACTTCGGTCAGTTCAGGATATTGCGCGGTCGTTAAGTCGGCGAGATCACTATACCAATGGAGTGACGCGTCGATATAAGCGTCATATTTTTCGGATAAGCATTGGTTATCAGCAGCGAGAGCAACATTCGCTGAAGTTGAGAGCAGTAGGGCAACGATAACACGTTTCATAAATCTTCCTTTGGGCTTTGTTATTGTGTGGGAGTTTTCTATTCCCTTTTTTTAGTTTAAATGAAGGCTAAAGTGATTCCTGAGATCTAGCCTGCAAGTGATACAAAGAACAGCATAAGAATAGGCACCAGTAGGCTGAGAATAAACCCACTGACAATCGCGATCGGTACGCAACGAACCCCGCCAGTTGTTTGGATCACGGGCAAGGTAAAATCCATCGCGGTTGCGCCAGCATAGCCGATGGCAGAGCAAGGTTTGGTTCGGATTAGCATGGGGATCATCACTAAAGCAACCAGTTCTCTCAGTAGCTCTATCATGAAAGAGGCACCACCATAGACTGGGCCGAAAGCATCACCCATTAAAATCCCGGCAAGTGAATACCATCCAAAACCGGAAGCCATGGCTAGTCCTCGATAAATTGGTATATCAAGAATCATGGCCGCAATGATCCCCCCAATCCAAGAGGTCAATATAATGACTAATGCGATGACCATTCCGTATTTATTGAGCAAAATTTGTCGTAGAGTTAAACCACTATTTCTCAACTGAATACCAATAAAGAAAAGCAATACGAACAAGATCCATTCACTGGCGGTGCTGACCCAACTTAAATCGAATCCTAATACAACCCCAAGCGCCAATCCTCCACCGACAACCACAATCAGCTTTACGGATTCTAACGCCATGCTAGATAGGGGAAGTTTTGAATGGTTCGCATCGGTTTTTATGGGTAGAAATTGGTCAATAAAGGGCAAGACCAACAAGTTGCAAGCACCGATCATCAAGAAAAATACGGTGGTAAATTTGAGTATCAACTGTAGGTTACTGCCCAAGTTATCGAGGGCTGCCAAGCTTAAACCCATCAGAAACAGAATGAGGTAAACTAACCAAGACGTGGCTTTATTTAATGCGGCTAGCCACTGTTGATTGGCAATAGAAAATAGATACCCCACTATTAGTTAGTGGGGCAAAAATAAATAACATCCCTGAGAACATCTCATCCTCTGATTATTTTGGGTTTAGAAGCCGCTTGCGTTGATCACATCATTGAGTTTTGATTTGAATTCAAGCTCACTAAGGTTACTTAAGTTGTATAGCACCTCAGCTCCGGTCGCATTAATTTCGACGTCATGCTCTTCAATCTCTTCATCTTGACGACGAAACAGTAAAAGATGGTGAGCAATACGTGCCACATCAAGGTAACTGACTTCGTGAGAAGATGCGACTAAAGATTCATTTCCTGCTACTTCAAGGAAATCTGAGTCGAACCCCCAACTTCTTAACACAAGCTGACTGGTTTTTGAACATCGCGACTGAAAAATCTGTAGGGCGATGTTTTGATCGAGATAGTTGCCTTTCTCAAGATATAAATGATATTCGTGTACCAGACAAAACAAGCCGATATCCGCAAGTAGACCGACAAGTAAGGCTTTTTCCTGCTCTAAATGTTGATATCGGTTTGGTTCAAGTTGTTTAAATGCGTGAGTAACCATCACCATGGTTGCGCCAAGCTCTCGCGATATGGCGGCGCTATTAACCAATATTTTATTGCATTCTTTGCTTAAGTTTACGGAGTGTTTTAACTGCTCAATCGCTTGGGCTGTTACAATGTCGCGTACTCGTAGTATGCCTAAGCGTGATACCGCCGTGACTAAATCCGTACAGGTAATATTTCGACGATTAAAGACAACAGAGTTTGCTACGCGTACTACAATTGCAGTCAGTCCGGGATCTTCAAGTAGACAATCGGCGACATCTGAAATTTCAGTAGATTCTAATGTGCATAAGCGCTGTATTTTTAGAACAACATCAGGAATAGGAGGAAGTGAAATTTTACCTGTGCTGAGTGAGTGTTCAACCAATTGAGAAAATTCGCTTTCTAACCCTTGGATGAGCATTTGGTGATGATCTGGAAGCCAG
>AEZC01000199.1 GCA_000257205.1 Vibrio ordalii ATCC 33509 | reverse complement strand
ACAGCGGAAGCGCATACTGATATTTGCCTAAAATAATGTTGGCAAGCAGACTTTCGGTAGCGAAGCTTTTGGGGATGATACTTATCGGTGCGGGTTGTTGGTGAATGTGGCTTTTTTCAGCCTGTTGTTCACACTGACGACAGGCGTATTTCGGGCGAACGACCTCCAATACTTTTAGGACGGCGGGCGTGAACTCCAGCTTTTCACTGCGGTCTTCGCCGATTTTATGCAGAGCGTGTTGGCAGCATGAGCACTGCTTGTCGTGCTCATCTAGGTCAAGTACGAGTGTTTCACGCGGTAAGTCTTTAGGCAGCGGTTGACGTTTACCACGACGTTTAATGGTCGTCGTTGTGGTGGTGATAACCTCATCTTC
>AEZC01000198.1 GCA_000257205.1 Vibrio ordalii ATCC 33509 | reverse complement strand
GGATACTTAAATGATATTGTCCTGCTAATACAGCGATATAGCTGAGCAAGTTCGGCCCAATAATACCTTGTGAGACATTCTCAGGTTTCTTGCCTCTGACAACCTCATTGCAATGTCGACATTGGCCTGAAAATAATCGGTACTCAGAGATATCGACCGCTGGCTTTGGTATTTCATGAACTTGATGTCGATAAAACGGGTTATTGTGAACGAAGATGTCCGATTGACCACAACACGGACACGTAGGATCAGGCAAGCAGTCGATGACAGTGTCCGTTTTCTTTAGTTTCGAGAGTTGTCGTTGACTCCCTGAGTGACCCTGTTTAGCTCCTCTCGGATTGCGGTCA
>AEZC01000197.1 GCA_000257205.1 Vibrio ordalii ATCC 33509 | reverse complement strand
GCTCAGATAAGCTTTACAGCCACTGAATTACTTACAACTGACTTGATAATTCCAATACCAATAATTATCAAATGGATCGGCTCTCCAATTATCTTGAATTGCAGTAAATCGATGTCCGTAGTATTGAACTTGCATACCCGTAGGGTAGTAATAAGAAGGCGACCATTCGCTCAGAGTCGTACATAAATCTTGAGGTTCGGGTGGAGCGGGTAATAAACCTTCTGCAATCACAACAAGGTGAGTATCTACAGAACGGTCAGCGCCAGTAACTAATACATAAATATCCGTTCCTTTTATACCACTAAAACCACAATATTCGTCATTAGTCTGATTACGAGAAACGCAATCAAAGTCATTCACTGATGCAGGTCTATTAATGGCTACATAAAGATCAACGTTGCCATGACCATGGTATGTATAAACTGAGGCTTCATCTGTTGAAATATTTTTCAGAACATAATGTTGTTCATTACCATAATTAGCATCGATGATTACTGGTTTATTACTCGATAATGTAACAATGTTAGGTTCTGGTTGTGGAGTAGGCTCTGGTTGGCTTGAACCACAGTTTTGTACTTGGATCCCAACTTGAGCAAAGGCACTGCTTACGGCAGAGCTTTCATAACCGAGTTTATGTGCTGCTTTGCAAACGCCATCTGCACCTTGCTGAAAGTTTGAATTTGGTCGCCAATATAGTCGATTCGCCGTTGCATAAGCAATGAAGGCTTGCTTAATATTCCAGCCATGGCTGGTTGCAAGATGGTAAAATGCTTTGTTGAAAATTCCTGAGCTATGGTGGACGTCTATACCTTGATAATACTGGTTAATATGATCAATCGAACTGCCGTCTCGACTTGAGCGAATGAAATAACGCATCGCGTCTGAATATTTCATCACGTGCTCACCCATCTTCCAGTTAAAGCTGCCATGAACATATTCACTTAATGCTGCGGCTGCAACATCAGAAAAGGATTCATTCATCCCGCCAGACATTCCACGATACTCTAAACCTGAATTTTGCTCAGTAAAGCCATGACTCACTTCATGTGCAATCACATCCCACGTCGCAAGTGGATACATTGATTGATTACCATCTCCAAAGGTCATCTGACGACCATCCCAGAAAGCGTTACCGTAGTTATAACCGTAATGAACACGCATAGTGAGTTTCTGCTGAATAGGTCGAGTATTGAGCCACTCCATATACATGTCAAAAACACGTTGGCCAAAGTAGTGAGCGTCATTCATTGGAGCATAAGCTCCGTTAACAGCCCGATGGTTGTTAACGTGACAATCAAATTGATGGACCCATCCACCATACTGTTGATTATTCATATTGAGCGTAACAACATTAGCGCTATCCATGCGGCAGTCTTTGCTAACCTGGAAACCACCATATTTTGTATTAGCACCAAAGTAGTAGCGGCCACTTTTTTGATTACCGCCTGGGCCCTCGGCTTCAATAAAAGTCAGCCCTTCCCACTCATCAAGTATTTGTCCTGATTTAGCATCGACTAAGGAGATTGGGCGAGATGGGGTCATTCCGTTCCTAGAGAGAAAATCGACTTTATAGACCAAATAAGCGGTTTGCTGATCATCTACCCAAATCATCAATTCAGTCTGTGCATCCTGCACACTTGTAGCAGTAATACCTTGTAGCTTTCCTTTGGCGGCATCGATTGCTTGGTCAACATTAATCATCGGTAAAGTTGAACCAATATCTGATTCAATCCCCGTTAAGACTTGACCATCAATTACCTTTGCAAAACCACGATTAGAAACATCTGTGACCACAAAATGACCGTAGACCGGAAGCCCATAATGGAGCTGCTGTTTACGAACGAGTGTTTCCTGTCCTACTCTAACGACATTCGCATCACGATAGCTAAGTGACCGAGAAGAAGCAGAGAATCCTTTTGTATTATTTTCGTTGATCACCTTTGAGAGATCGATTTGTGAATAGTCAATTAAATTGGCAGCCTGTACCGAAAATACGGCCGACAATAATATTAATATAATAATAGGCATAGCTTACCTTTGTCTTTTTATTGTGTATTTAAATGCATAATGCCCATCTATGTTACGGATAACTCAACTCAACG
>AEZC01000196.1 GCA_000257205.1 Vibrio ordalii ATCC 33509 | reverse complement strand
TTACTTCGTCCCAAGAGGCGATGTTGTGGCTTAGACAACGTGCTCAATCACGTTATAGTATGGCTCAGATAGTAAAAGAGAAGCGACTGAATATGAAATCGATGGGAATTCGCGCATTACAAAAAGAAAAAACACGTCGTTCATTGATTGATGCAGCATTTAGCCAATTAAGTGCCGATCGGAGTTTTTCTAACTTAAGTTTACGAGAAGTGGCCCGCGAGGCCGGGATCGCGCCCACCTCATTCTATCGACATTTTAAAGATATGGATGAGTTGGGTTTAACCATGGTTGATGAAGGCGGTTTACTGCTGCGCCAATTGATGCGCCAAGCACGGCAGCGCATTGTCAAAGAGGGCAGTGTGATTCGCACGTCGGTTGAAACCTTCATGGAATTTATTGAAAGTAGTCCCAATGTGTTTCGCCTATTACTGCGAGAACGTTCGGGTACTTCTTGCGAGTTTCGTGCCGCGGTAGTGCGAGAAATACAGCACTTTTCCGCAGAGCTCACCGAGTATTTGATGACGACAGGCATGGGCCGTGACGAGGCATTAACTCAGGCCGAAGCTTCCGTTATTTTAGTGTTCAGCTCCGGTGCTGAAGCTTTAGATTTAGATCGACGTGAGCGAGATGAGCTTGCTGAACGTTTGATCATGCAGTTGCGAATGCTAGCCAAAGGGGCATTTTGGTATCGCAAAGAACGTGAACGTAATCGGCTCAAAGGGGGGATAGAGTAATGTCGAATGAAAACAACACAACCCATCGTGATTCGGAAAGAAAAACACTTGTGCTAGCGCTCATCGCAGGTATGTGCGGCGATGCTTTGTTGTCTTGGGTAACCGTTAGCCAAGTTCCGTTCTCCATTTTCCCACTGATTGCATTAGTGCTTTCTGTGCAGGCGTTGTATCAAGAATATTTGCGCCATCCGGTGGCGGAAGATCTTCCATTGGTAGCGCTTGCCTGTTTCTTTGTCGGTGCTTTTGGTCATTCGGCATTTATCAAAGCACAATATCCAGATTCTGGTTCTAACTTTTTCACCATTCTTGTGCTGCTAGTATTGCTGCTCTGGGTTGGGAGGAAATTGGGTTTTCTTGGCCGTTATCGCGCCGACTAAGTTCACAGAACAAGTATGATTCAAAACTAAAAAAACGAGCCGAAAGCGGCTAATGCCAGTCAGTTAAGCTGACTGGCATTCTTTTTATTAGGGTACTTCTTCGCTTTAGGCTTTATAGCTCTTGGGTACATTCTATCTTCCCGCTTAACAGGAAGAACATGGTGGGGAGCTTCTTCAAGCAACTGATTTATTCGTTTCGGTATCGTCCCAGCCGACTCGAGCCAGAAGCTGTGGATTAAGTGGATAATGGCATTGGCGCTTGTCGTGAAGCTCAGCTGATTCGGATGTAACCCCGGTATTTGTTTTGCCATATTTATCATCTGATAACGGATGATATTGTAGCTCAGTAGTAGCCCCCACAGCTCTTGACGTACTATCTCAGGTTTTTTACTGCGTAAGGTAAATTGGTTCTTAAGTAGCGATGATTTCATTTCTCTGTAACCCACCTCAATTTCCCATCGATGGCTGTATAGGTCAGCGATTTCTGCGCTAGGGTAGCGCAAAGCATCGGTCATCGACGTGAGGATATTGACCTCTTTTCTCTTAATCGTTTTGGTTAGGAGCCTAACCATCACTGACTCTGGTAAATCCGAGAACTTCTTTCTGGCTTGAGGGTTAGACTGCAAGCGGATTATTTTGTCATTTCTACCGAGCTTGCTGATGGTCGTATATTACGTGCCTTTCTTCATTGGCATTAACCAATGGCGAGCAACGCCTGTCGACGCCCAGCGATTGAGTAGACCTAGTGAGAAAAAGCCTCTATCAAACAGGGTTAAGCTGTTATCTGGCGTCGTTTCGATGAGTTGTTCTGCCAATGCCATTTCATTGGTTTTGTAGCTATCGAATGCACTTGCAATGAGCATATGACTTGTTACCTCCATCTGGTACACCATACGGACTTGAGGGAAAGCTCCTTCGCCGTTTTGGTTCGAGGGAGCTTTAAAAGTGTCTCTATTTTCATCGCTATCAGGTGTTCGCCATACCACCCCATCGACAGCAAGAAGCTTTAAGCCTGCCCAAGTAGGATGTTGAGTCTCTTCATTCCACAACTTCTGACTTTGAACAAAAACCTCTTTCACTGCTTGCTCGCCTAGTCTCTGTCTCGCCTGAACGATGGCGCTAGGAGCGACAAGTGCTCGTTTTTCAGGCAGCACCAATTGAGCTTTTGAAACGATACTCCACAGAGGTTCTTGTCGATAAAGAGACATAGCAATGACAGACCAAACCGCCATATCAAGAGGGATTCTACGCTTTCGAACCGTTGCAACCCCTGAAGTTTCAAGACACTGATTAATAAAGTCTGGACACAGAATGTCACTGAGTTGTCCTAGTTGCTCTGTATTTGGAGCATAGCCATTGGCGAGTGAGAGGGCTGTCGTTAATTGCAAAAGAAAAAGCTCTAAGTGGGAATACTTAGAGCCTTTATAAGCTATCTGCTGGGTCGTTCAACCGATCATTTTTGGCTTAACTGATCGGCATTACGCTATAGCTCCTAATTATCAGGGCAAAGGGTATGTTTTTGAAGCTGCATATGCAGTTTTGGAACAAACTTTCCGCGTAGGTAAACATTCGAAAATTTATGGAGTAGCATTGAAAGAAAATTTACCTTCTTTAGCAATAATCAAAAAGTTAGGTATGACTCCAGAACCAACAGATAGCCTTTACGGTAACGTCGATAATCTAGAAACGTATGCTTTAGAAAAATTCATACAAACGGTTCAAGAGGGACTACCAACGCTTGGCTGTTTTGGTTCAAATTGGTTTTCGTGGTTAAGGCGGTTATTTTTAGTTTAGCGGAATGCGTTGTTAGCTCGTAAGCGCATCATAAACCCCACATTCTAATCATCCTCAGTCCGCCATAAGATCAAATCTCCAACCTCAAGGAGATTTGAAATGGCAAAACGGCGCACCAACAAAGAATGGCAAACCCTGTTTGAAAAATACCAATCCAGTCATCTATCCCAGCGTCTTCTGTGAGCGTAACGAGCTAAGTTTGTCTACCTTTTATGCCAAACGCCAGCAGTTACAAACAACGGAGTCAGCCAATATCAGTGGTTTTGTTAAAGCAGAAGTTATCGAAAAAACGACTCGCTACCAGATGGCTCAAGCATCCGTAGCCAATATGACCTTATCGATAAATAACGTTGAACTTAGCGTACCGCAAGGCACTCCCGTCCGTTACTTAGCCGAACTAATCGGGGCACTGTCATGAAGAGAATGCTCAGTGTACCCAATATTTACCTATTGATAAGAGCGTGTCGACTTTCGAAAGTCTATCAATGGCCTGGCGGCGATTATCGAGTCCGAAACCGATTTGCCGCTCGGCACGGGTGCGCTATTCCTGTTTACCAATAAACAACGCGACAAAGTACAAAGTGTTGTACTGGGATAAAACGGGCTTTGCCCTGTGGTACAAACGGCTCGAAAAAGCCAAATTCAAATGGCCCACTCAAGAGAAAAAACAGGTCTACACCCTGACTCAATTTGACTTAGATAGACTGTTATCTGGCTTCACAATAATCGGCCATAAACCGATAAAAATAGAGAACTTTACAATGAGTTAACTTCGGTAAAAGTCAGTTATACCAAGCCTTGGTGTGGTGTTTTTAGTATAATCAATGCCATGAAAAAGATGCCCGATATTAACCCAGAAAGCCAAGACATCGCCGAGCTTCAAGCTATGGTGAAAGCGTTGATGTCGGAGAGAAATGCGCTGCAAAAGAAGGAAGCGCAATGGCAACAAGATTGCCAATCCTTAATCGAACAGTTCAAACTCGCCCTTGACCGCCAGTTCGCCACACGCTCGGAAGCGTTAAAGCCTTATGATGAAGCGCAAGGTGACCTCTTCAATGAAACGGAATGTGAAGCGGCGAAAGTTATCGTCAGGAAACCTTGTTCACCCAATCAGGTATCGAGTTATCGAGAACC
>AEZC01000195.1 GCA_000257205.1 Vibrio ordalii ATCC 33509 | reverse complement strand
CATTTTATTTAAAACATTGAACTGAGTTATAAATAACAGACCTTCACTTCAATGCATTCACCAAATAAATTAATTACGTCAAAATTTAAAGCGTTTCGTCAATATTAGCTAAGTGACACATAGCTGGGAAAATCAACCTGCCGCCATAAAGATTGGCTAAGATCGCTATGGTTATCCCATTGACCATTTTGTATCCATTCAACCAAGGCTTTAGCCACATTGGGATAAACCACTCGTTCGGCCTGGTTTTCATCTAACCAACGGCGCAACGCTGACGGATCCAAAAATTCCATAGATGCAGCAAGCCCAAGATTCTCAAGAGTAGCAACGTTACTTTGCTGCTCAAACTGACCCAGCAATGGCTTAAGCAGCAACTTTTTACCCAATGAGAGCGCTTCTGATGGTAATTCAAAGCCCCCATTAGCAATCACGCCATCACAGCGATGCAAGTCATATTGAAAACGAGTGTGGCACAAAGGGCGCAAATTCACATTTTCAATACATTGGATTTCCACAACAGAAGGGTGATAGCAAGTAAACATCTGATTTGAAAAACGAAAAAGTAGGTCAAGAATGTTATCGATATGTTCAAATGGAAGATAAACCAAAATGAAATGCTCACTAGACGTATGCTGATCCGAACAGTAGATAATCGGAGGAAGGATCGGTTGATCAAAATGATACCAATGTAACCCCACGTGGTAATTAGCGGGCGCAAACTGTTGAATGATCACCTTATCTAGCCAACTTGCTCCTTTCAACGGCACATTATGGCGAAAGGCATTTTGATGGCTAATTCCAATACATGGAATACCTTGCTGCTTAGCCGCCCATGCGGAAATGGGTTCAAAATCATTGATCACTAAGTCATACGCTGATAAATCGAGCGTTTTTATCTCTCTGACAAAAGTCAGCAAGTTATTATTCGATGCTGTTTTAACGTAATTTACGTGCCCTTGCTCAGTGAAGAAGGTAAAGCCGCGCCGAGTTTGATATTCACCAAAGCTTTCCATTGAGAAGTATTTCTCTTTTTCGCGCCCTGAAAATAAAAATTGCACATCAACATTAGCGTCTTTTAATGCTTCACTCATCACCCGTGAACGAGCAATGTGGCCATTTCCGGTACCTTGGACACCATATAGAATTTTCAAAGGCTTCTCTCCATCAACCACAAAGCAAATTGCGCACTACTCACCCCCAGCAAAGCACCAATCACAATATCGGTCAGAAAATGAACTCCGAGCAAGATGCTAGATAAACCAATTAAGCTGGCCCAAATTAAAACAAAGCCTTCACTGTGAGGATAAAAATGACCAATTAATGTGGCCATGACAAAGCCATCCGCAGTATGGCCAGAGGGCAAACTGTAACGATCTGACGGGGTAATAAATGCGGTTAAAGAAGGCGAAAACTCTTCAGGGCGACGCCGCTGAAAGCTATTTTTTACCGCCCAATAAACAGGAAGTTCAACCGCAAAAGCCGTCAGTCCGACGATCAATAACAAATAGCCGTGATGTGGGTCTAAATACCAAGCTAAAGCACCAATCAATGCATATAAGTGCCCATCCCCAGTATGAGAAATGGCTTTGCTGATCTGCGCGACAGGCTGATTAAAACGATGCTGTAAACAAAATAGCGAAAACGCTACGTCAAACTTAATAATTTGTTCTACACCACGCATGAGCAACTCCTATCATTCGATAAATCTCTTACGCTCTAAACGTAGAAGTTTAAAATGACAAATACGTGACTGTTTGTTTGAGAATGAGTGAATTTAACGAATAACAAATATTTTTGTGTGAAAATATTCAGCGTAACAAAGAGTTATCCTCATGATCAATTTTGCTCATTTTTACCGCTTTTGACTAAAACTGATCCGATACGAATAAAAAAGCAACTTAATGGTTGACGAGTTAAGTTGAGTACGGTACTAATTTGTTAACTTAATCTTGTGGAATGTTACCAATGACTATCCGTTTTTCTATCCTGCTGGGCCTGCTCCTTATCGTGAACCATTCGCGCGGGTAGGTTGTGGAAGAAAAACACCACACGAGATGACAAGAGCCCGCACTGAGATGCGGGTTTTTTTATAACTATATTTAGGAAGTTAACGATTAACCATCGGTGCAAGGGAGCAAACATGAATAATCAAGTCATTATATTCGACACCACATTACGTGATGGTGAACAAGCATTGTCATCGAGCCTAACTGTAAAAGAGAAACTGCAAATTGCTTTCGCACTCGAACGCTTAGGTGTTGATGTAATTGAGGCGGGCTTTCCAGTTTCCTCTCCTGGTGATTTTGAATCAGTGCAAACCATTGCGAAACACATTAAAAATAGCCGTATCTGCGCGCTTTCTCGCGCGGTAGCAAAAGATATTGATGCAGCGGCTGAAGCACTGAAAATCGCAGATGCCTTTCGTATCCATACGTTTATTTCAACCTCGACCATTCACGTACAAGATAAGCTACGCCGCAGCTATGATGATGTGGTCGAAATGGCTGTCAGTGCAGTAAAACACGCCCGCAACTACACCGATGATGTCGAGTTTTCTTGTGAAGATGCAGGTCGCACACCCATTGATAACTTATGTCGAATGGTTGAAGCCGCAATAAATGCAGGTGCTAAGACCATCAATATTCCAGATACAGTTGGTTATACTATTCCTAGCGAATTTGGTGGCATTATTCAGATGCTGTTTGAGCGAGTCCCTAACATCGATAAAGCCATCATTTCGGTACATTGTCATGACGATTTAGGCATGTCAGTTGCAAACTCCATCGCCGCAGTACAAGCCGGCGCACGCCAAATCGAAGGTACCATTAATGGTATCGGCGAACGCGCAGGTAACTGTTCATTAGAAGAAATCGCGATGATCATCAAAACTCGTCAAGAATTCCTCGGCGTACATACTGGCTTAAAGCATGACGAGATCCACCGCACCAGCAAGTTGGTTAGCCAGCTGTGCAATATGCCGATTCAAAGTAACAAAGCGATTATCGGTGCCAACGCATTTAGCCACTCATCGGGTATTCACCAAGATGGTATGCTAAAAAATAAAAATACTTATGAAATCATGACACCCGAATCCATCGGTCTGAAAAATCAGGCACTAAACCTAACCAGCCGCAGCGGCCGAGCCGCAGTTAAGAGCCATATGGACAGCATGGGTTACAACGAGAACGAATACAATTTGAACGCATTGTATGAAGATTTCTTGAAGTTAGCCGACCGAAAAGGACAGGTATTTGACTACGATTTAGAAGCGTTGATGCACTTCTCTAATCTGCGTGATGAAGATGATTTCTATAAGTTAAATTATTTGAGTGTCCAATCTGGTAGTGTCATGGCAACCACCAGTATTAAATTGCTTTGTGGTGATGAAGAAAAATGTGAAGCTGCCGTTGGTAATGGCCCTGTCGATGCGCTTTACCAATGTATTTACCGTCTAACTGGCTATGAGATCGTATTGGATAAATTTGACCTTACCGCCAAGGGCGAAGGTGAAGATGGACTCGGGCAAGCCGATATTATTGCCAACTGCAAAGGGCGAAAATATCACGGTACAGGCGTCTCTACGGATATTGTCGAAGCATCAGGACAAGCCTTGTTGCACGTGATCAATAGCATTCATCGTGCCGATCAAATTGCAGAAATTAAACAAAAGAAAGTGGCAACCGTTTAACGTACCTAGATTGGAGCTTTCAATCTTTAGAGCTCACTGGGGCAAGCAAATATAAAAATAGTAAAGGACTAACATGACAGACAAAACATACAAAATTGCCGTTCTTGCAGGTGATGGTATCGGCCCAGAAGTAATGCAACAAGCACACAAGGTATTGGATGCGATTGAAAAAAAACATGCTATCCGGTTTGCCAGAGAAGAATATGATGTCGGCGGGATTGCGATTGATAACCACGGTTGCCCGCTACCTGAAAGCACCATTAAAGGATGTGAAGAAGCAGACGCCGTATTGTTTGGTTCCGTCGGTGGCCCTAAATGGGAGCATTTACCACCCAATGACCAACCTGAACGTGGCGCCCTTCTTCCTCTGCGTAAACATTTCCAGCTATTTTGTAACTTACGTCCAGCACAAATTCATTCTGGTTTAGAAGGCTTCTCACCACTACGAGCTGATATCTCAGCTCGTGGATTTGATATTGTCGTCGTCCGAGAACTCACCGGTGGGATCTATTTCGGTCAACCTAAAGGTCGTGAAGGTGAAGGAGCAAATGAAAAAGCATTTGATACTGAAGTGTACCATCGCTACGAAATCGAACGTATCGCCAAAATTGCTTTTGAATCAGCACGCCTACGTCGCAAAAAAGTATGTTCAGTAGATAAAGCGAACGTACTACAAAGTTCTATTTTATGGCGTGAAGTCGTTGAAGGCATTGCTAAAGATTATCCAGACGTCGAGCTTTCACACATTTATATCGATAATGCCACCATGCAGCTCATTAAAGATCCCTCTCAATTTGATGTCATGCTGTGTTCTAATATTTTTGGTGACATCATTTCCGATGAATGCGCCATGATCACTGGCTCAATGGGCATGCTGCCGTCCGCTAGCCTTAATGAAAGCAATTTTGGCCTCTACGAACCTGCGGGTGGTTCTGCGCCTGATATTGCTGGAAAGAACATTGCTAACCCAGTGGCACAAATTCTTTCCTCCGCTTTGATGCTACGTTATAGCTTAGGTGAAGAAACCGCCGCTCAAGATATCGAAAATGCCGTATCAAAAGCACTTACCGCAGGTGAGCTGACCGCAGATCTCGCCAGTGGTAAAGCGGCACTTTCAACCTCTGAAATGGGCGATAGAATTGCCAGCTATATTTTAAACTCATAATTAGTAGGACTAGCCCAAGCCTAGTCCTTTATAAAGCTCAAAGAGCTCAAGGAAGAAGCAATGTCGCAAGCAAAAACCTTATACGAAAAAATTTATGATGCCCACATTGCGGTGTCAGCTGAAGGGGAAACCCCCATCCTTTATATCGATCGCCATCTCGTTCATGAAGTGACATCACCGCAAGCATTTGATGGCCTACGCGAGAAGGGACGTAAAGTGCGTCAGACGAGTAAAACATTCGCTACCATGGACCATAACGTTTCAACCACCACAAAAGACATTAATGCCTCGGGTGAGATGGCTCGAATCCAAATGGAAACACTGTCAAAGAACTGTGCTGAGTTTGGCGTAACACTCTACGACTTAAATCATAAATACCAAGGCATCGTTCATGTCATGGGGCCAGAATTAGGTATTACTCTTCCCGGCATGACCATTGTCTGCGGTGACTCACACACAGCAACACATGGCGCATTTGGCTCGTTAGCGTTTGGCATCGGTACGTCAGAAGTCGAGCACGTACTTGCAACCCAAACATTGAAACAAGCTCGCGCTAAAACGATGAAAATCGAGGTGATAGGTAAAGTCGCTCTAGGCATCACTGCTAAAGATATCGTGCTAGCCATTATAGGTAAAACAACGGCGGCCGGTGGTACAGGCTATGTCGTTGAATTTTGTGGTGAAGCAATTACCGATCTTTCAATGGAAGGTCGTATGACGGTGTGCAATATGGCGATTGAGCTTGGGGCAAAAGCGGGGCTTATCGCTCCCGATCAAACCACCTTCGACTACATTAAAGGTCGCAAGTTTTCTCCTCAAGGAAACGATTTAGAAGCCGCCATTGAGTACTGGGCAACGCTAAAAACCGATGATAATGCCAAATTCGATGCAGTCGTTACCCTAAATTCCGCGGACATCAAACCACAAGTAACGTGGGGTACAAACCCAGGCCAAGTGATTGCTGTCGACGAAACCATTCCATCTCCCGATAGCTTTAGTGATCCTGTCGAAAAAGCATCAGCAGAAAAAGCACTGGCGTATATGGGACTGGAAGCGGGTAAATCCTTATCAGACTACAAAGTGGATAAAGTTTTTGTCGGTTCTTGCACAAACTCACGCATTGAAGATATGCGAGCAGCAGCTCAAGTCGCGAAAGGTAAAAAAGTCGCACCACACGTTCAAGCATTGATTGTTCCAGGTTCAGAGCAAGTTAAAGCGCAATCGGAAGCGGAAGGCTTGGATAAAATATTTATTGAAGCGGGTTTTGAATGGCGCTTGCCGGGCTGTTCAATGTGCTTGGCTATGAACAATGACAGGCTCGGTGCAGGTGAGCGTTGTGCATCAACATCCAACCGCAATTTTGAAGGCCGCCAAGGTCGAGATGGCCGCACACATTTAGTCAGTCCTGCAATGGCCGCCGCCGCCGCCATCGCTGGACACTTTGTCGATATCCGTAATATTCATTCTTCAACACTCAACTAAACAGGGGATCACCAATGCCAGGTTTTAAACAGCACACAGGTTTGGTCGTTCCTCTTGATGCAGCGAACGTCGATACAGATGCCATCATCCCTAAGCAATTTTTACAGAAAGTAAATCGCACTGGTTTTGGCAAACACCTTTTTCATGATTGGCGTTTTCTAGATGATGCAGGTCAGCAACCGAATCCAAATTTTGTCATGAATAAACCTCGCTATGAAGGAGCGAGCATTCTACTTGCTCGTGAAAACTTTGGCTGTGGTTCTTCACGAGAACATGCCCCTTGGGCTTTAGCGGATTACGGCATCAAAGCCATGGTTGCACCCAGTTTTGCGGATATTTTTTATGGTAACTCAATCAATAACCAAATGGTTCCAGTCCGTCTTACAGAGCAAGAAGTTGATGAAATATTCCAATTTGTTGAAGGAAATGAAGGTGCTCAACTAACTGTAGATCTTGAACGAATGGAAGTTAAAGCCAATGGAAAAACATACTCATTTGAAATTGATGAATTTCGTCGCCATTGTTTACTTAATGGATTAGACAATATCGGTTTGACGCTACAGCACGAAGATAAAATCGCTGATTATGAAGCAAAAATTCCTAGCTTTTTGAAATAGCGAGTGTCGATTTAATTTCTAGAGGTTGGTGTAGATGCATCAACCTTTTCTTTTATCTGAAATTTATCAATCCCTATCTAGGTCATATTGGCTATGAGATGAGAGGTAAACGATGAAATATCTATTAACGCTATGTTTGACACTCGGGTCAACGAATGTATTTTCGGCTCCTAAATCACAGCTATGGGATTATTGGAACTCTAGTAATGAAGAAAATACACAAGCCATTTCACATCAAATTTGGCAGACAACACTTGATACTTATCTAATCCAAGAAAATCACAACAGCCTCTTCGATTATCAAAGGGTCAACTCAAAAGATAAGGAGCAGTTAGAGCTCTATATTTCACAATTATCAGCCCTTGATCCAAGAGAGTATGCAAAGCTGGAACAATATGCTTACTGGGTCAACTTATATAATGCCTTAACAGTTAACTTAATCGTCGGTCATTACCCAATATCATCCATCACTAAACTAGGAGGATTCTTTTCATTTGGCCCTTGGGAACAAAAGATCATTACCATCAATCAAAAAGAGCTGACTCTCAATGATATTGAACATCGAATTTTAAGACCTATTTGGAAAGATCCTCGAACCCATTATGCGGTCAACTGCGCAAGCCTAGGTTGCCCAAACTTACAAAAGCAGGCTTTCACAGCAGAAAATACAGAATTATTACTGGAAAAATCAGCCACAGAGTTTATCAATAGTGAAAAAGGAGTAAAGGTTACCAATGATAAATGGATTTTGTCTTCTATTTACGACTGGTTTGCTGAAGATTTTGGGACGAAACAGCAATTATTTGAGCACTTAGCGCAGTACAACAAGGCACTAAAAAGCGAGAAAAAGAGTATCAGCTATCACTATGATTGGACATTGAATGATACGAATAGATAGAAAAAAACCTCAGCATTTCTGCTGAGGTTTCGTAATTCAAGCCTGGCGATGTCCTACTCTCACATGTGGAGACCCCACACTACCATCGGCGCTGTTGTGTTTCACTTCTGAGTTCGGCATGGGTTCAGGTGGGTCCACAACGCTATGGTCGCCAAGCAAATTCTTTTAGCTTACAGAGCTATAAAACTGGTGCTGATACCCAGAATCGAACTGGGGACCTCATCCTTACCAAGGATGCGCTCTACCGACTGAGCCATATCAGCACACTGTATCTTGTGTCACAAGTGACTAAAAAGCCCGCTCTTACAAACGGGCTCTTATAAATTAAAA
>AEZC01000194.1 GCA_000257205.1 Vibrio ordalii ATCC 33509 | reverse complement strand
GATTACCCAATTACAAGCCGATGAGATCAGTTTTTCCTATTCAGGAATACATAACTCGCCCATTTCCGATCACTACTCGCTGTTTCGCACTCTATTTGACGTTGAATCGGACGCACGAGTGATTGGTGACGGTTTTCAAATGCTAGCGCAAACCGCAGGTTCGCCGCATCATCCTGTGGATGTGGGGCGTTGTCCTGACAATAGCTTGAGCTACCGGATTTACCCACAGCAAGACAGCCAACGTTATTACAACACGCTGGTGATTGAACAATCCACCGGATACCAACTGTTTGGTTTTACCTCTTGCCACCGTTTTGCTGGCTATTTTGAAATTCTTGAGGAAAGGACGGGCACCTATTTAGTCGCTTCCATTGATGGTGAGCAGACCCATCCACAAGATTGGACAAATAACAGTTTAGAGTCCGTCGTTATTTTGCAAGGTGATTCATTATCAGGTTTGTATCAACAGTATGCGCAATATATTAGTTGTCATCATACGCCGCGTGCTGGTGTGGCAAAACCTGCGCCCGTTGGATGGTGTTCATGGTATGCCTATTATGCCGATGTTAATGAACAGCACATCCTAACCAACCTTGCGGCAATGCAAGGAGAACTTTCGGGGCTAGAATGGGTGTTGCTGGATGATGGCTATCAGGCGTTTATGGGCGATTGGTTGACGCCGTCCGATAAGTTTTCTCGTGGTGTTAAAGCGCTGATACAAGAGATCAAACAAGCGGGGAAAAAACCTGCAATTTGGCTTGCTCCCTTCATTGCACAAGCTGAATCTCAATTGTTTAAGCAACATCCAGATTGGTTTGTACAAAATGCTCAAAGACAGCCACTGAAAGCTGAAGA
This sequence comes from Vibrio ordalii ATCC 33509, assembly GCA_000257205.1. Lineage (GTDB taxonomy): Bacteria > Pseudomonadota > Gammaproteobacteria > Enterobacterales > Vibrionaceae > Vibrio > Vibrio ordalii. The sequence goes on along the minus strand of AEZC01000194.1, from coordinate 29,066 downwards.
AGTAACCTACGGAGGTTGGCGCTGTACACCTTGGTATGTGCTGGATGGCTCTCATCCTGACGTGCAGGAATACTTAACCCATGTGATCAAAACCATGAAAGAAGAGTGGGGTGTTGAGCTGTTTAAATTGGATGCGAACTATTGGGGAGCACTCAAAGGACGGCGTTATCAGTCGGGAGTGACGGGGGTTGAAGCGTACCGTTTAGGGATGCAGGCGATCGCAGAAGGCGCGGGAGAGGCGTGGTTACTTGGATGCAATGCACCGATGTGGCCGTCACTGGGGCTGGTGGATGCCATGCGTGTTTCGGACGATGTCGAGCGTTCGCCACAGCGCTTTGAACAAATCGCTAAAGAGACTTTTTATCGCAGTTGGCAGCACCGCAAGTTATGGCAAATTGATCCTGATTGCGCAACACTGACGTCGCTTGCGAATCAATCGACCGATCGCGTCAGCTATGAATTTCATCGCAATGTATTGCTTGCGTGTGGTGGCTTGTTGCTTTCAGGTGATCCACTCCCAGAATTGACCTCTTTTGCTAAGCAGAGCCTAAATAAGTTAATGATTAGGCGCAAACACAACCAAGATGCGGCTAAGCCAACTTCATTGGCTCTCAATCACCTATTTTTAAAGTTAACAGAACGCAATGATCTGCACTGCTTATTCAATTACCAAGGTAAGGCGTGTGACTATACCTTAACAGCGAGCCAGCCAGTGAATTGGTATGACTACTGGACAGGAGACAAGCTTTCACCAGAGCCAGTCAAAGTATTTGAAGTCTCCTTGGCAAGTGGCTTAACCAGCCGAGCAGTGATTACCTCTTGTTAATGGAGTGCCCTTGTTAAGAGTGCTCAGGTTAACTGAATGATTCGGGGTAGCGGAATGCTGCGCTAAATTAGCCATAATTTCTTAGCCACAAAAGCTGATTTAGTTTCTTTTCTAAGCATGCGGTCGGAGTATAATTTCGACTGCATGTTGGTTTATTGCATTTCAGGCTGAGTCATCCGCGGCCGACAGCCACTTTTGTAGAATGGTTTTCAAATCTTCTAAACGGTAGGGCTTACTCAGCACATCGTCCATACCACATGCTATGCAGTGCTGCTTTTTATGCATGGTCGTGCCTGCGGTGAGCGCAATGATGGGCTTATTGTAACCTTGCTCACGTAGGTGTTGGCTTGCTTCAAAACCATCCATTTCTGGCATTCGGCAATCCATAAAGATCAAGTCGTACTGTGTATGTTGGACGGCATCCAATGCTTCTACGCCATTGTGGCTAAAATCGGGAGAGATACCGAGTTTTCCTAACATGCCTTGAATAATAATCCGGTTCATCTCTATATCATCGGCTACCAGAATGGCCAGTTTTCTACCATTCCATTCACTGACGAGAGTATTCGTCATTGTTTTTGTGTTAGGTTTATTTGCGGCAGGAAGCGGAAGAACAACGGAAAATTCGCTGCCTTCTCCTTCTGAGCTCTTAACGCTTAATAATCCATTCATGAGTTTGGTTAAACTTAAGCAGATAGCTAATCCCATACCTAAACCTTCAAACTGGCGCGTGGAAGAACGATCAACTTGATAAAAGGCATCAAAGATTTTTTTCTGCGCATATTCAGGAATGCCGATGCCTGTATCTTTCACATCGATTTTCAGTTTGTCATCAGCCCAAGAAATATAAATATTAATTTCTCCTTTAATGGTGAATTTCAAACTGTTGCCAATCAAATTTAACAGTATTTGCTGAATACGTTTTTTATCACCATAGACGTATTCGGGAAGTGTATCTTTGTAAATGAAGTTCAGCGTAGTATTTTTCTTTTTTATAGAGACTAAGTTATAAACATAATTGTGAAGTTGTAACCACTCAAAAGGTTGATCATTGATGCGTAATAAGCCTGAGTGGAGTTTATTAAAATCAAGAAGGTCATTGATGACGAAATTGAGCATCTCTCCTGAATGTTGGATATCCGCAAGGTACTTTTTCTGTTCATCGGTTAAGTATGTCGTTTCAAGTAGATCTGCGCTACCCAGTATGCCCACCAATGGTGTGCGTATTTCATGGTTGACCATAGTAACAAACTCTTTCGTTGCTTTTTCTGAATCTTCGGCTTGTTTTCGGGAAAGCTCTTTGCTCTGGATATCAAGGTGTTTGCTCAGTGCACCACTTAGCAAATCGAACAGCATGTTGACCTGTTTGACGATGAACTCGAACTCAATTGGATGGGTTTGATAAGTAAAGATTAACTCTCCGACCTGTTGCGTGTTCGAATAAATAGGGAGTAGAATTTCTTTCTGTGATGTCATTTTTTCTTTCTTAGGAAGCCAACAGTTACTGAAATGAAACTGACTATAAGTGGGGAATGAATCTGCCTGTAATATCAACTCACATTGAAGGATGTTTTTTCTGTCTGGAATGCTGTCTATAAAGGTGTTAATCAAAGCTTCGTTGAGTTCGGTAAATAAAAACCGTCTTCCAAAACGAATCAAAATAGCATCAATGTGTTCTTTCAATTCTAATTTGAATATATCCATCATGGATTTTAATTTTTGCGCTTCAAGTGATTGCTGCAAGTATTGGTTTATTTCATAGATTTCCCGGCTTTTCTGCTCAAGCAATTGTTCTGCGGCAATTCGCGCCGCTTTTTCACGCAGTAAACGTTGTTCCCAGACAGAAGAGGCTTTAGTCATGATCAGCTTTCACTTTTGATAATCGTAAAACGGACAGCACTACCATCAGGTTTTAGGTAGTGGCTAGTAATCGTTATCGGTTGGGAAAAGTGTGCGGCACATCCCTCCAGCAGTCCTAAACAGAGTGACGACAAACATCGGTGGCTTTGATATTCAAAAACGGTAGCTTCTCCACTCTGTTCAATAAAAATGAATTTGGGCGGACGCGCATTGGGGTACAGTTTTTTAACTTCCGCATGAATTTCATCTTCCACCTTTTTGAGAAATTCAACGAAAGGAAGATCGTGCTGAATCGGGATGGGTAACGTTTGATATAGAGAGCTAAACATGGCTTTGCCCACTTCCCGTTGCAGGTTGTCAACACTTTCACCCGTCAGTTGGTGTATGGCTTGTATCATTGCGATCAGTTCATGGTGTTTATAGTCTCCAACCGAGGTGAATGGGTGAGTTAATCCAGTCCGTTCGAGCATAGTTTCTAATGTCTCCATGCCAAACCGCTGTTCGATAATGTCGAAAAATAGACTAAATACGATACCCTTCATCGTGGGTTCTCCCTTTGGGGTGAATAGTGATGCCCATACTTTTAAGCATGGTGGAGAAAACTAATGTACGCAAGTGAGAGGATGGGAGCCAGTTAATGTGCTCCCCCTAATTTTCGCCAAACTTTTCCATTCTGTTATTTCATTTACTGGCCTCGGCTGCCCACCATCACCATCACGGTTTTGAGCATAATCCTGATATCTGTATTGAACCATGAGTACAGAGAGTACATGGACAGAGCATAGCTATGATCAAAAGCCACTTTACGTCTCACATCATCAATACAGGTGTCATAACCTTGGTTAACTTGAGCTAAGCCAGTGATGCCGGGCAATAGGCCATAGGTACGTTCAGCAAAGTAAGGGATGGCATCTTCAAGCTTTTTGTAGAATCCAGGGCGTTCTGGGCGTGGGCCGACAATCGACATATCGCCTTTTAACACATTGAAGAGTTGAGGAATTTCATCCAAACGTGTTTTGCGTAAAAAGCGTCCTACAGGCGTGATACGTGGGTCATTATCGGTTGCCCAAACGGCTCCTGAGCGACTTTCGGCGTCTTGGTACATGGTACGAAACTTAATAATTTCAAAAAGCATGACCCGGTCGGGGAGTGATTTGCCTACTCGCCATTGTTTATAAAACACAGGGCCTGAAGAGTTAATTTTAATGGCAAAGGCAATAATCGGAAATAAGGGGGAAAGTAGGATTAAACCTACGATAGCACCCAGTAAATCCATAGTGCGTTTGAACACGGTAATTGATATTTGAGTGGGTTGATGGCGATTCATAATAGGGTTCCTTAATGGTTCACTTTGATCCAACGGCCTTTTTCGTATCCACAAAGATAGCGAAGACCACCGATAAAATTGGCAAGATGTCCAAACACCAAATAATGCAGCCAGCGTAATAGGCTTGGTTTGTGTTGTTCTGGCATCCAATGACTGCATGTAGCAATTAAGTAGAGGCTGATTTGTCCACCGAGAAGTACCACAAAGAGTGGGTTGTGAATCGCGAGTACAGCGCTGCTGAACAAGCAGGTCAGCATCAAATAAGGAGTAAGCAGGCGCAGCCCTTTGCCGGATAGGAAAGCAAAAGCAACTTTGCCGTATTTGGGACTAAAGAGTCGAAATAGGGTAATTGCCTGCTGCATATTGCCTGCGGAGATACGAAGCCGACGCCGAAAATCTTCAGACTGACCTGTCGGTTCCATTTCAATCGCCAGCATATTCAGGTCATAACGTGTTTGATAACCTTGCTCAACAATCTGCATAGGCAGAATAAAATCGTCATTGATGGTATTGGCTGGCAGAGGAGTAAACAATGAGGTGCGAAATAGGTATAACGCACCATGAGAACCGAGTGTGCTTCCGAAGCTGGATTCATGCAGTTTGATTTGGTTTTGATAGTGCCAATAGGCTTTTTCCTGGTTAGAGGCGTTAGGTAAACCTTGATAGGTTGCATTCACGACGCCAACTTGAGCATCAATAAAGTGCTGTGCCCCAATCAGCATGGCATCAATCGAAATCAGGGCGCTAACATCACTCAATGCGGTAATGTCACTGTCCACCATGTTCATTAACTGGTTGATGACGGCAACTTTGCCTCGATTTTGTGGGTAGATATGTATTTCAAATAAGGTATCGTCACAGATGGCTTCCTGAATGGTTTCTTGCGCGATTTCCGCTGTTTTGTCTTGGCATCCATCACAAGCAATGACAATACGCAGCTTGTCTCGTGGATAATCTAATGCACTCAGGTTACGAATTTTCTCTGCAATCCAGCGTTGTTCGTTGTAAGCAGGCACCAAAATGGTGATGCTGGGGAAATGCAGGTCGGTTTGGCTGGCTTGATAACCGCGAGATGGCACTTCGCTTTCTGGCAAAGGGTGCCGACCAGCATACCAACGCAGCAACACTGGGTAACCAAAATGGTGGTAAACAATTAATCCACTGGCGACAGAAAACAGCAGAGTGAGGGCCCAAGTTATCATGCTAATTCCCCTTCTGATAAAGCATTGTAGGCTTTGACCATTTGATGAATATCACCGTGTTCTTGTACAAAATGACGAGGTGAAATCTCGGTTTTATGTTGGAGGGCGTGCAGTAAGAGGCTTGCCATTTTCAGTTTCAGTGGGTCATCGCTTTCAACTGCACTTCCAGTGTGAGGGCATAATGTCTCTTTGGCTGAACCTACATCCGTCAGAACCACGGGAATGCCACACGCTTGCGCTTCTAACGGTGATAAAGGGAAGCCTTCCGAGCGTGAAGGCAGACAGAAAATATCCAAAGCGCGGTAGAACTCGGGCATGTTGTCTATTAACCCAAGAAAATGGACTCGTTCAGTGAGCCTCAGTTCTCGGCAAAGGGCTGAAAGAGAATCGAGCTGAGAGCCTTTGCCCGCAACAGCTAAATGGATATGGCTGGGTAAATGAGACAATGCGCGGAGCAGTTGATCTTGCCCTTTCACCCATTCAAGGCGACCAGCACAACCGATCAGAGGTACACCTTCTGGTAAGTTGAACTGTTGACGAGCCCGAGTTTGGTTGCCGGGAGTAAAACGAGCGCAATCAATGCCATTTTTGATGGTTCGGGTGCGTGGATAATGAAAGTAGCGCGCCAGTACTTGCGTGACTTGATGAGCATCCCCAACCAAGTGTGGCTGAATCCAACGTAAAGCCACGTACTGCAAGTAACGATGAATCCGGTTAGAGAGATGCCATACATCATGTTCGGTATGAATGCGTACTGGCGTTGCACTGCAACGAGCAGTAATCCCTGCGTAGAGCAGTGGTCCAATGTGGTGAGTATGGACAACATGAGGTTTTATTGCTGAAAACAGTCTGAACAGTTTCCACAGCGTCGACAGGGAATGCCCTGCGGGTTTATTCAGAAACAGCAATTGATTTTGGTATTGAGCGAGTTTGGGCCAGTGTGCCAAAGCTTCGTTCTTTGTCCCTTCTAAGCTCACGACCAATACACTATGGTTGGGTTCAGCAAAGCGCAGGAAATCAAGAACAAGGCATTCTAAGCCTCCGGGTGCCAAGTGTTGGACAACATGGATGATGACTTTTTCATTCTGAAGAGGAGAGTGCATACACAGGGCCTCATAATGGGATTCTTATGAGGTAATTGCATGAGCTGTGCCAATTTTAAAAGTCTTTAAAATTCAATTGGTTATTTTAATTTTGTAATTGGTGAAACTCGGATTTTATTTTGAGAATGAATTTGAGTTGCGCGCTTAGGAACGAATACGCGGCAGAACGGTTAAAACAGGCACTTTAGTGATGAGTTCTAACTCATCTTGGCGACGAATGGTGGTATCAAACAATTCAAATATAATGGCAAGGCCAGAACCTAAAAATACGCCTGCAAAACAACCCGCAAGAACAAATACCCACACAGGTAGGTTGGCTGTAGTGGCTGGGGTATATGGGATATCAATAATTTTCACTCGCTTGTTTTGCTCGAAGATACCTAATGAGCCAGTTAATTGAGCCATTTCGTAACGCACCATCAACTGATCATAAAGTTGGCGTTTTATATCGGCTTCACGCTGTAAGGTTTGCAGTTGCTTGGCATCATCCCCGAAGCTGTAAGCTTGTTGCTCCAGTTGGACAATCATGGTTCGCAAACTTCGAGTCTCTTCAGTAAGGGCTTCATATCGCCCACGTCTAGTCTGGAGGTTTTGCAACTGGGTAATCAGCAGGGGCTGGACCTCACCTTTTTCCGCACCGGGAAGACGACTGGCCATCTCCCATAATTGATCGCTGCCCATCAGTTTTCTCTCTTGTTGAAGCATTTGATGGCGTTCTGCTTCTAAACGCTCCAGTTCGCGCTTTTTGGCTTGCACAGCACTGTGTGAATCCGTGTAGTGAGCTTGCAGTAAAGTAAGTTCGCTGCGTATCGCAATAATCTGCTCTTCAATTTTACCCACCACAGGGTCAGTTTTAGAAAGCTGCTGATCCAAAGAACCCAAACTCTTTTCAACCCCTGCCAGCTCCGCTTCTTTTTCAGAGAGGCTTTGTTTTAAGCTTGCCAACTGATTCAGCACTTGGGTTTGTAGCTCAGGTGCCGAAGAGATGTGTTTATTTCTAAATTGAGCGAGGGCGCTTTCGGCAAGTTCCAGTTCTTGTTTGCGCTGATCAATATGAATGGTTAAGAAATCAATGGAATCACGAATGGATGAACGTTCTGGCGCGAGTAACTGCTCAATGAATTGATTGCTGACGGCTTGCAGAGTCTCTTTCATTCCTTGGGGCTTATTTGCTGAAAGTTCTATTTTGATGAAATCCTTACCCAACTGCGAGATAGAGATATTGTTGGATAAGCTGCGAATCACACTCTCGGCATCGCGTTTCGACATCTCAGGGGTGATTAAGCCGCGGCTTTCTGCGACTGATTTTAAGACGTGACGACTTTTGAGTAAGGTGGTTAGCGCATTCATACGGTCGTTGAGCATGGCCGAAACGGCCAAATCTTCCAAAAAAGGGTTCATCTTGGCCGTTTCTTGAATCAGCATGCTGGTGTGAGCTTGATAACGCGGAGGCGCCAAGCTGCCAATAATCCCACCAATGATGGGTAAAATGAGTAGGGGAATGGCGATGACGTAGCGTTGTCGCCATGCAGCACCTAACAGAACCATCAGACGAAACTTGAGATCGTTCATAGCTGCTCCAGCAGGTCGGATAACCACACACTCCGCGAATGCCAACTGTCTTGCGTGACACGCTGAGGAGAAGACGGGCTTAATGAACGATAGCGTGATAATGCCGTGATCATCTGTTGCGCATTGGATACCAAATGGAGCTGGTCCTGATAGCGTAATGCCGCTGGGTACGGGCTCGACAAAATAGGTTTACCTATCGCGAGATATTCCATCAATTTAAGCGGGCTGCAAGCGCGAATTTGTTCATTAAGCTTAAATGGTAATAGACTAATATCCCAATGTTGGCAATAGCTTGGTAGCTGATGGTGTGGACGACTCCCCAACAAATAGACGTTTTCTCTTAGAACTAGGGCTTCTTTTTCCAGCTTATTAGGGCCGATAAACACAAAATTCCAATCGGGTAAGGCGGCGGTTACATGATTGAGCATCTTGCAATCTAACCATTCAGAAAGGCTACCGTAGAATCCGGCAATTGGCCGACCATTATCGGGTAAATCATGGGCACGTTCTGCTGGCGTGGTAAAGAGTTTGAGGTCGACACCATGCGGTAGAAAATGGGTTTTCTGAGCAGGAAACTTCTGCTGCAATTCTTGGCTGGCAGCCAAGATTAATTGTGCATGGTTGACCAGACGATCTTCATGCTGGGCGACTGTGTCGTGATCGACGCCTTCTAAAGCTGCAAAATCATCACCGCAATAATACACCACCGCGGATTCGCCCAATTCGCCACATAAATCCGCAGCTGTGGGTAGTGAACTCCATAAAATAGGCCGGTTAAGTTGTGCTCGGCGCAGAATGGGTTTCAGTTGAGTCAGCATTGCGGTTTTGGCCAGCGCTCTTGCCCATGGTGAGCGAGGAGCGGGAATGGTTCGCAAATTGACGACCTGTATTTGCGCGGGCAGAGTAACTTGAGTGGAATAGGTTTGGCGAGTTTGACCGCGCAGTTTTTGCCACACTCGAGCCATATCTCGCCAATTCAATTTAGGCTGGCGAAGGCCAATCGAATTGATCCAAAGGACTTTTCGCTCGCGAGAGAGTTGCAGAATTAGATGCTGAGTACTGGAAGGCAAACCGCCAAAATCCTCACCAAAAACAATCAAATCACGCATGGCTTTCCCCTAGTTTTAAGCTTTTTACGACTCTAGCAGGGCTACCAGTGGCCAACACAAACGCAGGAAGATCATGAGTGACCACACTGCCTGCCGCTACAATGGTGCCTTCACCAATGGTGACGTTACGCATCACGCACACATTGGTTCCTAACCACACATCACGTTTAAGATGTATCAGGCCAATCTGATCATCGGTTTCTGCTTCGCCGCGAGCTCTGGCTTCTGGATCGACTGGGTGACCGGGGTAACCACACAAAAATGCTCGACCTGCAATGCGTACATTGTCTTCCAAGATCACTTGTGTGCCGACCGCGATGGTGGTTTGCCAGCCAATCCCTACATTATTTCCGATGATTAATGTAGGGTTGAGGCTTTGGCTACGGCCAGAAAAAGTGGTTTGCCCTGAAATGCGGCAACCATGGCCAATGTGCAGTTCTAACGGGCCTGAAATGTAGGGTGTGCCACCATAAAGCCAGAGTTTATTGCCACATTTTTTGGCTCGGGCACGAAAGGTTGGGGTGTACACCAAAGTTCGCATTACACTGCTCAGCAGATTGTGTAGGGTAAGATAAACCACACGGATCAGAAAATTGATAAAAGAAGGAAAACGCAGCTCGCAACTTCTGATTTGTTTGAGCGTACGAAAGAGCGTTTGCATGCGTGGGTCTGGGTGCTGTTTGAGCCACTGTTTAGTCTGCGCCGTTTTTGCAATCCACATAATCTACCCCTTTTATTGGTTGAGTAGATCTTTTACTTCAAAAGTTGTGCCTGATTTTTAATAAAAGGAAATCAATGGGTTGTCATTTTGTCTGTCGAATTGGAAGCCTTATTCTCAATTTGAGAATGGTTTTGCGTAATGTGTGCAACGGCCACCGTTAACGCCGCCAAAATGTAAATAGGCCAGTTAAAACCTTGGGTCAGGAAGGTTCCAGACACAATCGTACCGACTAACGCAGCAAAGATTGCGTGGGCGTTGGCAAAAACAAACAGTGGTGCGGAAGGCGTCAGCAAACTGATGGTGTGTTGTGCCGTTTTGAGCAAAGAGATGATAAAAACAATAAACAGGATGAGCCCCAAAAAGCCGGTTTCCGCTAATACCCCAAACCAAGTACTGTGCACGGCGTGATTGAGTCCATCCCAGTGCGAGCTGTAGAAATAGTAGTTATAGTAAAAGTTATCGAGTCCGACTCCAAAAAAGGGGTGACCTAACGCCATACGAAAAGCGGCCTGCCATGCGTAAAACCGACCCATCGCTGAAGCATCGATCCCTTCTTCTACATTACCGCCAGAGGCACGATCAGAAATGCCTGCCACGCTATACAGTAGCAAAGCGCCGATACCGCCTATGGCGATCAACAGTGTTTTGTTTTTGATCAGACGTAACGCAAAAAGGGCAAATACGGCGAGTGAACCAAGTAATCCGCCGCGACTTTGTGTTGCAATCACGGCGGCCATCAGCATGACAGTCACAATGATACCCAGCAGCCTTAACACGAATGGCATGCCTCGGGTGGTGACTAAAGCAACGGAAAACGCGAGCGGAAACATCAATACCAGTGACAGATCATTGGGATCGCCCAGCATAGAACCGAGTTCCCGCCCAACCGTGACACGGCTACCTTCAACTAACCCAATACCGTTGATTGAATTACTCAGCGCCGCAAACGCGACGATGGCACCGGAGAACACAATAGTCAGCATCACTTTCTTGAGATTGGCGGCGCTGTTCACCAGCCAGACAATCGCCAAAGACATCACCATGATTTTCCAGTAAATATTCTTAAAATACTCAATCGCGATACCGCGGTTTGAAGCTAAAACAAGACCGATACAGACCACTAACCAGAACAGTGAAAGCCAAGTTAAACAAGGGTGCCAGTAGAGGTTTAAAGTTCGACTAATGAGGCTGTGCCACAGTAATGCCGACAGTGCACCAACCGAAAGTAACAGCGGAATTTTCAGCGAATAAAGCATGGGAATAGCTTCATGCAGACGGAAGAAAGAGAAGGCGACAAACAGTGTTACTAGCCAGAAGGTTTGGTTTAGTACAAACAGTGCACCCAGCGGTAATAACGCGATCACCAAAGGCAGCGCAGGGTTTGGTATGACATACCAAGCTGCACTGAGAAAGATGCACAAGATGATCACGATTATTTTGACATTCATGTCGCCTTCCTAGTCCGGCGAGTTAAGTGGCTTTGAACCCAATCGATTCCCCATTGTTTCATGGAGAAAGGAAAGCTAACCCAACCCAATTTACAGCTTAGCAGTAAACCCAAAATCGGCAGCAGAGTTCCCCAAAATACTAGCCCAATCAGGCTATTGATCTGCATAGCAAGGCCAAAACTGGCAAGCATAAAAGCAAGTTGGGGGATAAAGCGTAGCAGTTGTAGTGGAATAGGTTGTATACGCTGGCTGAAATAGCTGATTGCCAATAAACGCAGGCATTGAGCGAAAGTAATGGCACTGGCGATACCCATCACACCCCATTGACTGAACAACCCACACAATACGATTGCCAACAAGGCACTGAACAAATTGATTGTAAAAAGTAGAGCACTGCGTTTTTGGTAGAGCACCCCGATATTCAGTAGTTCAGCCCACTCTTTGCAAGCTGCGCTGAGTAGAATGATCAGCAATATTTTTTGCGCAGGGAGATAAGTGGCAGGCAGTGCAAATGCGATAAACCATTGCCCCCAAAACGCCATGCACAGAGACAGCAGCAACACATAAGCCATGCCGATTCGAGTATAGCGTGCTACCGCGTCATCGCCTTGCTGTTTGAGCATGGCAAAACGTTTTGGCATCCACCACATGCCAAAAGGTTGAACGAGTAAACACATTGCAAGGGCAAATTTTGCAGCAATAGCGTAGTAACCCAAGGTTTCAAGTGTGGTTGTGCTACTAATGAACCAGCGCTCAGCGCCATTTAAGCCGTAAGCTACCATAGCAGAAAGCATCAGAGGTAAGCTGTAGCGTAATAGCTGAGAGGTGTGCGCTGGGTAAACCAAACGAAAGCGATTAATGAAGGTTAAAGCGGCAAACTGACAAACCCGAGTAAACGTACCTGCGGCAAGCACTCCCCATACGCTAGGTTGTGTCATGAGAACAAACAAAATAAGCGTAATTTGCAATGCGCTACTGCCCACACTGATCAGGAAAAAGAGCTTGGCTTTTTCTTGCATACGTAACCAAGTTAAATGCAGTGACACCGGACCTTCAAACAGCAGTGCCAGCAGCAGTAAAGTTAATTCAAAGCGGCTGAGTGGGATGGCGCTTAACAGCTCAGGGAAAAGCATGAGCAGCCCAAGCCCCAAACCACACACCAGCATTGAAAAAAGCAGCGAAAGTGTGGCGATATGTGATGCTTGATGTTGACGCTGCTCCTCAGACGTTAAATTAGCTGTGAAACGATACAGGCTTTCGTGCATGGAGGCCGTGCTGATGATGCCAAGTAAGGCACCACAAGTGGCAAGTAACTCTAGGCGACCGATCTGCTCCACACTTAAATAACGTGCAATCACGGGCAACATGATCAGAGAAATACCTTTAATCAAGACCAGACTTATCCCGTACAAGGCGAAGTGAGATAAAGCAGAAGGCATGGCTGGGCTCGGGTTACTCATAATCTTGCCTCACAAAAAATGGTTAAGAAGATTGGCGGGAGTGAGAAGGTGCTGCTCCCTGTTGAACACTTTGCGCTATTTGCCAATAACACTCTTCAGCATGATAGTGTTGAGCAATATCTAGAGCTTGATTGCCGAGCCTTTGGGCGAGATGAGGCTCGGTGATGGCGCGGTGCAGTGTTTCGGCCAAGCTGTTGACATCATTGGCAGCGTACTTTAGGCAGTTCAGTTCATGAGTTAGCAGTGAATCCCAATACGCATTATCTTCAGGAATAATCACGCACATTCCCGCCGCTAAGGCTTCCAGTATCGATAATCCAAAAGGCTCTTGCTGGCTGGTGGAAACAAACAGATTGCATTGACTGCGGATGGCATCCAAATCTTGAGGGTCTTCATGCCAATTGACGTGAGGCAGAGACCGCGGAGCGTGACTGGTGGACAGATGTGTTTGCTGCGGTTTGATATAGCAAATGTGGGTGGTTGAAGGAACCCGTTTGACCAGTTGATCAAGGGACTCAAGCAGCAAATCCAAGCCTTTCCATTTGAGTAAGGAAGCCGCCCAAAAAATGCAGGGTGAATGATACTGGCACTGAGTGGGCCACTGCTCGATAGGTAGGCCATTCACAAATTCTTGGCTGTGGCGACTTGCTAAAGTAAATGCAGCGAGGGTTTGGGCATTGTCACTACCGAATGAGAAAGCGTAGTAGTGGCTCAACGCCTTGAGCAAACTTGGTTTACTTGAAGGCAGATAAAACAGCTTATTCGCTTTACTTAAGCAATAACCCGTGGCGCGAGATTGTCCAACCGGGCCGTGTACCAATTGAATCAAGGGGATGCGAGTGACTCGCGCGAATAAGTGCAGCGCCATATCGACCCCAGGGCCAGAACTGGCCAGAAGGAGATGAAAGCGCTGACAGCGTAGGGCAAACCAGCATAGCCAGAGGAAATAAACGCCGTGTTTCAACCAATAACTCAACCCTTGAGTCGCTAACCCCAAATTGCCACAACTAGGGAGTGTGATGAACTCTACACTGTGTTTTGAGTTGAAAGCAGAGTGCTGCCAACTCTCTGGGTGGCGAGTCACGATAGTAAATTGAGCCTGATTGGCCGCCACTTGTTGGAGTGCCATACGGGTTGCGATTTTTGAGCCGCCTTGAAAGGCGATAGGATCAAAAATCAGACAATGAATAGCAGCCATATCAACCCCCTAAAGAAAAGCGTTGAGAAACATAGGTTTTGACCGGACGCCAAGTCGCCCAAAATGAGTCTTTATAGGTTGCAGGGCTTGAGAGGATTTGCTCGTAAAGCGCTTCAATTGCAGTGCGATTTTTTTCAAGCGTATGGGCGAGAAGAATATGAGCGTGAGCTTTCACCGCCATCATCTTGGCATCAATTGGGTTTTTCATCATCCAACGCATGGCTTCATGCATCGCCTTCGTACTCTCTTTAGGGTAGAGCTGGCCGTGAGTTTGGTGGCGTAGGATTTCAGGTATGCCGCCAGTGTCGGGAGCAATAATGGGGAGTTCGGCTAATGCCGCTTCGGCAATCACCAAACCAAATGGTTCTCTTCGTGCGCCACTGATAAATGCATTCGCGCCTTTGAGCCAGCCCATGACATTGTGCTGCTCACCTACAAAATGAATGTGTTGTGAGAGCTTGAGGTAGTCACTCATCTGCTCAAGCGATTTTCGCTCAGGGCCATCTCCGACAATGATTAGATGGGCATTGGGGTGTTCTAACACGAAGAAACGCATCGCTTGTAAAAGGCGATCCATACCTTTGCGTTTGATGAGTGAACCGACAGAGATGAATAAAAAGGCATCATCATCCAATTGTAGTCGTTGGCGAAGATCCATTGCAGGCAATAGCTCAAGTCGCTCAGTATCAATTCCATTATGGATGACATGAATTCGCTCAGCTGGGTAGCCGTCACTCATTAATTTATCGATAATGGCATAGCTGACGGCAATGATGTTCGGAACGCGATGGAGAGCAAGAGTGAGCCGATCACGAGCTGGATAATCAGAATGCAGTTGAGCGAGCCACGGAGTTCCTGTCTCGTTCGCGGCTTTCCCAATCCATTGGCACGGCCCAGCACTGTTGGCATGGATTAGGTCGATCTTGCAATCTTTAATCAAGGTTTTTGCGGTATTAACCAAATTCCACCAGCCGAACAGTTGAAAGCGCGGAGCTTTCCATCCCAGCAAAATCGGAAAAGGGCTAAGCACACTGTGAATCCCCATTTTGCTAATCTCTTCATGCAGCATGGCGTTATTGGTCCACAGGAAAGGTAAAAAGCGGCTGCGATCCAGATTGAGCAAGTGATCGATCAAGCAGCGCTCACTGCCGCGAATCCAGTTATCCCCGTAGTGCACAAACAGGACATTTTTTCTAACTGCCATAGTGCTTTCCTTATGATTCGAAAATGGTTGAAAAGTCGTGTGACGTTGCTAAATAGAGATTTCGTCAATCACAACGAGACTTGGCTACATAACGAGACTTGGCTAGCGCAGTCCAAAATGGAACCTCAAGAGAGGTAAAGCAAAGGGGATGCCAAAAAGAATCATAATTAACTCAATGAAAAATAAGCAGTAATTTTAATGGTTCTTGAAGTTCTCAATATGAGAATCAAATCGGTTTTTGATAATGGGTGAGGAGTTGAGGTATTACCGCGGAAGAAGAGTAATGAGCCAGTACGCTTTCTCGTGCAGCTAAGCGTAGAGTTTGTTGCTTGGTTTGGGGGAGTGTTTGCCAGTGCTGCAGTACATCGCAAAAGGCTTGTTCACTGTCTGCCAGAAAACCATTTAAGCCATGTTGGATCAGCGTGGGTAATTCGCCAATGGGAGAGGCGATCACCAAAATGCCTTGAGCCATGGCTTCCAAGGCTGCCAATGGTAGCCCTTCGGCTCGCGAGCAGAGAATCAGAATACCAATGTTTGGCCATATCGTGTGCATATGAGTTTGATGCCCATGCCAACGGATATTGCTTGGTGATTGAGCAAGCAAATCGGTATAGCAAACGCCATCTCCATACACATCAAACATCATCTCTGGCAGAGATGCGGCGATGGCAATCATGCGGTCGGGACCTTTTTCTGGGCTTAAACGCCCAACAAATGCGATTTGTTCACCATACTTGAACGTGAGCTTATCCGTATCAACAAAGTTATTCAGTCGAGTGGTGTGAAAAGGCACTTTGCGTGCAATATCGTTACTGACAGAAAGCGAGTGATGTGAGAGAAAGGCCGTATAGCGATCACACCAGTCATACAGCTTAACGCGGCCAGTTGGCGTTTCACCGGCGTGATAGGTGGTGAACTGACGTATGGGCAAACCAGAACGTTTGACCGCTAATCGACTGAGTAAGCTCGCCTTATAGCCGTGAGCATGCACAAGATGAGGTTGGTAGTGACGAAGCGCTGCGAGTAATGCTTGGTTGAGTGAGCGCTGAGGTGCAGCGTCAGCCAAAATACAAAATGGAATGTCGGTTTCGCTGAGTTTTTGCAGCAAAGGTGTATCGCTTTGATAACGCCGAAGGATCACCACCACGACGGACTGTTGATGCAACTGCAATCCTTGAGCTAATTGCAGAACATGGCTCTCTATGCCGCCAAACACGCGGCTGTCGATCAACAGCCAAAGGTGATGTTCGAGCGCAACACAAGGCGGCAAGGAGTTAAGAGTGGCTAGCTTCATCCTGTTCCCACGCCAATTTTTTACGGTAAACCGTGGAGGGGCTCAGTTCGAGCAGCACGGCAGCATTGATGACATTACCATCGCAAAAATCAATGGCTTGCTGAATCGCCTCTCTCTCTACCTGCCACATAGGGCGAATGACCACAGGATTATTATGAGTCGGTGTGCTGCTTTCACGCGGCACACTTTCTGCGGGTGAAGAGATAAATCTCTCGGGTGCGGCCGTTTGAAGTGGCAGCTCATTTTCTGGTTCATGGAATGCGGCGGCTTTATGGACGATAGATTCAGCCGCGACATTATTAACAGGGGTGATAGGGGCCGCAGGAACACTATTTTTAGCGAGTATTTGGTTGGGCAGATGCTCAGGTTTGATGGTTTTTTCGTTATTGAGTACGACGATATTGCGGATCACGTTCTGCAATTGGCGCACGTTGCCCGGCCATGAATAGCTTTTGAGGATTTTTTGCGCATCACGGCTAATCTCGGTGAAGCGTTTTTTATCTTGTTTGGCATACTGGGTTAAAAAGTGGTTGGCCAGAACCACAATGTCAGTGCTTCTTTCGCGTAATGGAGGCATCTCGATAGGGATGACATGGACACGGTAGTAAAGATCCTCACGAAAACGTCCCGCTTGCACTTCTTCTAATGGCTGGCGATTGGTTGCGGCGATAATGCGCACATCCACTTTTTGCTCTTTATCAGAGCCGAGTGGAGTAAAGGTGCCTGTTTGCAGGAAACGCAGCAGTTTCTTTTGCATCTCCAACTCCATTTCACACAGCTCATCCAGAAACAGAGTACCACCGTCCGCTTGAGAGGCTGCACCTTTGCGATCTTTGGTTGCGCCAGTGAATGCTCCGCGGGTGTGCCCGAAAATCTCACTTTCTAATAAATCTCGGGGAATCGCTCCGCAGTTCAGGGCAACAAAGGTTTTTTCACGGCGTTGGCTTTGGTTGTGAATGGCTTGCGCGCACACTTCTTTACCCGTACCGCTTTCACCAATAATAAATACGCTTGCGTTGGTAGGGGCGACGGATTCAATCATGTTGTAGACGGATTGCATGGGCAGCGAAGCACCAATAAAGCCGTGGAACTTTTCACGCTCTAAGCGGTGTTCGAAATTCTCGACGAGGGAAGCGAGTTTGGAGCGTTGAAGATGAAGATTGATCGAGGTTTTTAAGCGCTCGGCTTTGATCGGTTTTTCGAGGAAATCTTCCGCCCCTTTCTGGAGTAAATTGACCGCAATATCGACTGAGCCATGGGCGGTAGCGATGATCACTGTCGTTGGGATTTCGTGCTGATTAATCCAGTCGAGGATCTCCTCGCCAGACATGTCAGGCAGTTTCAAATCGAGAATAATCAACTCAGGCGGCGTTCTTTGTAAAAATTGAATGGCATCGCGCCCAGTTTCTACATGAAAGAGATCAAAAGGTTCATCTTTAACATACTGCTTATATAAAATGGCTAACGAGGTGGAATCTTCCACTAACAGCACTTTAGATTTCATCTCTTATCCTTAGTTTTTATTTACCTTTCTCATTGGCATTCATAGCAGGCCAGCATCTGTACAACTGCATTTCAGAAAATAGGGCGCTTATTTTTCGCTATCAGACCACTATGGTGTTTGAGGATTGATATGCAAGATGTCTCTATTGGTATAGTACAGATTCTCAAATTGCGAAAGTGCTACTTAAACCTCAAATCCCAGTTCTAAACGTTCTTGGCTGGCAATGAGCGACCAGTACGCGATGCGAACCAATTTCGGATACAGAGCAATTGCCTCATTCCATTGCTGTTTTTGGCAATGGCGCTCCATTTCACGAGTACAGCGCGATAAATGGCGGTTACCCAATGCAAGAGAAGCACTGCCGAGAGTATGCAGCTCAAACTCTAAGGCAGCGTGATCGGTGAGTTGTATGGCTTTTTCTATGTGCTGCAAGCGTATTTGGCTCTCTTCAATATAGCTAGTCAGCAGCATGGGCATTATGCTGATGTCGGTATCGTGGATCACTTCTTGGATGATGGTTTCATCAATCCATTCTGCAGCATCGAGATCATGGATAGGGTCGTACATGGGGAGTCCTCTAGCAAACCGTTATGGAAATCAGGTGTAATTTGAGAGAATATCGTTACCGAGTACGCTGCGAATCCAACGTTCTCGCCACTGCTTAGGGATAAAAGAGAGTCGATTGATCTCTCGAATCAGCTCTAAACGCAGAGGTGGCTGGTCACGGGCATTTAAAATGGTGCCCAGTAGGGAGATCTGTTCTGAACCCAGTAACTCAATCGCTTTTTGCACTTGTTGAGTGGTGGTTGTGCCGCTCATCACCACCAGAACGGTTTTGTCACAAGCGCTCGCTACGCTTTGAGCGGGGATATTGTTTTTGTTTAAATTGAGGATAGGAGAAGTATCAATAATGATCCGTTCATACTGGTTCAGCCATTGCTGAACCGCTCGTGACAGGGTATTGGGATCTTTATAACTGAGCTGCAGTGACCTTTCGCGCGGTATGCTCAACCCAGTAAAAAGCTGGTGGGTTTCTCGGTTTTCAACCCATTGCCGCCCATCGGGTGCGTTGAGCATTTCTACCTCTTTAAATGCGGGTTTAAACATATTGAGGTCAACTAACAAGGCATCGTGTCCTGCCAGCAGGTAACGCTCGGTCAGCGCACTGGCGATCGACGTGACTCCTTCACCGGACTGGCATGAAGTAATGCACAGTGATCGGCAGTCGGCTAACTCTGCGGCAAGGTAAATTTGCTCAATTTCGGCGTGTGTGGCGGGAATCATGCTACAGCGCTCCTATCAGTAGGATAGTGGTGGTGATGCGTAAAATATCATCAATACTTTCGCGAGCTTTCTCCAATAGGCTTTCACTGCGATCTGGAATGTAAATGGTGTCTCCCGCGCGTAATACTGGCAGGGCATAAAGGTTCGCAGTTTTGCTAAATTGAATCAGGTCGAAGGTACGTGCCTGCCCCTGACAGCAAGACATATTCACTATGGAAATTTTTTCAAGATAGGCCGATTGGCTCGGGCCACCCGCTTCGGCCAAAATATCGAGAATCGTCATGGTGTCACTGAACACGTAACGACCCGGTTTATTGATTGCGCCTAGCACTCTCACTGTGGATTCTTTGGTGTTGTCGAGCCAGTTCCGGTTCTTTTCAGGGATGTAAATTGTGTCTCCGGTTTTGATGTCGGGCAGCAAGTTCTCATCTCCCGTTTCAAAATATAAGGCGAGGTTGATCTTACTCACTCTGGCGTAAGACTTGTCTCGATGGGTCACGCGCAAGTTGTGCAGATCCGCATCCTTGGTTGGGCCATCTGCGGCTGAAAGAATGTCCAGAAAATGCATATCGTTGTTGAAACGATAGCGACCTGGAGCATTGACTTGCCCCAACACATAGATGGAAGCATCCGATGCTTGGCGAACCCATTGTGATTTGTTATCTGAAGGGTCTTGAGGAAGATCGTGTATGCGAATGATGGTGCCTGCTTGAATGTGAGGCAGTTGGCTACGCGGCGCACCGTTTTGAATGAAAGCATCCAAATCAAACACCTGCATTTGTTGGCCATCAATCGCAATCTTAATGCGAGTGGTGTCCGCTCTCAAAGTCGGCCCACCGACATGAGCAAGCAGATCCATCAGATTCATTTCATCTGACCACTCAATGCGCCCCGGCCTAACCACTTCACCAATCACATTAACTGCTTGGTCCGGTGCCACTTTTAGCCACGACTTTTCATTCATATCGGTTTTTTCCGGTACAAAAATCGCGTCACCGGATTGAATGGCGGGCGGTGCTGTGCTGGTGAGTCCTTCTGTGAAAGCGGTTAAATCGAAACGGGTTACTTGGCCATTGGCTTTGATGACTCGAATTCTTCGAGCTTCGGCAAAACGGGTTGGGCCACCTGCATTGGCTAAAATATCCATAAAGGTTGCGCCCGGTTTGCCTTCAAAAGCGCCCGGTCTGGCGACTTCTCCCATCACATACACCATATTGGCTCCCGCCTTAATTTCTTCCTCCTGTTTTGGGACAAACACGGTCGTTCCTGGAGAGAGGATCGGGAGTAAAGATTCATTACCCGAATCAAGGTATTGCTTAAGGTTGAACAGTTTAGGGTTGTTATCGCTAATCACACGGATCTGCTCAACCGCCGCATAACGTGTCACACCGCCTGAACGCATCAAAACATCCACCAAGTTCGTGTTGGCTTGATAGGAGAAGGAGCCGGGAGCATTCACTTCACCGAAGACTTTGATGGCCATTTTGGAATCCGCACTGTCCCCCGCATTGGCCAGTTTAGCTGCATCAAATTCCTGTTCGATATTGCCAACGATCGGTGAAGCTGGCACAAAAAGTACATCAGTGGATTCGAGCTGGGGGAGAATGCTTTCATCGCCGCTTTCGAGAAAAGCTTTGTAGTTGAAAACGATTTTTTCGTCTTTACGTTTGAGTTGAAGCTTATCAAGTTGCCCCCCTTGGCGAGCACCACCTGCGGCATGCAACGCCATTTGAATATCCGCGTTACTCGATAATGTATATTCACCGGGAGAGGCGACATAGCCTTGCACTGAAATCAGCAATTGCTGCTCGGCAATAAACACTTGGAGCGTGCTGATGTCGCGAAACACTCGGCTCAAAGCGTCAGAAACCGCTCGCTGAAGTTGGATTTCATCGTAGCCTGCCACATAAAGTGGGCCGACTTCCGGGAGCGTAATTCGCCCCCGTTTATCAACCTGAAATCCGTTATTGAATGAAGGTTCACCGGGCAGGTCAACTTGTACTAAATCACCAATTCTTACGGTTTCTTCCGCGAAGCTAAGGCCACTCAGCAGCAGAGCGCAGCACAGCAGCAGAGCTTTAAAACTATTCTTGCTCATAGAGCTTCCCTCCTTGTTTAGAGAGGTTTGGACTATCTGCCGTAATAATTTCAATGCTGACGCGTCGGTTGGTTAATTTCACTCCCGTTGTTTCGCCGACGTACAAAGGGAGCGACTCACCCAGGGAATGGGTGGTGATTCGCTCTGGCGCAAGGCCGAAAATCGTCAAGTAGCGTTTCACTTGTTCTGCTCGTCCCATGGCCAATTTTTCATTGAATTCCACGTTGCCGGATGAATCAGCATGGCCTGTTACCGAAAGTGTTAAGTCCTGGTGAGCTTTCAGTTTGTCGGCTGCGATGGCTAAATTGCCCATGTATTTCGGGTTGATCTCGGTAGAGTTAATCGCAAATTGATTATCCACATTGAGCCGCCGATTTAACTCTTCAATCAGCGAGAGAGAATTCACAAACGACTGTTCATTTTGAGGTGGAACGCAGCGTGTTTGTGAAGTGACATAATCAAGTTGCTGTTCTAACTGATTCAAGCGTTTACGCTGAATAACCAGATCATTCGCGGCATCCAGCAGCAAGCCGCCATCAAGCTGCCGAGCGATCCGATTTTGCTTTTCTAAAGCCTGTACAACAGCCGCAGGAAAACACCATTTAGCGCCTTCGCGGATCAGGCTCCCCAAATGTAATTTGCTTAGTTGCCAGTCAAAACGTAGCCCATGTTCAGGGCCGAGCGGTTCATCCGGCATCACGGGGGCGAACTCCCCATTCATGTAAGCTTCTGCGATTCCACCGCGGCCTTCTTCTGGGTACGAGGTGCACCCAGCGGTACCAAGTAAGGTGAACAAACCAATACTGACGATAGCTAACTTCATGCTCACCTCCTCAGGTGGGCTAATAAGTGCGAGAATTCACGGGAATGGCCTGGCCGATACGGAGCAGTTTAATAATTTCAAGCGGCTGACCAGTGGCGTTCTCAATGCGCATTTTTCGTTCAGATTCAACGAGTCGCTTATAAAGATAGACCAAAGCACCAACACCTGACGAATCTAAAAAGGTGACATTGCGAAAGTCCAACTCAACTTCTTGGTGAACATCTTTCCAGATCACATCATCAATTATAGGCTGAAGAAAACGGCTACCTTCCGCATCTAGATTGCCCTCTATAAGAAGTGTGACTTGGATATCGCTATCAATAATGGTTCTGAGTTCCATGGGTGTCTCCTTACTGTTTACCAATCTTTTGATGCGTTCATGAATCTGTCAGCATCTTTGGGTTGCATGTAGGTAATAGAGCAGTAAGTGTGCCAATTTAATTATGATTAGATATCAATGGATTACGTTTTATTTTATGTGCTGACTTTTCAGTTTAAAGAGCATTGTCATTTTGGAAATCATTTTGAGACAAGGTTATTGCTGGGCAATTTTCGTGATAATCATGCGGTGATCTGAACCTAAAGAGGGAAGAACCCCTTGTCGGCTGCAAAGAGAAAATTGCGCTGACTTAAGCCACAAATGATCAATGCTGATCATGGTAAAAGCTGGGGTAGGGTAATGAGTTGACCATTCTGGCCATGAAGCCACAGGCCGAGTTTCAAAGCTTTCAAAATGGCTTCTAAAACGTGTATTCATACTTGAGAGGTTGAAATCCCCTAACACTATGGTGTTTGCCATCTCGCTTTCGTTTGCCAGTGTTTTTACATGAGTAAGCATGGCATTACGCTCTTCCCAAAGCGTCGAATTTCTTGGAGAAGGTAAGTGGGTGGCAATCAAACGCAAGGAGGTTTGAGGGGTAATTTGCCAATCGCCCTGTAGGATTTTATTTTTCTCTGTAAAAGGTTTGACAGAAAAATGAAGGATGACTTCTTTGCTGAGAATAAACTGGCTTGAGGGCACTTTTGCATGGGTTTTACCACCGTAAATGTACGGGTAGATGTCGTCCAAAGTGCTGAGCTTATCTTCAAGCGCGGGAGCCACTTCCTGCAGTACCACTAAATCGGCTTGCTCTTGCAGTAAAAGGTTGAGCAGTCGGTTGTAGTCGGTATTTTCGTAGAGCGCATTAAACTGAATGATTTTCAGCGAAGAGGAACAATGCGCTGCACTCTGATCTTGTGAAACCTCGCCCTTTTTTTGAGTTTGCAGTACTACTTCACTTTTACTATTTGGTATGAACCAGATCAGAGCCAATGCACACAGTGTGCTACCAACAAATAAGACTCGGTAGCTCATTAAAAGCGCAATTACTATTAAAAGAGCATTAAAAGCCATTAGCCCAATTGGATAGCTAAAAAGATTATCTAACCACCATATGGGCATGGGATAATACAAACTGGTCAACCAAAGTAAGTTTACCCCAATGAGTAAACCACCAAGCCCTTTGTTGAACATGAGAGCGAATCCTTTTTACGGTTGTGTTGGTGTAAATACCTGCTGCAGTGGGGCGGAACCATCATAAAACCATATCTCGGCCAGCAAGCTGGATTGAGAGCGTGGATAACTGAAGCTAAGGGTTGCGACACCAAGAGTTAACGCTGATGAAGCAATCCGGCTTTCATAAATCGCTTGGTCAGTTCCATTGCCACTGGACGTATATTGACTATAGAAGGTAACAAAGGCTCGGTCAGTACGATAGGCGCTAATATCAGCTTTGATCTCAATTTGCGCGACCGGGTTAAAGCTAAATTCAGCGGGCACATTCAATTGTGAAGTCGTTACGCTGCTGTCACTACCAAAATCTTGTTGGGAATAATCATTGCTGGTGTTTGCTGTTGTTGAGGAGAGCTGCGTTATAAAGCTCATCATCACAGGGGTGAAATCCTTGGCGACGATTGCGGCCTCTTCGGAAGTCGGTTGCGTTGGAGAAGTCACGTTAATCGATGCTGTATCACCTGAACCACCGCCATCGCCATCGCCTCCACAACCGTAGAGCAGCAAACATGAAGTGATTAATAGAAATGCGTTTTTCATGGTGTCCTCCTAAGGGTTATAGCAGTATGCGCAGTTGTTGAAGGCGTTGTTGAACCAACTCTGTTTCTGTTGGCCTGCTGATTGGGAATAATTACTGAACTGCGGGTAAGTACGCAATAAATCGCTGCGTTCATAGGGCCATTGCCATTCATCGGTGATCAGTAAGGCCCATGGCAGATTGTTCGCATTTTTGAAAAAACGTTGTTGAGCTGGGTCGCTGGTATCGGCGCCAGCGCCATATAAATTAGCGGCATCAAACTTCTCAGTGGCAGGGTAATCAGCAAGGTGAACTTCCCATTTGCGACCTGGTTGGAAGGTTATCCCTTCGCCATGATAAATACCGGGAGTGGCAAAAATGAAAGGATCATAAGGCATTGCGATCAGTTGACTCACATCACTACCGCGCTCAATAGCAATAACGAGACTAAAGTTAAAGCCAATGTCTTCCATGCATTGATTGTCGGTACGGAAGTAAGTACAAAGCCGTGGGAAGGCGCGCGAAAGATCCTCGGAAATGATGAAGATTGCTTCATTTGAATCCATCTCCAAGCCGCTGCTTGGTTGCAACACATCATTGTGATACTGACGGGTTAAGTTGGTATTAATAGCACTGCGAGAAAGGCCAGATAAGCGAATGGCAAAACCGTTGTGATAACTCGCACCATAAGCTGCAAGGTAGCCATCAATCCGAATCTGTGCGACTTGGCTATCTTGCAGCGTTTCGGTAACTCGGAAACGGATCACCACATCGTTCATGTCATAGTCGGCTAAATGCGGCCAGTTGTCCTCAAAGGCGACCGTAGCGTAAGTGGTTTCACTAGGGAAATAGCGTATCGCGACCCCATTCGCGGAGATGGTAATAAGGTGGTCTTCTACTTCTCCAGATGTTGAACCTCCGTACGAATTCAACCCTTTTTGTTGGCTAAAGCGAAAACGGCTCCAACTTGACCCCATATTCGCTTGTTGGGCGACCGTAAAAATCAGCACATTTTGCCCGCTGTGCAGTAGTTGGTCGGTAAAGACCTGCTCTCCTACATCATCAAAATCGCCATCGCGATTCCAGTCAAACCAAGCAGAAAGATAACCCGAAGTGGAAGCATTCACTGTGATTAATGCTTCCAGACCCGCTTCTAACGCAGTGACAAAGCCAACCCCATCCTCGTCATCAATGCCGGCTTTGTCGTCACTGGCAGGAAAAGGCTGACCTGACTGTTCACCGTCTGGCGCTGAGCCTAACCATGTCATCCCATCCATCTGATGACGCGGGCCATTGGACGCTAATGTGGTACGGTAGCTATCTGGAGCATCACCAAAATCAATGGTTGAGTCTTCATCGATCACAGGAGCATTCGCACAACGCGCACCATCATTTTGGTTTGAGGAAGGGCCGTCAGCAAAGTGCACGGCAGGCACATTGCCTTGCGCGATCAAATCAGGGTTTGAGAGATTAATCCGGAATATCTTTCCATCACTGTTACGTGAGATGTAGTAATAGCCATCCACATCAAAGTAGCCGGCGCCAAAAGTGCCTGTTTGGCCGACGTTACCAATATAACTGCTGACACCCGTATCCGTATCAAACAGATACAAGCCTCCGGTTGAGTTATCGACACCGTATAAGCTGCCATCAGCGGGATGAAAAGCGAAATCGGTGAGTTTGACGGTCGCTGTTGCTGAGATTTGTTCGACGATGAGTACCGCATTCGGGTCACTGTCTAAAGGGCTTAGGTCGATTTTAAATAACCCTTTACCTTGGCGGTAAAGATAAAAAATATGGTTATAAACATCCCCAACAAAGAAGGTGTAGTCTTGCGGCAGTCCAAGGGTATTAAGAGTTTCTACCTGAAAATCAGAGCCTAACCGAACTAATCGCTTGTTGTTGGTATCGTAACCGTAGATATAGCGATCTTGAAAATCAAAGCCTACAGCATTGATGTTTCCGTTTAGCCCTGTGTTGCTTTGCAACAGAGCGGTTTGCCCCGTCACTAAGTTCACACCATAAACCTGTACCGGAGAAGCTTGGAATAAATACGCTTGGCTTGGACAAGTTTCAAAAGGTGCAGCGATAGTTCGAATAGAAACCAATACCAACACGATGAAACACCATAATTTTAAGTGCATACCGTCACCTAGTTTTTTGTGGAAGGTTGATAAGGTAAATCAGCAAAAAACAAGCCAAAATTAAGCTATTGTTTTTAAGTGAATTATTTTTCTTATCTCAATTTGAGAACAAAAATAAAACGCAGGATTGATGATGTGTTGAGAGCAGAATTTTTAGGAAATGGCATCGATTTGGGGTGAGAGGCTTGAGTAAAGTTTTCAAACCTCTTCACCAAAAGGAGGCGGGGTTGTAGTCCCCCATCATAGACAGGATCTTAAGAGCTAAGCGGTTTATTTAGATAGAAAAAAGGCCTCATTTATGATCAGATAATCGTCGCCAAACAAACCACCTACATCAACCGTGAAGTCGATGACGTTTATCCGAGTCTAATCCGAGTCTATTTAAGCGTAACCCTGCCGTAGTCGAATGCAGGTTACCCTGGTTTCCTGTTCTTTACCGCTCTTGAGCATTATGGTGGCTTCTATATTTTCCGCGGAACCAAATCCATGAATCTTAACCTTATTGAAGCGAGAAATGGTTAGGATCGGCATTTATCTAAGCTAAAAGGGAAGAAGCTTAAAGAGATCACTCGAGGTACTAATCGCTCGCAGGTGCTCGACCTTGAAGTTCATCGTGGTAAGCAAGATAAATTAGCCATAATTTCTTAGCCACAAGCCATGACAAATTCTGAAAATCAGGTAAAGTATCGGCCTTTGTGAGCAATCTCGCCTATCACCTTCGATAGGCCATCAAATAGCATTAAAATAGGAAGAAAGATGATTTTCGTTGTCGGTCATAAAAACCCAGATAGTGATAGCATTTGTGGTGCATTAGTTGCTGCTGAATTACTTAAAGCACGTGGTTTAGAAGCAACGCCTGTTCGTCAGGGTGAAATTAACCGTGAAACTCAACACATTCTTGCAACAGCCGGTGTTGATCAACCTGAACTTCGCACTAGCGTCGCGGGCGAAAAAGTATGGCTTGTGGACTATACCGATCTTGCGCAAGCACCTGATGACATCAACCAAGCGGAAATTCTCGGTATTGTTGACCATCATCGCCTAGGCGACGTAATGACAGTGAATCCGCTAGAAGCGTGGATTTGGCCAGTCGGCTGTACCTGTACTATCTTGTTCAACCTATTCAAGATGGAAAATGCGCCAATCACACGTCCTTTAGCCATATTGATGATGTCTGCGATTTTGTCTGACACGGTCGGTTTTGCGTCTCCAACGTGCACACCAAAAGATAAAGAAGCTGTGCTGGCACTGGCTGAAATTGCTGAGGTTGAAGACCTTGATGCCTTTATTAAAGCGCTTTTGATTGCGAAAACAGACATTGAAGGTTTATCTGCCGCTCAACTTGTTGAGAAAGATTTGAAAGCTTACCCATTCAACGGCCGTGATGTGGTGGTTGGTCAAGTGGAATTGGCAACGCTTGAACAAGTCGATGGCATGATTGACGCCATTCAAGCAGACCTAGTTCGTCGCTGCGAAGAGGAAGGCCTTGCGTTTGCTGCCGTGATGTTGACCGACATTACCACCGCGCAGACTCGTCTTCTATACACCGGTGAATGGGCTGAAAAACTGACTAAACACGAACAAGATGGCATGTTGATGATGGAAAACACCTTAAGTCGTAAGAAGCAAGGTTGGCCTTGGCTACAAGCTGAATTAGCTTAATCCTTTTTATCATCTTATTGTTTAAGATTCTAAATTTAACGCCTGCAGTGCTACACTGTAGGCGTTTTTATATTCCCCAACTTTCGCATGGAGCCGGGCTATGGCAGACGCATTAACCACAGAACAGATAGAAACAATCAATCGCTATAATGAAGAAGAACGTTTTAAATACTGCATTAAAGCCATTGTTGCAAACCGTGAAGTTTGGATACTAAAAGATGAACACGGTTGTGTCATGCTCAACACAGAAGAAGATGATTGCGTTCCTGTGTGGCCTAACCAAGAGTTTGCCAAGGCATGGGCAACAGGCGAGTGGCAAGCGTGTGAAGCGGAAGCGATCTCTTTGAACAAATGGCATAGCCGTTGGACTTCGGGCCTAGAAGAAGATGAATTGTCGGTGGTGGTGTTCCCCAATGAGAATGAAGAAGGCGTTGTGTTATTTCCCGACGAGTTTGATTTTGAATTGAAAAAGCAAGCCAGTAAAACACGCTAACTAAAAGAGCTTCTGACTAGAAGCTCTTTTAATAACACGATTAAATGTTAAATGGCAATATAGTTTGATCAATTTCTAGATCATTTTTGGACAATTTTGAGTTAAGTCGGACGCGTATTTTGTGCTATTTTCGGGTGGAGAACGTCTATTACTTTTAATCTGGCATAAATAAGAAACGAAGTGCCAGACACCAGCTTAAATTGTCCTATTGACTTAGCTTGTTATGTGGCTATTTAGCTAATTTAACCTTTTTAAATTAGAACGTTTTTAAATGAATATTCATGATAGATGTCATCAATATATTTTCTAATTCACTTTTGCCTATGTCTTGTTGGTTTGTTCGGATGATTGATTTAACCGATTTTCTTTAAACAATATTTGCCAAGGAAATAAAGGTAGTATGATCATCAATATCCCTAATGTGGTAAAAAAAGTTTGGCACTTCATTGATACGAAGCAACAGCTAATCCGTTGTACCCGTTCTATATCCACTATCTTATTCCTTACAGTTTATCAAAAATTTCAATCATTTGATTTTCATATCAATAATTAATCTCTGTTCACTCTTAGTGACAATAAAGCCTATAGAGTTAACGGAAAATAAAGGAAAGATAAGTTTGATAATTTTGTTTTTAATTTCATGTTAATAATTAGGTAGGTTTTTT
>AEZC01000193.1 GCA_000257205.1 Vibrio ordalii ATCC 33509 | reverse complement strand
CCAAATATGAACTCTAATAAATCGACTGTACTGATTGCATCTCTTGCAATCATAGGCGCAATCCTCTTTTCTCTGGTCGCGCTGTCTCCCGCAATTACTTTTGTTCTTGGTGTTGTCTCTTCCGCTTTTGTTTTTAAATTTTTTGGCAGCAACACGGTAATCGATGAGGAATCAAAACTCTCAACGAAAACACTGTATGTCGGAAATTTGCCATACAAAGCCAATGAGGCTCACGTCCGTGAACTATTTGCTAAACACGGTGAAGTTTTTGCTGTTCGCTTAATGAAAGACAAACGCACAGGCAAGAGGCGAGGCTTTGGCTTTGTTGTGATAGCTTCTGCTGATGTAGATAGTGCTATTTCAGCACTGAATGAGAAAGACTATATGCAGCGTACGTTGAAGGTACGTGTGGCGAATGATCC
>AEZC01000192.1 GCA_000257205.1 Vibrio ordalii ATCC 33509 | reverse complement strand
AAAAAGCAGACATGGGTGCATCACTGGCTGATTATGCTGCATGGAATGAAATGGCTGATTTTATTGCCAAGCCTAATGATGATTTTATTCGCGACAGTATTGGTGATCACGCCTTTGAATCTAAGTTACTCGACGGTATTTTTATTTTTAATCCGGATATGCGGTTAGTCTGGGGCATGTTTTATGACTATGATACTGGCAATGAAGCCAGCTATGATACGATTCGATATAATTTTGGTGATATTTTGGCGAGTGCGATGAAAGCACCGAAAGATTTCATCAAACCGGACCTCAGTTTTATCGTGATAGATAACAAACCTTTTATCGTCGCAACCTCTCGAGTTTGCAATAGTAATGCAAAGGAATGCGATAAAGGTTATTTACTTTTTTTAAAAAGGATAAGCGAGCAGTTTATCAATGAGCTTGTGACGGCGACAGGTGTCAATGTGGAAGTGATGTTGATCAATAAGCGCAATGATCAACCTATTGTCGCTGCTCAACCTACTGTCGCGCCACACAATAACAATATTTCCTACCTTGAAATGCTTGATTACCGAAACCGCCTCACCATATTAATTAAAATAAATCATACGGTTAAAGTGCCGCCATTTATTCAATGGCAGGAGCTTTCAGGGCTTGCCGCTTTCTCTATCCTGATGTTCTTCTTGAACTTAGTCGTAGCGAATAAAGTGGTTAAGCCAATTAACAATGCTAATCAAGTATTGGAGCAATTTAAAGCTTCGGGTGGAAAGATGCCTAGTGAACGCTCCTTTATATCGAAGGAAATGAAGGAGTTTTCTCGTACGATGAGCCAAATAGTATGGGAGCTGGAAATTAGTCGGCGTGAACTAAAATGGCAATCAGAGCACGATCCACTCACACGTATTGCGAACCGTCGCCGTTTAGAAAAGGTCTTTAAAAGCTATATTGTTGATTATCAATTCAGGCATATCGTACTGTTTTTAATCGATATTGACTATTTTAAACTATTCAATGATCACTACGGCCACTTAGATGGTGATGAAGCATTGAAATCAGTGGCTTCTAGCTTAAATACTCTGGATTTTAGCGGTGAAAAACTGGTTGCTCGCTTTGGTGGAGAAGAGTTTTGTGTAGTTTTGGCGAGCGACATCGAAATTGATGGTCAAGCTTATGCTAAACGACTGATCGAATCGGTTGAATCGCTGCGCATTACCCACCAATTTTCCCAAGCTAAGAAGACACTTTCAATCAGTGTCGGAGGGGTTGAGATTGATACACCGCAGTTGAGTCACTATCTAGATTTTTTTCATGTGGCTGATAGAGCACTTTATGCAGTCAAAGCCCAAGGAAGAGGTCGTTACCTCGTGCAAAAATTCACCTCTAATCTCCCGTCAGTATTGCCTGTTCAATAATCTTTACGAAGTAAATTCTGTTTATTTTTGCACTGATTGTGCGATAAATAAGCAGTGCGATTGCTCAGTTTGATGGTCTGCATTACTGTACTAGCTAACTAGTCTATTGATATTTGTGTGAGTGGTATGACACAGTCTGATTTTCGTGAACATTTTGGTTCACGTCTTGGTTTTATTCTTGCGGCGGCGGGTGCGGCGGTTGGCCTAGGTAATATCTGGGGCTTTCCAACCCAAGCGGCAAGTAACGGCGGCGGCGCATTCTTATTGGTTTATTTGGTGATGATCATGGTCGTTGCCTTCCCTATGTTAGTGGTTGAAATGGCGATAGGCCGTTTTGGGCAAGCAAACCCTGTTGATAGCATGCGCTCATTAACGCCTCATCCACTAGGTAAAATGGTCGGTGGCTTTGTCGGTTGGATTGGTTTGAGTGTTCCTAGTGCGGTACTGGCGTTTTACAGCATCGTCGGTGGTTGGCTAATCTGCTTTTTACTCGGTGCGATGACTGAGTTATTGGGTTTTGTGGAAATCACAGCTTGGTTGAAAGGGTTTAGTGTTGAGCGTAACTTATTCGGAACCTTAGTGTTTTATATTTTGACGATTCTAATCGTGCAAGGTGGTGTTAAAGACGGGATTGAAAAATGGTCAACGCGTTTAATGCCTGCATTGTTTGTACTGTTTGGTGTGCTGTTTGTTTACATCATGATGCAAACTGGTGCGATGGAAGGTTTACAACACTATTTGGTCCCTGATTTTTCAAAGGTGTTTGACAGACATCTCTTACTGGCGGCAATGGGGCAAGGTTTCTTCTCATTAACCATAGGTGGCTGCTCGATGCTGATTTACGGATCTTATCTGAGTAAGCAAGAAAACCTGCCGAATATGGCACTAAATGTGACTTTAGTTGATACCGCCGTTGCTTTTATTGCTGGTCTTGTCGTGTTGCCTGCGATGTTTGTTGCGATGCATAAAGGAGTGGAAATCTATGCCGCTGACGGTTCTTTACTCAATTCAGACACGCTCGTTTTTACCGTGTTGCCATTGATGTTTGATAGCCTTGGTTGGATGGGTCAGGTGTTTGCTATCGTATTTTTCACTTTACTGACGATCGCCGCGTTAACCTCTTCTATCTCTATGCTGGAATGCCCTGTAGCCTTAGTCAGCGAGCGTTTTAATACGAAACGTGCACCAACAAGCTGGGTATTAGGCGCGTTAATTGCGCTAGTCAGTGTTGTTATTGTTTATAACTTTGGTGCGCTATTTGGCTTAGTGGCGACGGTTGCGACGCAATATTTGCAGCCGACAGCAGCGCTGATGTTCTGCCTATTTGGCGGTTGGGTATGGCGTCGTCACTCGAAGGTCAAAGAGTTAGAGCAAGGTTTCCCTGAGTTCCAATTGGGTTGGTTTGGTAAAATCTGGCCTTGGTACGTGAAATTTGTCTGCCCTGTATTAGTGGCTACGGTGATTTGGGCCTCGTTCGGTTAATGAGTTACTTTCTTCATCCTAGTCACGCTTAAACATAATAAAGCCCTTTGAGTAAGGGCTTTATTATTGAACTTATGTGTCTCTATTGTTTAGACTTATCGACTATTTAGACCATCGACGGTGGCATCAAGTGTCCCGTGGTTAGAGGTTCTAAATCGCTATCTGCGACCTCTTCAATAAAGTCGCCCACGACTTGCTCAACCATCTCATCGCTTTGCGAGAAGTAGGCGAGATGGAATACGGCATCTCCTTCATTAACAAGAGGCAGAGTTTGTTGGCCAATCACAATACCACCCTTATTGGCTCTTAATTCGACTTCGACATGACCAAGCGGTGAGTTGATATAAGCAAGCACTTGTCCTTTTTCGACCTTGTCACCAAGCGTCACCACAGTGCGCAAGATGCCATCGCTTTCGGCTCTGAGCCAACTGGTTGATTTTGCGATGATCGATGTCGGTACGGCCTTGCGACTCTTGCGCATCATACCAATGGCTTGCATGGTGCGTTTTACACCGACAATACCCGAATTGATGGCAATGGGTTCAAATTTTAGCGCTTCACCTGCTTCATAAGTTAATACTGTGATGCCTGATTTCTCCGCTTCACTTCTGAGCGAGCCATTACGCAGTGGAGAGTCGATGATCACTGGGGTTGCAAATGCTTGGGCAATACGCAAGGTTTCAGGATTAGTGAGATCGGCGCGGATTTGTGGCAAATTCGTGCGATGAATCGCACCAGTATGCAGGTCGATGATGTAATCACAACGTAAAGCGACTTGGGAAAAGAAAGTATGTGCAATGCGAGAGGCGAGGGAGCCAGTTTCACTTCCAGGGAAGCAGCGATTGAGATCGCGTCGATCAGGAAGGTAGCGAGATTTATGAATAAAGCCAAAGGCATTGACGATGGGGACAACAATCAGTGTCCCTTTTAGTTTTTGCGGGTCGATGGAGTTGATCAGTTGACGGACTATTTCAACGCCGTTCAGTTCATCACCATGGATGGCGGCATTGATCATCAAGGTTGGGCCAGTGGATATTCCATTAATGATTTCGATAGGAATAGAGAGCGGCGAGTGTGTATAAAGCTTAGCCGCTTCTAGCTCCATTGCCTTGCGCGTTCCTGGGGGAACTGAATCCCCCAGGAAATGAAATGCTGTGTTTTTCCTAACCTTTGCCACGTGTTTTTGTCCCTTTCGTTGCCGCATTTTTTTCAATAAATTCGACAATCAACCCGGCGATATCTTTACCAGTAGCAGCTTCAATACCTTCAAGACCTGGCGATGAATTGACTTCCATCACTAGTGGGCCACGTTCCGATCGCAAAAGATCCACACCCGCAACATTGAGACCCATAATCTTCGCCGCATCGATAGCCGTCTTACGTTCTAGGGGAGTAATTTTTACCAAAGAGGCCGTTCCGCCGCGGTGTAGATTAGAGCGAAACTCACCATCGGCACCTTGCCGTTTCATGGCTGCGATAACTTTGTCGCCAATAACGAAACAGCGAATATCGGCGCCACCGGCCTCTTTGATGTACTCTTGCACCATGATATTGGCTTTCAGGCCCATGAACGCTTCGATCACACTTTCTGCTGCTTTGCGTGTTTCCGCTAACACTACACCGATGCCTTGAGTTCCTTCAAGTAATTTAATCACTACCGGTGCTCCTCCGACCATGTCGAGTAAGTCTTTGACATCATCGGGTTTACTGGCGAAACCTGTAATTGGCATACCAATGCCGCGACGAGACAATAGCTGCATTGAGCGAAGTTTATCTCTGGAACGGCTAATAGCCACAGATTCATTGACGGGATAAACCCCCATCATTTCAAATTGGCGTAATACCGCAGTGCCGTAAAACGTAACGGATGCACCAATACGAGGAATGACTGCATCAAAACCCGCTAACTCTTCACCTTTAAAGTGAATTTCGGGTTTTTCAGAATTGATATTCATATAGCAACGCAGCCCATCAATCACTTTGACTTGGTGGCCACGGCTTTTACACGCTTCAATTAGACGCTTGGTTGAATACAACGAAGCATTACGTGACAGAATACCAATTTTCATTATTTGCTCTCCTCGAAAGCGATTAAAAACGATTTAGTAGGATCAACTAAAATTCGATGGTGCATTGCGGTGCGACCTAATAGCATGCGAAAACCCATATTTTCGCGATTGGTTAACGTTATTTCAATGGGCCAAGTTTGGTCGCCCAAACTAACGTCTGACTGAATAACGTAACGGGATTCTTCATGGCCGCCAGAATCACGGACGATTCGTTCATCGAGGACCTTAGCTTCACAAACCGTGACTTTTTCATTATTACGTTGCAAAGGATGGATCCAAAAGCGAACCCAAAGAGCCTCTTCTTTGGTGAAGCTCTCTACCTTAAATGCGTGTAAGCACGACGTGCGGGCTCCGGTATCGACTTTGGCATTAATTTGCTCAATACCTAACCCTGGAAGGATGAGAGTTTCTCGCCATCCGACAATCATTTTTTCTTTCATCGCAGTTTCAATATTTTTGGAGAATGTAAGACGCCGCTAAGGAGTAGCCGCATCCCCGATACAACTTTTAAATGGTGTTATCGCTTGAAGAGAGTGTGGTGAATAACTCTAGGAACTTCAAGGGGGCGAACTCTAGCAGTCACAAAAAATGTGCGCTAATGAAATTAATTTGCCTTATCGATAAAATTAATTGATAGAAAAGATGTCGAAGTGGAGGCCGAATTCCCTTGCTAAAGCAAGATATTCATCTACTTGCTATTAAAAAATGGCTAAGGAATTCGACATCCGAGTAGGTGTTAAGCTTTGGCTGGAATGTGCTCTAGTAAGGCAACCATTTGCTCCCAGAAAAGGTCGACTGTGTCGATCTTAACTTTCTCATCCGGTGAGTGAGGGAATTTAATGGTTGGGCCAAATGAAACCATATCCATATCTGGGTAAGGTTTTTTGAAAAGACCACATTCTAGGCCAGCATGGATAACCATGATATTCGGTTTATGACCGTAAATACCTTGGTACATGTCTCTGAAAACAGCCATGATCTCTGAATCGGCATCTGGTTTCCAGCCCGGATAAGCACCAGTAAAGGCAATTTCCGCATTCGCTAGCTCAGCAACGGATTTGAGCATGCTTTCAACCTGTTGGCGACCTGAATCAATCAGAGAACGAATAAGGCATAACACAGTCACAGAGTTTTCTTGTGTGGTAATCACACCGACATTCAATGAGGTTTCAACCACGCCTTCAATTTCATCGCTCATCCGTATCACACCGTTTGGACATGTGTTTAATGCGGCAATAAAACGTTGTTGATCAACAAGAGCGAAGACGTTTTTCGCATTCTCTTGTGGGTTGTTGAAGGTGACGATTCCCGTTTCCACGCGTCCAAGCTCTTCTTTCACGAGCAGGGTGTAGGCACTAAATAGTTTATCCAGTTTCACTACATTTTCTGCAGGAATGGCCACAGTGACAAAGGCTTCTCGAGGAATGGCGTTACGCAAGCTACCACCGCGAAACTCGATCAAACGTAAATCAAGCTCTTGTGCGTGACCAGCAAGAAAGCGAGCCAGCAGCTTATTGGCATTCCCTCGGCCGGTATGAATATCACACCCTGAGTGACCTCCTTTTAATCCTTTTAAAGTCAATTGACGCGTTATGTAACCGACTGGCATGGCTTGTCGTTGGATATGAAAAGTCATTGCACCATCAATACCACCAGCGCAGCCCATATACACTTCGCCCTCTTGCTCTGAATCAGTATTGAGCAGGATCTCTCCTTCTAACCAACCCGCTTCAAGGCCGAAAGCACCAGTCATACCCGCTTCTTCATCAATCGTCAGTAACACCTCAATAGGACCGTGCTTGAGCTCTTTTGACGCGAGAACAGCCAAACATGCTGCCATACCCATGCCGTTATCGGCACCTAAAGTGGTTCCTTTGGCGGTTACCCATTCGCCATCGATGTACGGTTGGATAGGGTCCTTAGCAAAGTCGTGCTGCGTGTCTTCGTTTTTTTGCGGCACCATATCAATATGAGCTTGTAGAACCACACCTTTCTTATGTTCCATTCCAACTGTCGCTGGTTTTTTTATGAAAACGTTGCCGGTTGGATCTCGGCGTACCGCTAAACCCTGCTCTGTCGCCCACTGGATGATGTGTTGGGCTAAGGCTTCTTCATGCTTAGACGGGTGAGGAATGGAACAGATTTTATCGAAAAATTGCCATACGGGTGCCGATGACAATTTACTGATTTCAGAATAGAACTCAGACACGGAATACTCCTTTTATTCGAGCTTGCCAGATCATAAACAGGCGAAATGTTTCTTTGGTAGCGATATCGACTAGATCTGAGCATGACTTGTAGTGGTGGACAGCATACCACTCCCGACAATCAGCGAGTAGCCTCACCGCTTGAGAATTGTTTTGTTGGTGTCACATTAAATCGACTGGAGCGTATAAAAGAGATGACACAATCGGCGATGAGATTCTTCCCCTTACCATCTAAGAATCATTTTTTGCTGATATTTGTGTAATTTAATTACCTGTATCTATTGATGTAGATCATTAAAATAAAGTTATGTGATTTTTGTCACGCTCAATATTGTAATTTAATTTCTTAGTGGTATATTTGTAACCAACTTCGAAAGCGAAGAAAAAATGCTCAAAGGATGAGTCCGTTTATCGCCTCCATGGAACCGAGAAATCAAATTCATGTTCAATTGATTTTATAAGGTGATAGTTATGAAAGGTTTACCATCTGCAATGTTCTGGACAAACAAGTCTGTTTACACTGGCAACTTTGCTTACCCAACAAGCTTTGGTTATTAAGACCTTAAGCATGTTACTTGAACAGTATGTTCACCCCCTAAATATTGGAATTTTTTTGTAGTCAGTTTGGCTAAAATGATTCGCCGCCACCTCAGATGAGGTGGCGTTTTTTTATCTCAATGTTCCACACTTCCTTTACAGCTCGGTGACAAGACGATATTGAAGCCTGCTTTTTATTTTTGAAGAAATGAAGCGCGACTAGGTTCATAAGCTATTAATAAAAGCATATTGCAGCCTTAATTCTATCTGGAATTTGTGATCTGATCTCTCTATAATCCTCAGCCAATCGATTACGCAACCGTTTACTCTTTACCCTTTATAGGACTCGATCATGCTCGAAAGGCTATTTAAACTCAGTGAATATGGTACAAACGTGCGCACTGAGGTTATCGCAGGAATGACGACATTTCTCACGATGGCATACATTATCTTTGTTAACCCTGCGATTTTAGCGGATGCCGGCATGGACCGTGGTGCAGTATTTGTTGCTACGTGTCTTGCGGCGGCTATTGGCTGTTTCATCATGGGCTTTGTCGCCAACTACCCAATTGCGCAGGCTCCTGGTATGGGGTTAAACGCATTTTTTACTTACGCCGTTGTGCTCGGTATGGGATATACATGGCAAGTTGCGCTGGCGGCGGTATTCGTTTCTGGTGTGCTGTTCATTTTTCTTAGTATCTTTAAAATCCGTGAGTGGATCATCGGTTCGATTCCGATGTCATTACGAACGGGGATCTCGGCCGGTATTGGACTTTTTCTTGCCTTTATTGCCCTGAAGAATGCAGGCATTGTGGTTGATAACCCTGCAACTTTGGTTTCTGTCGGCGCAATTACTTCTCTTCCTGCTGTACTCGGTGCGATAGGTTTCTTCCTGACGATTGCTTTGGTTCATCGTGGTTTAAAGGGTGCCGTAATGATCGCGATTCTTGCGGTTACTGGCCTTGGTTTAGTGTTTGGTGACGTTCAGTGGCATGGCATTATGTCGGCACCACCAAGTATTGCGCCAACTTTTTTGCAGCTTGATTTCTCCGCCGTTTTTGAAGTGGGTATGATCTCAGTGGTGTTTGCGTTTCTGTTTGTCGATCTATTTGACACGGCTGGCACCTTAGTTGGCGTGGCGCAAAAAGCAGATTTGATTGGTAAAGATGGTAAAATTCCACGTCTAAATAAAGCATTGCTTGCCGATTCTACTGCTACGTCAGTCGGTGCCCTGCTAGGTACATCAAACACAACCTCTTACATTGAAAGTGTGGCGGGTGTTGCTGCTGGCGGGCGCACAGGGCTGACTGCAGTGGTTGTTGGCATTTTGTTCTTACTTGCATTATTCTTCTCGCCATTAGCTGGAATGATCCCTGCGTACGCTACGTCTGGTGCATTATTTTACGTGGCAATTTTGATGCTTTCTGGTTTGGTCAGTATTGATTGGCGCGATTTAACAGAAGCGGCTCCTGTCGTCGTTACCTGTTTATTAATGCCGCTGACATTCTCTATCGCAGAAGGTATTTCTCTTGGTTTCATTGCTTATGCGGCTATCAAACTATTTAGTGGCAAAGGGCGCAGTGTATCGATGAGTGTGTGGGTAATGTCAGCCATCTTCATCTTTAAATATATCGCCTCTGCAATGTAATGAACGACACAGATTATTTAAATAATTAGGTTTACAACAATGAGTAATAAATTCGTTATCACTTGGGACAATATGCAGACTTACTGCCGTCAATTGGCAGAAAAACAGATGCCTGCAGAGCAATGGAAAGGTATTTGGGCTGTGAGCCGTGGTGGTCTGGTTCCTGGTGCCATATTGGCGCGTGAATTAGGTATTCGCCATGTCGATACGATTTGCATTTCAAGTTACGATCATGATCACCAGCGTGACATGACAGTGATCAAAGCACCTGAAGGTGACGGCGAAGGTTTCTTAATTGTTGAAGATTTGGTTGATAGTGGTGATACCGCACGTAAGCTACGTGAAATGTATCCTAAAGCGAAATTGATTGCGGTGTGTGCGAAGCCTTCTGGAGTCAGCTTGTTAGATGATTACGTTGTCGATATTGCTCAAGATACCTGGATTGAACAGCCATGGGATATGACGATTCAGTACGCAGAACCGATTAACCGTAAGCAAAAGTAATGGTTTTCTTTGCGTTTATTTGAGAATGGCCCTTTATCGGGCCATTTTTTTTATTACTATTAGAGCACCGCTCTCAATTGAATCGACTTATGTCTGAATCTAATAGCCAAAATCTTTCTGAAAAATTATTTCAGAAACACAAGCAAGCTCAAGAAACTTCGGCATTGATTCGCTATATGCCAAGTAGCCAAGAAATTTTGGACCTAAAAAAACAGCAAGAAGGGTACGTTTGGTATCGAAACCTTAGGCGTTTACAGTGGATATGGCAAGGTGTTGACCCAGTAGAACAAGAAGAAGTTTTCGCACGCATTGCCTCTTCGAAACATTCGCGAACCGAAGCGGATTGGCTCGATACGGTTATGGGTTATCACAGTGGCAACTGGGCATACGAGTGGATCAAACTAGGTATGCGTCACCAAAAGCGCGCTAATGGCAAACAAGATGAAGAGGCGGCCAATGAACTTTTTTCCGCGTCGCTCTGCTTTAGCATTGCTGGCTATCCACATCTAAAAAACGATAATTTATCCTTACAGGCACAGATACTGTCAAACAGCGCTTACAATGAAGCGGCTAAGCTGACTCGTTATGTGATTAAGCAGGTTGAAGTACCCTATAAGAATAAAAAAATAGTCGCTAATTTACATTTACCTAATACCGATAGGCCTCATCCGGTCGTTTTGGTTAGCGCTGGTTTAGACAGTTTGCAGACCGATATGTGGCGTTTGTTTAGAGATTATCTCGCGCCTAGAGATATTGCGATGTTAACCATTGATATGCCCTCTGTCGGTCATAGCTCCCATTGGCCTTTAACCGAAGACTCCTCATGCCTGCACCAAGCGGTACTCAATGAACTGGAAAGCTTACCTTGGGTTGATCATCGAAAAGTGGGGCTTGTTGGATTTCGATTTGGTGGTAACGCTATGATCAGGCTCTCTTTTCTAGAGCAAGATAAAATCAAGGCTTGTGTTTCATTAGGTGCACCTATCCACGATATTTTGGCCTCGCCAGAAAAATTGAAAAAAATGCCTAAAATGTACATCGACGTACTGGCTTCTCGTTTAGGTAAAGAAGTCGTTGATATTAATAGTCTCGCTGGGTTGATGCGGGCGTGGTCACTGAAAGTGCAAGGTTTTCTAACCAGTCGGCGCACAAAGGTTCCAATCTTAGCTTTAGGATTAGAAGGCGATCCCATTTCACCCTATTCGGATAATCAATTAGTTGCAATTTTTAGTGAATATGGCAAAGCAAAACAGATAAAAAGCAAAACAATTACACAAGGATATGAGCAATCCCTCGATTTAGCGATAAAGTGGTTAGAAGATGAGCTATTTAGGTGACTTTTCTACTAAATTAGTTAAGCATGATATTGGTATGCGGTAACAAGCATATGATTAATAAAAATAATGATCGTTCTTAACATTGAAATGGAGAGTCAATATGTCAGAAATGACCCACAGCCCGACTCATTATCGCTTATTGTCTGCTTTAAAAGCTATTGGACCTTATTTACGAGAAGGCCAATGTCGTGAGGATCACTACTTATTTGATTGCCTTGCGTCTTGCGTTAATGACAAAAAATCCCCAGAAAAACGAGAGTTTTGGGGCTGGTGGCTGGAACTTACTAAGAAAGAATCAGGGTTTGAGGCTAAGTATCATACAGGACGTTACAACTTAGCTGGCGCGTGGGATGCTGACGCAATTCCTAAATCCGTGTTTTCTGAAGTCAAACGTACCCAAGAAGAGTTTCATGCCAAACTGGTAGCGAGTCTCTATGAGCGCTTTGAATTGAGTGTTGAGATTGCACAAGATTCCGCTGAATTCGTCTGATTTTCGTTATCCCCTTACCCTCGTGATGAAAAAGGTGCTTTTTAGCACCTTTTCTACTTGTGAATTATTGCTTTGATTGCTAAAACATCAGCTCTTATGTGTTTTCCATTTCAGAAGAAATCATGACAACGAATCAACAAAGCGGAAAAGCGGTGCAACTTCAAACAATCGTTGTGAAGCTAGGAACCAGTGTATTAACCGGTGGTACTTTGGCGTTAGATAGAGCTCATATGGTTGAGCTTGTCCGCCAATGTGCTGAACTGAAAAAGCAAGGCCACTCAGTGGTGATTGTATCGTCGGGCGCAATTGCCGCTGGTCGAGAGCACTTAGGTTACCCCGCACTCCCCAACGCAATGGCTAGCAAACAGTTGCTTGCTGCGGTTGGGCAGAGTCAACTGATTCAAGCATGGGAATCTCTTTTTGCTATTTACGGGATTAAAATCGGTCAAATGTTGCTGACTCGGGCCGATCTAGAAGATCGTGAGCGTTTTTTGAATGCGCGAGATACCATTAATGCTTTGGTCGAGCACGATATTATTCCTGTGGTCAACGAAAATGATGCCGTGGCAACCAGTGAAATCAAAGTGGGCGACAACGACAATTTGTCAGCCTTGGTCGGTATCTTATGTGGCGCCGATAAACTGCTGCTGCTCACTGACCAAAAAGGACTCTTCACCGCGGACCCGCGTAAAGATCCTAACGCTGAATTGATTAAAGAAGTCAAAACCATTGATGATACCTTGCGTAAAATCGCTGGGGGTAGTGGTACTAAGCTTGGTACCGGAGGTATGGCAACTAAGCTTCAGGCCGCTGATATTGCTCGTCGTGCAGGGATTGAAGTCATTATCGCCGCAGGGCGTGCCAGCAACGTTATTTTTGACTCTTTAAGTGATGCGCCACAAGGCACCCGTTTCTTGCCATGTACCGAAGCGTTAGAAAACCGCAAACGCTGGATTTTAGCGGGTCCTGCCGCTTCCGGTGACATTGTCATTGATGGCGGAGCCGTCAACGCTGTAGTCGCTAATGGCAGTAGCTTATTAGCGAAAGGGGTAGTGAATGTCAGTGGTACTTTTGCACGTGGTGAAGTGGCGCGAGTAACCGATAAAGAAGGCGTATTAATTGCCCGTGGCATCGCCGCTTATTCCAGCCAAGACTTAGCCAAAATCGCGGGCAAACACAGTAAAGATATCGGAGGCATTTTAGGTTACGATTATGGCTCAGAAGTCATTCATCGCGATGATCTTGTTGTGATCCAAGAATAGTAAGGAAAAGAAAGTGGATTTAACCATAATGGGTAAAGCCGCCAAACAGGCCGCTTTCCAGCTCGCTACCGTTTCAACGACACAAAAAAACAATGCATTAGCGATCATTGCCGATGAACTGGAGGCGCAGAGCGCCGCGATTTTAAAAGCGAATGCTCAAGATATCGAACTGGCCCGCCAAGCAGGGTTGAACGATGCCATGCTTGATCGCCTATTGCTCAATGAATCGCGCCTGCAAGCCATTGCTAATGACGTGCGTAATGTGATTAATCTCAATGACCCTGTCGGTAGTGAAATCGATAGCCGAGTGCTTGAAAACGGATTGTCATTGTCTCGCCGCCGAGTACCGTTAGGTGTGGTGGGCGTTATTTATGAAGCGCGTCCGAATGTAACCATTGATATTGCGGCATTGTGTTTAAAAACGGGTAACGCCAGTATTTTACGGGGAGGGAAAGAGACCTTTTTCTCCAATATGGCGCTAGTCAACGTTATTCAATCGGCGCTAGAAAAAGCACAACTACCAGCGGCTGCGGTGCAGTATATTGAAAAACCGGATCGCGAACTGGTTTCACAGCTGCTCAAGCTGGATGAATATGTTGATATGATCATTCCGCGCGGCGGCGCTAGCCTACATAAAATGTGCAAAGAAAACAGCACGATTCCGGTGATTATTGGTGGTTTTGGCATTAGCCATATTTTTGTTGACCAATCGGCGGATCTGGATAAATCAGTCGAGGTAATTGAAAACGCCAAAATTCAGCGCCCTTCTGCGTGCAACGCACTGGATACTTTGCTGGTTCATCAAGCGATTGCCAGTGAATTTTTGGCAAAACTGGTGCTACGACTTAATGATCAAGTGACCTTCGTTGTCGAGCCAAAAGCCCAAGCCTGCATGAGTCATGCAAGACAGTTGAGAGAGGCCGTTGAGGGCGATTTTGACACCGAATGGCTAAGTTACACTTTGGGCGTCAAAGTGGTCGATGACGTGCAGCAAGCGATTGAACATATGCGTGAACACAATGCAAGCCATTCGGATGCGATCATGACAAATGACCTATTTAATGCAGAGCTGTTTATTAATTCCGCGGGCTCTGCTGCAGTGTATGTCAATGCTTCGACGCGTTTTACCGATGGGGCTCAATTTGGTTTAGGCGCTGAAGTGGCCGTTTCGACCCAAAAATTGCACGCTCGCGGGCCGATGGGCTTAGAAGAGTTGACCAGTTACAAGTGGGTTGGCAAAGCCAATTACTTATCACGTCGCTAAGTTCTTTTTGTGATGGCTAACGGTGCGAGTTAACAAAGTGTGGCCGTTAACACAATAGAGATTGAAAAGGGGCTGATGCCCCTTTTGCGTTCAACTTGCGTACTAATTCCGGTACACTGATGCTCATTGCTATGGAGGTGATATGCATTGTCCTTTTTGTTCAGAGAACGACACCAAAGTGATTGATTCTCGTCTTGTCGCAGATGGCCATCAAGTGCGCCGTCGCCGTCAATGTTTGGCATGTAATGAACGTTTTACCACGTTTGAATCGGCCGAGCTCTTGATGCCAAGAGTCATCAAATCAAATGGAAATCGTGAACCGTTTAACGAAGATAAAATGGTCGGTGGTATACAGCGAGCATTAGAAAAACGCCCCGTCAGCGCCGATGCGATTGAGCTTGCAATCAGTATGATTAAATCTCAGTTGCGAGCCACTGGTGAGCGAGAAGTCCCAAGTAAAATGATTGGTAACTTGGTGATGGAGCAGCTCAAAGTACTCGATAAAGTCGCTTACATCCGCTTTGCCTCCGTGTATCGCAGTTTTGAAGATATTCGTGAGTTTGGTGAAGAAATCGCGAAGCTGGAAGATTAATCGCTTATGTTTACTCCTTTTGATTATCAAATGATGTCGCGAGCCATTGAGCTTGCCAAAGGTGGCGTTTTTACCACTCAACCTAACCCCAATGTCGGCTGCGTGATCACTCAAGGAGAGCAGATTGTTGGTGAAGGTTTTCATGCGCGTGCTGGTGAGCCGCATGCCGAAGTGCACGCCTTACGCATGGCAAAAGAGCAAGCGCAAGGCGCTACCGCTTATGTCACTTTAGAGCCTTGCTCGCATCATGGCCGTACACCGCCTTGCGCTGAAGGCTTGATTAACGCCAAAGTGGCGAAAGTGATTTGCGCAATGCAAGATCCGAATCCTCAAGTCGCTGGGCGTGGTATTCAAATGCTGCGTGACGCTGGGATTGAAGTCGAAGTCGGTTTGTTAGAAGCGGATGCCATCGCGCTCAATCCGGGTTTTATTAAACGCATGACAAGTGGGATGCCCTTTGTCCAATTGAAAATGGCCGCAAGTCTTGATGGACAAACGGCACTCAATAATGGTCAGAGTCAATGGATAACTTCAGCAGCCGCGCGGCGAGATGTGCAAAAATTTCGCGCCAAAGCGGGTGGGATTT
Organism: Vibrio ordalii ATCC 33509; assembly: GCA_000257205.1. Taxonomy (GTDB): domain Bacteria; phylum Pseudomonadota; class Gammaproteobacteria; order Enterobacterales; family Vibrionaceae; genus Vibrio; species Vibrio ordalii. Next base: position 47,853 of record AEZC01000192.1, on the reverse strand, counting down.
TATCGACCAGCAAAACAGTGATTGAAGATGATGCTTCATTGACTGTGCGTTGGGATGAACTGCCTCCATCAGTGCAAGTGAACTACCCAAAACATCAGTTACGCCAACCGGTGCGAGTCATTCTTGACAGGCAAAACCAACTCCATGATGGTCTAAAGCTGTATCAACATTCCGGTGAAGTATTGGTGCTTGGCACTGAACATACGTCATTGCTCAATAACAACCAGACACAATTTGAGTTAGCGGATACCTTAGCTTATTTAGCTGAGCAGTCACAAATGAATCATCTCTGGGTAGAAGCTGGTGCCACACTGGCTCGTTCACTGATCCAAGCCCAATTGGTTGATGAGATCATTTTGTACTTAGCGCCTAAAATCATGGGTAGTGATGGTCGGGGGCTATTTGGTGCTTTGGGGCTATCTTCCATGGCGGATACGCTAGAGTTAATCATCAAAGATGTACGACAAGTTGGGCCGGATATTCGGATCATTGCCGTACCTAAAATAAAAGATAAATAGCATGTTTACAGGAATTATCGAGGCGGTAGGTACACTTGCCGCGATTACACCCAAAGGTGAAGACATCAGTGTGACCGTGAAAGTCGGTCATCTTGATATGAGCGATGTCAAACTTGGTGACAGTATTGCCACAAATGGTGTCTGTTTGACCGTGGTAGATTATAACAGCACTCAATATACAGCGGATCTCTCACTAGAAACGCTCAACAAAACCGGGTTTGCTCACTATCAAGTTGGTGACAAGGTCAACCTAGAAAAAGCCATGTTGCCCACCACTCGTTTTGGTGGACACATTGTTTCTGGGCACGTTGACGGTGTTGGTGAAATCATTGAACGTAATCCTGTTGGTCGTTCGATAGAGTTTTGGGTAGCGATCCCACCAGCATTGAATAAATACGTGGCTGAAAAAGGCTCAATTACAGTAGATGGTATCAGCCTCACTGTGAATGATTTAAGAAAGAATGCCTTTAAGCTGACCATAGTGCCTCACACTTCTGCCGAAACGACCATTGATGCGTTTCATGTTGGGCGTAAAGTGAATTTGGAAGTGGATGTGCTCGCGCGTTATATGGAGCGTTTGCTGCAAAACCAGCAAGATGAAGAGACACCAGAGTCGAAAATTAGCTTAGCATTTTTACAACAAAATGGTTTTGCGTAAACCGCGCATTGTCCCATGCCACCACGGTCGTGGATAAATCTAAGTCAGAGACTGTGCGGAAAATAGTTCAGCGATAGGAAAATAGAGTATGCCAATAAGTACCCCGCAAGAGATCATTGAAGATATTCGCCTTGGGAAAATGGTCATTTTAATGGATGACGAAGATCGTGAGAACGAAGGTGACTTGATCATGGCCGCCGAGCACGTTACTCCTGAAGCGATTAATTTTATGGCTAAATTTGGTCGTGGCCTGATCTGCTTAACCATGACTAAAGCTCGTTGTCAGCGTTTAGGCTTGGCTCCTATGGTGCAGGATAATAATGCTCAATACACCACCAACTTTACCGTCTCGATTGAAGCGGCCGAAGGCGTAACCACCGGCATTTCAGCGGCCGATCGCGCCGTGACGGTACAGGCTGCGGTGGCGAAAGAAGCGAAAGCTTCAGACTTAGTGCAACCTGGGCACATTTTCCCACTGGCTGCGCAAGAGGGGGGCGTTTTAACTCGCGCGGGGCACACTGAAGCCGGTTGTGATTTGGCGCGCCTTGCGGGATTAGAGCCCGCCTCTGTAATCGTCGAAATTTTAAATGATGATGGCACCATGGCGCGTCGTCCTGATCTTGAAGTGTTTGCCGAGCAACATGGTTTAAAACTCGGTACGATTGCCGATCTGATTGAATATCGTAACAACACTGAGACGACCATTGAGCGTGTTGCACAGTGCAAGTTGCCTACAGAATACGGCGAATTTGAACTGATCACTTACCGCGACGTGATTGATAACCAGATCCACTACGCATTGCAAAAAGGCACATTGGATGGTCAAGCGCCCTTGGTGCGAGTTCATCTGCACGATACCTTTACCGATTTGCTGCGTAGCGATCGCAATGCTGAGCGCAGTTGGACTTTAGATAAAGCGATGCAGCGTATCGGCCAAGAGGGCGGCGTATTGGTCATTTTAGGTAATGAAGAGTCGAGCGATTTATTGATCCATCGCGTTAAAATGTTTGAGCTGCAAGATAAGGGCCAAGCGCCTACTTTAGCGAAAAAACAAGGTACTTCACGCCGAGTTGGGGTTGGGTCACAAATTCTGGCGGATTTAGGCGTTCGTGATATGCGTTTACTCTCCTCAGCCAATAAAAAGTATCACGCTTTAGGCGGTTTTGGCTTGAATGTGACAGAGTATGTTTGTCAATAACCTCATCCCGGTTTAGCGCTTAGAACCTCACGTCACATTTAAAAATACACCGTGATAAACCCAATAAAGGAAGCCAAACGCTTCCTTTATTATTTCGCTGATTAGCCGCTTGGTTTGCCGTCTAAGCCGAATTTTCATTAGATATTGCTCACAAAATTGTGCTAGAATCCGGCGATTCTCACTTGTGTATATAGTTAAAGGAAGGCTTATGAAAGTGATCGAGGGTGGTTTACCCGCACCAAATGCAAAAATTGCTATCGTTATTTCTCGTTTCAACAGTTTTATTAACGAAAGCCTGCTTTCTGGTGCAATCGATACTTTAAAGCGTCACGGACAAGTTAGCGATGACAATATTACTGTTGTTCGCTGCCCTGGTGCTGTCGAATTACCTCTTACTGCTCAACGCGTAGCAAAAACGGGTAAATACGACGCTATTGTGTCTCTTGGCACTGTGATTCGTGGTGGTACGCCACACTTTGATTATGTGTGCAGTGAATGCAATAAAGGTTTGGCGCAAGTGTCTTTGGAATACAGCCTTCCAGTGGCATTTGGTGTTCTAACTGTTGATACCATCGATCAAGCCATTGAACGCGCGGGAACCAAGGCTGGTAACAAAGGTGCAGAAGCTGCACTAAGCGCGCTTGAGATGATTAACGTTCTTTCAGAAATCGATTCCTAATGGGGGCCAGTGTGAAACCAGCCGCACGTCGTAATGCACGTCAATTTGCGCTACAAGCAATTTATTCTTGGCAAATTACAAAAGAAAATGTTGCCACTATCGAAGAGCAATTCCTCTCGGGTGGTAAGTATGATGAAGAAGAGCATCATGCTGCTGAGCCAGCGTTAGCGGCTCCAGAAACCGACGTTGCATATTTCCGTGATCTACTCACGGGTGTAGTGCTAAGCCACACAGAGCTAGATAGCAAATTGCGTCCTTTCGTGTCTCGTCCAATGCAAGACTTAGACATGATGGAATTGGCGTTACTTCGTTTAGCCATGTACGAAATGACTCGTCGCGATGATGTGCCATATAAAGTGGTCATCAATGAGGCGATTGAGTTAGCAAAAGTATTTGCTGCTGAAGATAGCCATAAATTTGTGAATGGCGTGCTTGATAAAGCCGCCCCACATGTACGCAAAAAATAATAAGTCGTTTTAAAATAAAAGGTCAGCATTCGCTGACCTTTTTTATGACGGATCTTTCTCCGCGAAAGCCCTAAGCGATGAGAAATGATGTACAGAATAAAAACTCAGGGCAGGGAATTTTTTATGTTCGGTGAATTCAATTTAATCGATACCTATTTCTCTAACCGTCAGTCACAACGTAAAGATGTCTCTCTTGCTCTAGGAGATGATTGTGCATTAGTCAAAGCACCAGAAAATGTTCGGATCGCCATCAGTACCGACACCTTAGTCGCAGGCACTCATTTTTTAACCGATGCGAATCCCGCTTGGGTGGCTCATAAAGCATTGTCATCTAACATCAGTGATCTGGCTGCTATGGGGGCAACGCCTGCTTGGGTATCGATTGCACTCACTCTACCTAGTGTCGATGAAGCATGGCTAAAACCCTTTTGTGATGCTTTTTTCGAACTTGCGAACTATTACAACATTCAGTTAATTGGTGGGGATACAACCAAAGGCCCACTGAGCATTACCTTGACAGTTCAAGGTTTTGTGCCACAAGAATTGGCGCTGCTGCGCAGTGGAGCCAAAGTGGGAGATTGGGTTTATGTCACTGGCGAGCTTGGTGATAGCCAAGCAGGGCTCGATGTGGTTCTTGACCCAAGCTTACGCCATAAACCTTTTGCCCAAGAGCTTGAAAAGCGTCACTATCTCTCAACGCCAAGAATTCTTGCCGGTCAAGCATTGCTTCATTTGGCTTCTTCTGCAATTGATATTTCCGATGGTTTGGTGTCTGATCTCAAACATATTTTGCATCGTTCAAATGTTGGGGCGAGTTTAGATGTCGGTGCGTTGCCTATCTCGCAAGAGCTGTTGCAGTTTGTGGGCGAGAGACAAATAGCCCAGCAATATGCACTAACCAGCGGTGAAGAGTATGAGTTGTGTTTCACTGTTCCAGAGCATAACCGAGGTTCCATCGAAAGTGCGCTTGCTCATTGCGGTTGTAAGGTGAGTTGCATTGGCCAAATTCGCCCGCAGGGTATTTTTGAGCTCCAGCATCAAGGAAAAAAACTCAATTGGCAGTTAAGCGGCTATGATCATTTTAAGGTGAACGAATGACAAACCCTATCGCATTAATCTCATTAAAGAACCCTTGGCATCTTTTGGCCACGGGTTTTGGCAGTGGCCTATCGCCTATCGTGCCCGGCACAACGGGAACGCTCGCCTCGGTACCTTTTTATTTGCTGTTAGTACAGCTACCTATTGCTATTTATTGTGCTGTGGTTGTGCTGGCTTGCTTGGTGGGTGTGAAAATTTGCCAAGTGGCTTCTGACGACATGAAAGTGCATGACCACGGTTCAATTGTATGGGATGAATTTGCTGGTTTCTGGATAACAATGCTAGTCGTGCCATTGCTTGAACTGCCCAGTTTAGATTGGAAATGGCTGGTGACTGGCTTCGTGCTGTTTCGCTTTTTCGATATGCTAAAACCGTGGCCGATCAGTTGGTTAGATAAACGAGTGCATGGTGGTTTGTGGATTATGCTCGATGATATCGTAGCGGGTGTTGTATCGGCGATTGCGCTGTATTGGGTCGGCTTTTGGGCGGGTTGGTTATAACTCGCTCAGAGTTCAATGTTGACTGAACGCTTAGGCTTAGCAACAAAACAGCTTCCTTTGGGAACCTGTTTTGTCAGCGAAGAGTCATCTACAACAGGGTTATTCGATGCTCTGGGTATCTAAAGTTACTTTGTCGTCTCGATATTATTTTAGCTTCTTTAGGTCAGCTTCAATTTCAGCGATTTTGCTCGTGACCACTTTTTCCAAATGGTGCAAGTCGGTCAATATTTTTTGCTTCAGATCGAGATCACTCATCGGAACAGGCTTAGTGATTTTGTTCAGTTCATCAATCACCAAGGTTAAATTTCGATTGATCTCCGTCACCTCTTTGTACTGATGGCTGCCGCTATCAACTAACACATTTTTTATCTGTCGAGGGTATTTAAATTTCACGCTCTTAGCGAACAGCTCGCCTTTCTGCTTATGAAAGTAAATCTTCAGCACATCTTTATGGGCTTCTTGACGAAGTGAATAGCGCTCAATCTGTTTAGGATCTTGAATGCCTAAACCGGTGAGGTAGGGATACATAAGCGACCTCTATTGTTTTTTGTGACACATCAATGAATCATTTCAATGTAGCAGTCCATGCCCGCACGAGGTAGCTCATAGTGATATCAAAGACGCAAGTTGTGGGCAAGATCGCTTTCCTTTTTCGTTTAATTTGGCGCGAGTTCAGAAACATTTTTAATCAGTATTTCACGCAACGTGCACTCTTCTTCTTCACTCAATTTTCCGCCTTGTGAACCTGTCAGTATAAACAAGTCTTCTGCTCGTTCACCAATGGTGGTGATTTTAGCACCATGCAGGTTAATGTTTAAGTCAGCAAAGGTTGCTCCGACCGTTGCCAGTAGCCCAGGAGTATCAAGTGCGACAAATTCCATTAATGTCCTTTTGTTGCTTTTGGTAGGCAAAAAATCGACTTTAGTTTTGACTTTAAAATGTTGCAAGTTACGTGGTGTGCGGCGTAATTTCAGTTTGTTTTGCCAGCCAGTGTATAGCCCATTGAGTAGGTGTTTGATCAGCGATGGGTGACTCTCTTCATCAATCGCGTGACCGTTTTGATCCAGCACCATAAAAGTATCAAGGACATAGCCATCTTTACTCGACATTATCTGCGCATCATGGACATTGAGATTTCGACGGTCCAGTTCAGCAACCACAGTTGCAAAGAGTGCGGGTTGATCTTTAGTGTAAACAAACAATTCAGTGCCGCCACGCGTGGCTTTTTTGCTCATCAGGATCAACGGTTGGCTTGGATCACTATGTTTGAGTAGGTGCTCACAATGCCAAGCGATCTGCTTGTGAGTGTGACGCAAAAAGTAATCCGCTTTAAAGCGCTGCCAAAGCACTTCAATTTCACGTGCGCTGTAGCCTTCTTTACGAAGCAATGCGGATGCCATTTGTTGGTTGTGGCGAATGCGATCGCGCACATCTACCGGGTTTTCAAGCCCACGTCTGAGCGCCCGCTGTGTTGAATGGTAGAGCTCTGCCAGCAAGGTGCGTTTCCAACTGTTCCAAAGCTCAGGGTTGGTAGCGCAGATGTCGGCGACAGTCAGGCAAACAAGATGTTCGAGATACTCTTCATCGCGCACTTTTTTGGCAAATTCGGTAATGACATCTGGGTCGTAAATGTCGCGTCTTTGCGCCGTTACCGACATCAAGAGGTGGTTTTGTACCAGCCAAGAGACTAATTTTGCTTCAGGTTTTGATAAACCGTGTTCAATACAAAAATCATAGGCTTCTACCGCACCGATTTCAGAGTGATCGCCGCCACGCCCTTTGGCGATGTCGTGGAAAATAGCGGCCAGAATCAGCATCTCCTTTTTTTGGAGACGTGGGTAGACTTCGCAACAGATGGGGTGTTTATCGTGATTTTGTGCGTAGCTAAAGGTATTGATGTGTTTGAGAAGACGAATGCTGTGTTCATCGACCGTATAAACATGGAATAGGTCGAACTGCATTTGTCCAACAATTTGGCTCCATTGGGGAAGATAAGCGGCAAGCACGCCTAATTTATGCATTAGGCTGAACGCACGATGTAGTGCGTTAGGGTGACGTACCAATGTCATGAATTTTTCACGTGCTTCTGGAATGGTGTGCAAGAACTTATTGAGCCTCCTTCTGGCTGTGCGTAACTGGCGCATGGTTGTGGGCGCGACGCTTTCGATGCTGGAATCATTGGCGATATGAATAAACATATCTAAAATCGTTTCAGGGCGAGCTTGGAACAGCGCCGGTTTACGAGCTTCTATCAAGTTGCCACGACGTTGAAAATCATCATCTAAAATTTCTGCTGCGGCTTCTTCGCCGTTATTGAGTATGGCTTGATCAAACAGACGCAGTAACATTTTGTTGAGTTCCGCAACACGACGCAGCGTGCGGTAGAACTCTTTCATCATCATCTCGACTGCGCGATTCCCTTCACCAGTAAAACCAAGATGTTCTGCCACTTGAGCTTGATGATCGAAAATGAGCCGATTGTCATAACGTTTTAATTCAATGTGCAGCGCAAAGCGCACGCGCCATAAAAAGTCTTGGCACTCTACTAGCTCACGATATTCTGCATCAGTTAAAAAACCAAAACGACTCATTTCAAACAGAGATGTCGCACCAAAGTGGCGTCTAGCTACCCAGCTTAACGTATGAATATCCCTTAAGCCTCCTGGCGTCGATTTGATGTCGGGTTCAAGGTTATAAGTGGTGTCATGGTAACGAGCGTGGCGGTTACGTTGTTCTTGAATTTTGGCGCGGTAAAAGGTCTCGCTTGGCCAAAATGACTCGGAATGAATCAACATTTTGAGTTTATAAAATGTCTTTTCGCTGCCACATATTAACCGAGCTTCTTGTAAGTTTGTTGCGACGGTTAAATCTTCACGGCCAATCTCAGCACACTGTTGTACGGTACGCACGGCATGGCCGACTTCTAAACGCAAATCCCACAACAGGGTGATGAATTCGCTGATTTTACTGCCGAGTTCAGCGGGTAAAGTATGATGGGAGACGACCAGAATATCGATATCCGAAAGAGGATGCAGTTCACCGCGTCCATAGCCTCCGACAGCCACTAAGCTGATGTCAGGAACCTGCGAAAATGCGTAATGTTCCCATAACCTGTAGAGCAGTTGATCCATATATTCAGAGCGGCCTAGTACCAGGTCATTAACTGGATGATGGTGCAAAAATTGATATTTTTGATAATGAGTGAACTGGTCAAGTTGCTGCTTAAGCTCGCTGATAGTGAGCTGTGAGTCAGTAAAAGTGAGAGGAGACTGAAAAGGCATAACGGCAATCCATGCTGGTGATATGTCACAACGTAGCCTGACTGTATCAAATCGCTACAGATAAAAAAATATCCCTGCAAGAGGGATATTTTTATAAGGTTTCGTTTCTACGCAATTAGGCGTTGTTCATCAGACGCGGAATGGTTTCTTCTTCACGCAGCGTCAGTACTTCGCAGCCGGTGGCGGTAACCAAAATGGTGTGTTCCCACTGCGCTGAATTTTTACCATCGGCGGTATAAACCGTCCAATTGTCTTCATCATCAAGGCGGCAACCAAATTTACCCGCATTAATCATTGGTTCGATAGTGAAAATCATCCCTTCACGCAGTACGGTTCTGTCGCTGTTCTTATAATGAACCACTTGTGGGTCTTCATGAAATTGAGCGCCAATACCGTGGCCGCAATAATCCTTCACAATCGAGAATTTGAGGCGAGGGTTATTCTTATTGTTGGTTTTAATGTGTTTTTCTATTGCTGTACCAATCTCACCTAACTGAACGCCGGGTTTGACCTTTTTCATGCCGATATAAAGACACTCTTGCGCAACAAGACATAGGCGCTTATCTGCTGGGGATGCTTCACCGACAAGGAACATTTTTGAGGTATCACCGTGGTAGCCATCTTTAATAACTGTGATATCGATGTTTAGAATATCACCCTCTTTCAGCACTCCAGGGCGCTGTAATTGCCCATACTGCTCATCTTGAGTGGCTGGAATTCCATGGCAAACAATGTGATTGATAGAGGTACAGATCGATTTAGGAAAACCGTGGTAATTCAATGGTGCTGGAATAGCTTGCTGCACTTCAGTGATGTATTTGTGGCAGATCTGGTCTAGCTCTTCAGTCGTTATCCCCACTTTTACATGCGGTTCAATCATCTCAAGGACATCGGCAGCCAGTTTACCCGCAATGCGCATTTTGGCTATTTCTTCAGCAGTTTTGATTTTTACAGACATCGGCTTTCTCTATGCATTAATTCTTAAGCACGCAAATGTGCGAATGGGCGTTATTCTAGCAGTGCAGCGATGAATCGCAAGGGATCCCTGTCGGTAAGTAAGAATTGTTTGCATAAATACAAGGCGACTAACTCGTGATGTTGAATATTTTTTTCTAGCCAGTGTGAGGCAAAATATGATATAAAGCGCGCCGGAATAGAAGTGCGTTTTCTTCTGAAATGACGAAACCCACCTTCCTTTCTAAACACATTATCTTTAAATCACACACATTCCGACACGTGTTCCGGGGTGCTCCAACAAGAAAACTATCGGTAACAACCGAATAGATGTTAGGAGTCGGATTCATGGGGGATGTGGAGGCCTAACCCCATAGAGGATTTTCAAATGGCAACTGTATCAATGCGCGACATGCTAAAAGCTGGTGTTCACTTCGGTCACCAGACTCGTTACTGGAACCCAAAAATGAAGCCATTCATTTTTGGTGCTCGTAGCAGTGTTCACATCATCAACTTAGAAAAAACTGTTCCTATGTTCAACGAAGCTCTAGCTGAGCTACACAAAGTTGGCGAGAAAAAAGGTAAAGTTCTTTTCGTTGGTACTAAACGCGCAGCATCTGAAGCTGTTAAAGAAGCGGCTATCGCAAGCAACCAATTCTACGTTAACAACCGCTGGTTGGGCGGCATGCTAACTAACTGGAAAACTGTTCGTCAGTCAATCAAGCGTCTAAAAGAGCTTGAAATTCAAGCGACAGATGGCACTTTTGATAAACTAACTAAGAAAGAAGCTCTAATGCGTACTCGTGAAATGGAGAAGCTAGAGAAATCTCTTGGTGGTATCAAAGATATGGGCGGTCTACCTGACGCACTATTCGTTATCGATGCAGATCACGAGCACATTGCAGTTAAAGAAGCAAACAACCTAGGTATCCCAGTTTACGCTGTTGTTGATACTAACTCTAACCCAGATGGCGTTGACTACATTATCCCTGGTAACGACGACGCAATCCGTGCAATCCAGCTTTACCTAAATGCTGTTGCAGAAACGGTTAACGAAGGTCGTAACAAAGATGCAGCTGCACTTGCTGCTGCAAAAGACGGTTTCGTAGAAGCAGAATAATAGCGGCTCTGAGTCACACTTGATTATATGTGTCACACGATTGATGCATTGAACAAGTTATAGTTAGCATCAGGGGCCAAACAATCGGCCCCTGATTTTTACCACCAGAATCAACTGAGGAATAGAGAATGGCAACTGTAACTGCTGCTCTAGTGAAAGAACTGCGCGAGCGTACTGGCGCAGGTATGATGGAATGTAAAAAAGCGCTTGTAGAAGCAAACGCTGACATCGAACTAGCAATTGAAAACATGCGCAAAAGCGGCGCAGCTAAAGCAGCGAAAAAAGCAGGTAACATCGCAGCTGAAGGTACTATCCTAATTAAAGAAGCTGATGGTTTTGCAGCACTTCTAGAAGTGAACTGCCAAACTGACTTCGTAGCAAAAGATTCAAGCTTCCTAGCGTTCGCTAACGAAGTTCTAGCGGCTGCACTTGCTGAGCGTCTAGATATCGAAGCACTTCAAGCTAAATTTGAAGAAGCACGTATTGCTCTTGTTGCTAAAATTGGTGAAAACATCACTATCCGTCGCGTTCACTACATCGAAGGCGCTAAAGTAGGTTCATACCGCCATGGCGACCGTATCGGTGTTGTGGTTGCTGGTGAAGCGGATGAAGAGACCATCAAACACGTAGCAATGCACGTTGCTGCTGCCAAACCTGAGTACGTTAACCCTGAAGATGTACCAGCAGAAGTTGTGGCTAAAGAGAGTGAAATCCAAATCGAAATTGCAATTCAATCTGGCAAGCCAGCGGCAATTGCTGAGAAAATGGTTGAAGGTCGCATGACTAAGTTCACAGGTGAAGTATCACTTACTGGTCAAGCGTTCATCATGGATCCTTCTCAAACTGTTGGCGCCATGCTGAAAGCTAAAGGCGCAACCGTTACTAACTTCGTACGTCTAGAAGTTGGTGAAGGTATTGAGAAAGCTCAAGAACTTAGCTTCGCTGAAGAAGTTGCAATGGTTCAAAAAGGTTAATCCTAGCGATTTTGCCTAAAAAGAGACCGTGGCCAAGGCTGCGGTCTTTTTACGAATGGCATATTGAGACTAGGCATATTGAGACTAATTGTGATGATTTAGAATTCAGTATTCAGTTTTAAATCATGACTGTTAATTAACAACTCTCTATTTGGAAGGTAAGCTCCATGACTACGAACCCTAAACCAGCCTATCAACGTATCCTGTTAAAACTTAGCGGTGAAGCGCTACAAGGCGAAGAAGGTTTTGGTATTGATCCTGCGGTGTTAGATCGCATGGCACAGGAAGTAAAAGAACTGGTTGAACTGGGTGTTCAAGTGGGTGTTGTCATCGGCGGCGGTAACTTATTCCGTGGCGCAGGTCTTGCTGAAGCGGGCATGAACCGTGTTGTGGGCGACCACATGGGAATGCTGGCAACCGTAATGAATGGTTTGGCAATGCGTGATGCTTTGCACCGTGCTTATGTGAATGCGCGCGTGATGTCTGCCATTCCTCTTAAAGGTGTGTGTGACGATTACAATTGGGCCGATGCTATCAGCCAACTACGTCAAGGCCGTGTTGTGATTTTCTCTGCGGGTACTGGTAACCCATTCTTCACGACCGATTCTGCTGCCTGTCTACGCGGTATTGAAATTGAAGCCGATGTGGTTCTAAAAGCGACAAAAGTAGATGGCGTATTTAGTGCAGACCCAGTGGCAAACCCAGACGCAGAACTGTATGATAAGCTGTCTTATACAACCGTGCTTGAAAAAGAGCTAAAAGTGATGGACTTGGCTGCGTTTACGCTAGCGCGTGACCACAAAATGCCAATCCGCGTATTTAATATGAACAAACCGGGCGCACTACGTCGCGTGGTAATGGGTGAAGCGGAAGGTACACTAATTAGCACCGCTGACTAATCACTCCAAACAGAAAACAAGTAGGTGATATTTGTGATTAACGAAATCAAGAAAGACGCTCAAGAGCGTATGGATAAGAGCGTAGATGCCCTGAAAAACAACCTTTCTAAGGTACGTACTGGTCGCGCTCACCCAAGTTTACTCTCCGGCATTTCTGTCGATTACTATGGTGCTTCGACACCGCTGAATCAAATCGCTAACGTTGTGGCTGAAGATGCACGTACTCTCGCGATCACTGTTTTTGATAAAGAGTTGACGCCAAAAGTTGAAAAAGCGATTTTGATGTCTGATTTGGGTCTAAACCCAATGTCTGCAGGTACAGTTATTCGTGTACCACTGCCACCACTGACCGAAGAACGTCGTCGTAATTTGGTGAAAATTGTTCGTGGTGAAGCCGAAGGTGGTCGTGTTGCGGTTCGCAACATTCGTCGTGATGCCAATGGCGATTTAAAAGCTTTGCTGAAAGATAAAGAAATCTCTGAAGACGAAGATCATAAAGCGCAAGAAGAGATTCAAAAACTTACCGATGTAGCGATTAAGAGAATTGATGAAGTTCTTGCTGCAAAAGAAAAAGAGTTAATGGAAGTTTAATTCGCTCTTTTTAGCCTTTCTAAAACGCTGTGCTCACAGTGCAGCGTTTTTTTATGCTATTTTGCCCTATCAGTTTGGTAATCAATTAATTTCTTATGCAAAACTCATCCCTCTCATCTGATGTATTACCCCAACACATCGCAATCATTATGGACGGAAATGGCCGTTGGGCTAAAGCACAAGGTAAACCTCGTGTATTTGGTCATAAGAATGGTGTAGCAGCGGTTCGAAGAACGATCTCTACTGCAGCGAAATTGGGTATTAAAGCCGTTACTTTGTTTGCCTTTAGCAGTGAAAATTGGCGGCGTCCGGAAGCTGAAGTGGGCGTGTTGATGGAGTTATTTATTACTGTGCTATCCACAGAAGTAAAAAAACTGCATAAGAATAATCTGCGCCTTAGAGTCATTGGCGATAAAACACGTTTTAGCTCACGCTTACAAACAAAAATCGCTCAGGCAGAAGAGTTAACCTCATCAAACAGTGGCATGGTCGTTAATATCGCCGCAAACTATGGCGGAAAATGGGATATCACAGAAGCGATGCGTTCTATCGCAGTCAAAGTGGCGAGCGGTGATATTTCTCCTGATCAGATCGACGAAACGCTGATTACACAGTCGCTAACGATGTCTGATATTCCTGAAGTGGATTTACTCATTCGTACCAGTGGTGAATGCCGTATTAGTAATTTTATGTTGTGGCAATTGGCCTATGCAGAGATGTACTTTACGCCAATTTACTGGCCTGAGTTTGGTGAAGAAAGTTTAATTGAAGCAGTGACTTGGTTTGTTAACCGTGAACGCCGTTTTGGCTGCACAGGGGAACAGGTTAAGGCATTGATGGAACAGAAATAAAGGATCCATTAGTTTGAAGCAACGAATTATCACGGCGCTCATATTAGCTCCACTGGTGATGCTGGGCATTTTTGAACTGCCACTCCCCCTATTTATGGCCGTTTTGGCCCTTGTGGCGCTTGTCGGTGTATGGGAATGGACTCAGTTTATCGATACGACATCTAGGTATCTGGCGCTGTTGCCAGCCATTATCATTGGTGGAGCAAGTTACTTACTGATTTCCCCTGATGCAGTTAGCTTAGCCAGCATGAACTCGAATCACTATGTGATCTTAATTATCGGGGTGGCTTGGTGGCTGTTTTCTAGCTTTTTAGCCATTACTTATCCTAAATCCCGCCCATGGTGGGAAAGATCCAATTTACTTAGGCACCTCTTTGGTGTGCTGACGCTACTTCCTTTTTTTTGGAGCGTACTATTTTTACGCGCAGAAGCCTTTTTGAGTGAGCCATACCATGGTGCTAAGTTGGTGTTGTTTGTCTGCTTAATTGTTTGGGCTGCAGACAGTGGCGCTTATTTTGCGGGCAAAAGTTTTGGTAAGTACAAAATGGCGCCAGCAGTCAGTCCAAATAAAACCATTGAAGGGTTGATTGGTGGCATTATTACGGCATTGATTGTGGCGTGGTTTACTGCTGATTGGTTTGATATTCGGTTTACAAATACGTTGTCGATGGTCGGTATTACATTCGCGACGGTTGTTATCTCTGTGCTTGGCGATCTGGTCGAAAGTATGTTTAAGCGCGTTTCAGGAATTAAAGACAGCAGCAATATTATTCCGGGGCATGGCGGCGTTTTGGATCGTATCGATAGCCTGACAGCTGCATTTCCTGTTTTTGCTCTACTGTATTTCATTTTCTAATGCTTGGGTTAAGCTGTCTTACCCCAATCTTAATTCACGGTTTTTGCTATGCGTAAGTTAACGATTCTTGGTGCCACAGGCTCAATAGGTGCAAGCACATTAAAAGTTGTAGCCCAAAATCCTGAACACTTTTCTGTTGTGGCTTTGGCTGCTGGCAATAATGTCAATAAAATGCGTGAGCTATGTCAGCGTTGGCAGCCAGTTTATGCAGTAATGGCAAACCAAAAGGCGGCGGATGAGCTTTTTGCTCAATTGCAGTCACTGAACTTAAAAACAACTGTATTATTTGGTCAAGACGCCATGTGCCACGTCGCCGCATTAGATGAGGTGGATACGGTGATGGCGGCGATTGTTGGTGCGGCAGGTTTGTTACCAACCATGGCCGCGGTAAAGGCGGGCAAGCGTGTTTTGTTGGCAAACAAAGAAGCCTTGGTGATGTCTGGCCAATTGTTTATTGATGCGGTCGAAAAACACGGCGCGGAATTGCTCCCTGTCGATAGCGAACATAACGCGATTTTTCAATGCTTACCGCCTGAAATTCAAGGTTCTTTGGGTCGCTGTGATTTACAAGAACATGGTGTGCAGCATATTTTGCTAACAGGTTCTGGTGGCCCTTTTCGCTACAGTGATTTATCCACGTTAGCTGATGTTTCACCACAGCAAGCGATTGCTCATCCTAACTGGTCGATGGGGCCGAAAATTTCGGTTGATTCCGCTACCATGATGAACAAAGGTTTAGAATACATTGAAGCTAAGTGGCTGTTTAATGCATCGAAACAGCAATTAAAAGTGTTAATCCACCCACAATCGGTGATCCACTCTATGGTGCAGTACCGCGATGGTTCGGTGCTTGCGCAAATGGGGGAACCCGATATGTCCACGCCAATTGCTTTAACTCTCTCTTATCCAGAACGCATTACTGCGGGTGTTCCGGCACTGGATTTTACCAAATTAAGTAATTTGAGTTTTATGGATGTGGACTACGAGCGTTATCCTTGTTTGGGATTGGCGATTGATGCTTGCTATCAAGGGCAACATGCCACCACCTCTTTAAATGCAGCCAACGAAATAGCCGTTGAAGCTTTTTTAAATAAGCAAATTCGTTTTACCGATATCGCACAAATTAATGAACGTGTATTGTCAAAAGTGTGTGCAGCACATACTCAGTTACATTGCTATGACTTGGAAAGCTTGTTAGAGCTCGATAGAATGGCGCGCACTATTGCCCAGCAAATCATACAAGAGCATTTATTATGAGTGGTATTTTGTGGAATTTCGTCTCTTTCATCATTGCGTTAGGCATATTGGTTGCTGTGCATGAATTTGGTCATTTTTGGGTAGCACGTCGCTGTGGAATTAAAGTCGAAAAATTTTCCATTGGCTTTGGTAAATCACTTTGGAGCCGAGTTGCCAAAGATGGCACCGAGTACAACCTCTCAATTATTCCTCTCGGCGGCTACGTTAAAATGCTCGATAGCCGTGTTGACGATGTTCCAGCAGAATTAAAAACCTTAGCTTTTGACCAAAAACCATTATGGAAACGTGCCGCTGTTGTTAGTGCTGGGCCTGCGTTTAACTTTTTCTTCGCCATTTTTGCCTATTGGCTTGTGTTCTTAATTGGTGTCCCAGCGGTAAAACCTGTGATTGGCGATATTACCCCCCAATCGATCGCCGCTCAAGCGGGTTTAGAACCAGGAATGCAGATCAAAGCGGTCTCAGGAGTGAATACCTTAGATTGGGAATCGGTCAATATGGGGTTGATAGGCCATATTGGTGATGAGCAATTAACGCTTACTGTCGGCACGGATGATGAAATTGGTGTTGATGAAATCAAAATATTAGATATCCGTTCTTGGAACTTTAACCCAGAAACAGAGTCTGCTATGGGAGCGTTAGGTTTTAAACCATTTGTTCCTGAAATATCGCTGACGCTAACCAATGTTTCTCAAGGTAGCGCTGGAGAGAAGGCTGGGTTGCAAGTTGGGGATACATTAATCGAAGCCAACGGTGCGAAGATAAACCATTGGCAGCAAGTTGTGGCGTTGATACAAAGTCATCCCAATCGGCCAGTTCCATTGGTTGTTGTGCGTGATGAACAACGCTTGACTATCGAGCTTACGCCTGACGTTCGTGAGTTATCGCAAGGCAAAACGATAGGCTTTGCGGGAATCGCTCCTAAAGTCGCAGAATGGCCGGAAAGTTATCGATTTGAGCTGCAATATGGTGTATTTGAATCAGTCGGAAAAGCGGTTGAAAAAACACAGCAAGTGATCAACTTAACCGTCAGCATGTTGAAAAAACTGGTGGTCGGTGATGTGGGGTTGAATAATCTGAGTGGGCCGATTTCGATTGCCAAAGGAGCTGGGACTACCGCTGACTATGGTTTAGTCTACTTCCTCGGTTTTTTGGCGTTGATTAGTGTCAACTTAGGTATCATCAACCTAGTGCCACTACCCATGTTAGATGGCGGGCATTTACTGTTTTTTGCAATTGAAGCCGTTATCCGTCGTCCTGTCCCAGAAAAAATTCAAGAAATGGGATACCGAATTGGTGGGGCGATCATCTTCTCTTTGATGGCTGTGGCAATATTTAATGATTTTAGTCGCCTGTGATTTGTAACCATTAGGCAGAAGTTGTAGCAAGGAATAACAAGAATAAATATGGCAATCAAACCGATCCTTTTCGCGGCACTATTGGCAACCAGCCTTTCAGCACATAGTGCTGAGAACTTCGTAGTGCAGGATATTCAAATTCAAGGGCTTCAGCGTGTTGCACTCGGTGCCGCATTGCTGAAAATGCCCGTCCGAATTGGCGATACCCTTGATGCACAAGATGTCGCGGATATTATCAAAGCACTTTACACCTCGGGTAACTTTGAAGATGTCAAAGTATTACGAGACAACAACGTTCTGATCGTTCAGGTTAAAGAGCGTCCAACCATTGCAAGTGTTTCCTTCTCCGGAAATAAAGCGATCAAAGAAGAGCAGTTGCAGCAGAATCTTGATGCATCCAATATCCGCATCGGTGAAGCGCTCGATCGTACGACCTTGAGCAACATTGAAAAGGGGTTGGAAGATTTTTACTACAGCGTGGGTAAGTACAACGCCACCGTGAAAGCGGTGGTGACACCTTTACCTCGCAACCGTGCAGACCTTAAATTTGTGTTCAGTGAAGGGGTTTCTGCGAAAATCCAGCAAATCAACTTTATTGGCAATGACGTTTTTAGTGACCAAGAGCTTTTGTCACGCTTCAATTTGAATGTCGATGTGGCGTGGTGGAATTTCCTCTCTGATGATAAATACCAAAAGCAGGTCTTAGCCGCTGATATTGAAGCTTTGCGCTCTTTCTACCTTGATCGTGGTTACTTAAAGTTTCAAGTCGATTCCACGCAAGTTGCTATTTCTCCTGATAAAAAAGGCGTTTATATTACTTTAGGCATTAGCGAAGGTCAGCCTTATAAAATCAAAGACGTTAAATTTCGCGGAGAGCTGATTGGCAAAGAGGCTGAATTTAGCGCTTTGATCCCGTTTGAAGCCGAGGAAACCTATAACGGCTCACTGGTGACCAAGCTTGAAGAAGATGTAAAACGAGTATTGGGTGAAGCTGGCTATGCCTATCCTCAAGTTCGAACCATCCCAGAATTTAATGATGAAACGCAAGAAGTTTCCTTGGTTGTTCATGTGGAAGCGGGTAAGCGTATCTATGTCCGTGATATTCGCTTTGTCGGTAATAACTCAACCAAAGATGAAGTTTTGCGCCGCGAAATGCGTCAAATGGAAGGCAGTTGGCTGAGCTCTAAAGCGATTGATACGGGTAAGA
This sequence comes from Vibrio ordalii ATCC 33509, assembly GCA_000257205.1. Taxonomy (GTDB): domain Bacteria; phylum Pseudomonadota; class Gammaproteobacteria; order Enterobacterales; family Vibrionaceae; genus Vibrio; species Vibrio ordalii. Next base: position 29,390 of record AEZC01000192.1, on the reverse strand, counting down.
GCCGCTTAAACCGTCTTGGCTTCTTTGAAACGGTGGATGTGCAAACTGTACGTGTACCTGGCAGTGAAGACCAAGTCGATCTGGTGTACAACGTGAAAGAGGCCAACTCAGGTAGTGTTAACTTTGGTGTCGGTTATGGTACAGAATCAGGCGTGAGTTTTCAGGTTGGTTTACAACAAGACAACTTCATTGGTTCAGGTAATCGAGTTGGCATCAATGCCATGATGAACGACTATCAAAAGAACATCAGTTTAGATTACCGTGATCCCTATTGGAACCTTGATGGTGTCAGTTTGGGTGGTAAGATTTTCTATAACCAGTTTGAGGCTTCTGAAGCAGGTATTGTTAATTATACCAATGAAAGTTACGGCACAAGTTTAACGTGGGGTTTCCCATTTGATGAACTAAACCGTTTTGACCTCGGTATCGGCTATACGCACAACAAAATCGGTAATATCGATGAGTATGTGCAAGTGAGTCAGTTCTTACAATCTCAAGCGAGTAATCGCAGTGATGATGGCAGTTTGATCACTAACGACTTTGACATCAATATTTCATGGACGCGCAATAATTTAAACCGTGGTGTATTCCCAACCGCGGGGAATCATCAACGTGCTTTTTACAAGATGACCGTGCCAGGCTCAGACGTAAAGTATTTCAAAGCGCAGTACGATGTCCGCCAGTATTTCCCATTAACCAAAAAACATGAGTTTTCACTCTTGCTAAGAGGACGCTTAGGGTATGGTAATGGTTATGGGAAAACGGATGGTAACGATAACTTGTTCCCATTCTATGAAAACTATTATGCAGGTGGCTTTACCACGTTACGTGGTTTTGGCTCTAACTCGGCTGGACCGAAAGCGATTTATAACGATGCGACAGGCTGTAATGGCAATAATGGAGGCAACAACCGCTGTTATAGCGCGACGGATGACTCAGTTGGTGGTAACGCGGTTGCGCTAGCCAGTGTTGAGTTAATTGTCCCGACGCCATTTGCTTCTGATGAAGCGCGCAGTCAAATTCGTACCAGTATCTTCGTCGACATGGCGAGTGTTTGGGATACAGAATTTGATTACCAAGATGTCAAACTCGGATATGGTGATCAGTACTATTACGATTATTCTGACCCAATGAATTATCGTGCTTCTTATGGTGCGGCACTGCAGTGGATGTCACCTATGGGGCCACTGGTATTCTCAATTGCCAAACCTATTAAAATTTATGAAGGTGATAATGAAGAGTTCTTCACTTTCACGATCGGCAGAACATTCTAATTAGAGGAAAGTATTTTGAAAAAAGCGATTCAAGCGGCAGGATTAGGCCTAGTTGTACTGAGTTCATCATTTTTTGTGCAAGCCGCTGAGGCGGCGCAGAAAGTAGGCTACATTAATACCGCGCAAGTATTCCAAGCACTGCCTCAACGAGAAGTTGTGCTGCAAAAATTACAAGAAGAGTTTAAAGATAAAGGGGCAGAGCTACAGTCAATTCAAGCTGAAGCAAAAACCAAAATTGAAAAACTTAAACGTGATGGCGAACTGTTAGGTCAAGATGAGATCGAAAAGCTGCGTATTGAAATTGGTCAATTAGACAGCAAGTACAAAATCAAAGCGCAAGCGTTAGAGCAAGCCTCAGCGCGTCGTGAGAGTGAAGAGAAGCAAAAACTCTTCATGGTGATTCAAGACGCTGTGAAGAAAGTTGCGGAAAAAGAAGGTTATGACATCGTTGTTGACGTGCAAGCTATGCAATATGGTAAGCCCGACTACAACCTATCAGAGAAAGTAATTAAACAACTAAAATAATATTATTATGGCAAAACTGACTTTAGCCGAATTGGCAACCATCACCGGCGGAGAGCTGTTTGGTGATGGCTCTGCGACAGTTTTCGCTGTCTCACCAATGGATAAGGCGCAGGAAGGTTACGTAACTTTCCTCTCTAATCCCAAATATAACAAACACCTTGGTCAATGCCGCGCAACGGTGATTATGGTCAAGGCTAGTGAACGTGAATTGTGTACAACCAATGTATTGGTCGTCGCTGACCCATACGTTGCTTTTGCAAAGGTAGCGCAAGCGCTGGACACGACACCGCGACCTGCGAGTGATATCAGCCCTTCTGCGGTTGTTGCACAGGATGCCCAGCTAGGGCAGAACGTTTCTATTGGTGCAAACGCGGTCATTGAGACGGGCGTGCAACTTGGCGATAACGTCTCCATTGGTGCTGGCTGTTTCATCGGTAAAAACGCCAAAATTGGCGCTAACACCCAGTTGTGGGCAAATGTCAGCGTTTACCACGAAGTGGAAATTGGCTCGGCGTGCCTTATTCAGTCAGGTGCGGTGATTGGTTCTGATGGTTTTGGCTATGCCAATGAGAAAGGTGAGTGGATTAAAATTCCGCAAATTGGCACAGTCCGGATCGGTAATCGAGTTGAAATCGGTGCCTGCACGACAATTGATCGCGGCGCATTAGATGACACGATTATTGAAGATAACGTCATTCTCGATAACCAATTACAGATTGCACATAACGTCTGTATTGGCTATGGCACTGCAATTGCTGGCGGTACCATCATTGCTGGCAGCACCCACATAGGTAAATATTGCATTATTGGTGGCGGTGCGGTCATCAATGGCCATATCGAGATTGTTGATGGGGTCACTATTACTGGCATGGGGATGGTAATGCGTAGCATCACCGAGAAAGGCATGTTCTCTTCCGGTATTCCGTTGCAACCGAACAAAGAATGGCGTAAAACGGCCGCTCGCGTTCACCGTATCGAAGATATGCACAAGCGACTTAAAGCACTTGAAAAGTACTTAGATCAGGAAGCGGAATCCTAATTCTACTTTTTACCGATTAGGCTCGCCAATTGCGAGTCTTTTTCGTCTATAATGCCAAATAATTTTTGAAAGTTTTACTGTATAGGAATATGACTTTGACGACTGAAACGAAAACGATGCACATCACTGAAATTCAGAGGCTGCTTCCTCACCGTTACCCATTTCTGTTGATTGACCGTGTAATTGACTTTGAAGAAGGCAAATACCTTGTTGGCTTGAAAAATGTGTCAGTTAATGAACCTCAGTTCACTGGTCATTTTCCGCAGTTACCTATTTTTCCAGGTGTACTGATTTTAGAAGCAATGGCACAAGCAACGGGCCTACTAGCATTCAAAACCTTTGGTGCACCGAAAGATAACGAATTGTATTACTTTGCTAGTATTGATAATGCGAAGTTTCGTAAACCTGTAGGTCCTGGCGACCAACTGATCATCGAAGTGCAGTTCATTAAAGAGCGTCGTGGTATTGCGTTGTTTAATGGCGTAGCGAAAGTTGATGGTGAGGTTGTGTGTTCAGCTGAAATGAAATGTGCTCGTAGAGAGTTTTAATATGATTCATGAAACTGCACAAATCCACCCAAGTGCGGTGGTTGAAGATGGCGCTATCATTGGAGCTAACGTCACCGTTGGTCCATTTACTTACATCACCTCTGGGGTAAGCATTGGCCAAGGTACGGAAGTGATGTCGCATGTAGTCATCAAAGGAAACACCGTCATTGGTGAAGAGAACCGTATTTTCCCTCACGCCGTCATTGGCGAAGAGAACCAAGATAAGAAATATGGTGGTGAAGATACGCGAGTTGTCATTGGTGATCGCAATGTTATTCGTGAAGCGGTGCAAATTCACCGTGGTACTATGCAAGATAAAACGCAAACAGTTGTTGGCAACGACAACCTATTGTGTGTGAATGCCCATATTGCGCACGATGTGATTGTTGGTAATCATACGCACATTGGTAACAACGCAATTCTTGGCGGCCATGTGACGGTCGGTGACTATGCCGGTGTTATGGCGTTGTCGGCGATTCATCCTTTCTGTAGCGTTGGTGCTTATGCCTATATCGGTGGTTGTTCTGCTGTGGTGCAAGATGTACCCGCTTACGTGTTAGCACAAGGTAACCATGCTTCACCATTTGGCCTTAACCTTGTTGGTTTGAAGCGAAATGGTTTTGAAAAAGCAGAAATTCGCGCGCTACAAAAAGCGTATAAAGAAATTTACCGATCAGGTAAAACGCAAGCAGAAGTCTTACCTATATTGGTTGAGATGGCGAAAGAGTACCCATCGATTCAGCGTTTTACTGATTTACTAGAAAAAACTGAGCGTGGCATTATTCGTTAGTTCACCACTGAGTTTCTATTAATATCCGAAGATCGCTACTTGTTTAGCGATCTTTTGTCTTTTTGACGCCGCATAACGGCTGAGCGGATTCTGTTAGGAAATGATATGCACTCACATGAAAATCCCCTAAGAATCGGTATTGTTGCCGGAGAGCTTTCTGGCGATACACTAGGAGAAGGCTTCATTCAAGCCATCAAGCAGCAATACCCCAATGCACAATTTGTCGGTATTGGTGGCCCTAAAATGATTGCTCAAGGTTGTGAATCTTTATTTGATATGGAAGAGCTAGCCGTGATGGGGCTGGTTGAGGTGCTTGGCCGCTTACCGCGTTTACTGAAAGTTAAAGCGCAGTTGGTGAAGTATTTTAAAGCCAATCCGCCGGATGTGTTTGTTGGTATTGATGCACCAGATTTTAATTTACGACTAGAGCTTGAACTCAAAAAAGCGGGCATCAAAACCGTCCACTATGTGAGCCCATCTGTATGGGCATGGCGTCCCAAACGTATTTTTAAAATCGATGCGGCGACCGATCTAGTGCTGGCATTTCTTCCGTTTGAAAAAGCGTTTTACGACAAGTATCAGGTTGCGTGCGAATTTGTCGGCCACACACTGGCCGATGCCATTCCACTGCAACCCGATAAAATCGCCGCTCGTGAACTGTTGAAATTAGAGACAGATAAACAGTGGCTGGCTGTGCTACCCGGTAGCCGAGGGGGAGAAGTCGGTTTAATTGCCAAGCCATTTATTGAAACATGTCGACAAATCAAACAGAAATACCCTGATATTGGTTTTGTGGTAGCCGCCGTCAATCCCAAACGTAAACAGCAGTTTGAAACCATTTGGCAGGAGATCGCCCCAGAGCTCGATTTTGTTATTATTGAAGACACCGCGCGCAATGTCATCACGGCCGCAGATGCTGTGCTGCTTGCCTCTGGCACAGTCGCTCTGGAATGCATGTTGCTCAAACGGCCGATGGTGGTGGGATACAAAGTGAACTGGCTCACCGGATGGTTGGTTCAGAAGCTTGCGATAACCGAATTTGTTTCACTGCCCAATATTTTAGCCGGAGAAGAACTGGTTCCTGAGTTCATTCTTGATGAATGCGACCCGCAACATCTGTTTCCTGCGGTCGATAGTATGCTCAGCCGTGATAATTCCTCTTTAATTGAACGTTTTACTGAAATGCATCACTGGATCCGCAAAGGTGCGGATCAACAAGCCGCCAAGGCGGTTTTAAGCTTGATTAACCATTAACCATTAACGATTAAGAAAGAGCGATTGAAAAATAACGAGAGGAAAATAGACAAGATGGCAGAACAAACACTGACTCCTTTTGAATACCCTAAGGGCTATGTTTTGATTGCAGGAGTGGATGAAGTTGGTCGAGGTCCATTAGTGGGCGACGTAGTGACTGCCGCAGTAATCTTGGATCCGAATAATCCGATTGAAGGTTTGGCCGACTCGAAAAAGTTATCAGAAAAAAAACGCCTAGCGCTTTTTCCTGAAATTCAACAAAAGGCGCTCGCTTGGTCTGTTGGCCGCTGTTCACCAGCTGAAATTGATGAGCTTAATATTCTTCAAGCGACTATGGTGGCGATGCAACGCGCGATTGCAGGTCTAGCGATTCAACCTGATTTGGTTTTAATTGATGGCAACCGTGTTCCACAATTACCGATGCATGGTATCGCAGTTGTCAAAGGGGATATGCGTGTGGCGCAAATCAGCGCCGCCTCAATCATTGCTAAAGTGGTACGCGATAAAGAGATGGAAGCGCTCGATAAATTGTACCCACAATTTGGCTTTGCTCAACATAAGGGCTATCCAACTAAAGCGCATTTTGCCGCGATCGAACAACATGGCGTCATTGCAGAGCACCGTAAAAGCTTTAAGCCAGTGAAACGCGTGCTGGGAATTGACTAATTGCGGGTGTCAGCCACGAGCAGATTCGCGTAGAATAACCGCCAAATCTTGTACCAAACCTAGCATCTAGGATTTTATTGCATGCCAGAACCAAAGTTTGTCCACCTTCGTGTCCACAGCGACTTTTCTATGATCGATGGCTTGTCCAAAGTGCCACCGCTTGTGAAAAAAGTGGCCGAGATGGGGATGCCTGCCGTAGCGTTGACCGACTTCACGAACTTATGTGGTTTGGTCAAATTTTATGGTACCGCTCATCACTGTGGGGTAAAGCCGATTATCGGTGCAGATTTTGTCATGCAATCCGAGGAGTTTGGTGATGAGCTCACCAAGCTGACGGTTCTAGCGAGTGATAATGTTGGTTACAAAAATCTGACCTTACTGATCTCCGATGCTTATCTACGCGGTCATGTGCAACACCTACCTGTGATTGATAAAGCGTGGCTAGTGAAATATGCCGAAGGCTTGATTGTGCTTTCGGGTGGAAAAAGTGGTGAAATAGGCAAAGCACTGCTTAAAGGTAATCAGGCGTTAGTCGATAAATGTGTCGAGTTTTATCAAACTCATTTTGTCGATCGTTTTTATCTTGAATTGACTCGCACAGGGCGAGCCGACGAAGAGAGCTATCTGCACTTTGCTCTAGAATTGGCTGAAAATAATGATCTGCCCGTCGTTGCAACCAATGAAGTGGTGTTTCTCAGCGAAGAGTTTTTTGAAGCGCATGAAATTCGAGTCGCAATTCATGATGGCTACACCATGGAAGATCCTCGTCGGCCAAAAAATTACAGCCCACAGCAATATTTGCGCACCGAAGCGGAAATGTGTGAGCTGTTTGCCGACATTCCTGAAGCGCTGCAAAACAGTGTTGAGATTGCCAAACGATGTAATGTCACCGTCCGTTTGGGGGAATATTTCTTGCCTGCCTTCCCAACGGAAGGAATGAAAGAAACCGAATACTTGGTGATGAAATCACAAGAAGGCCTTGAAGAGCGTCTTGAATTTCTGTTCCCCGATCCTGAGGTTCGCGCACAACGTCGCCCTGAATATGATGAACGGCTGCAAATTGAGCTCGAAGTAATTAATAACATGGGATTCCCCGGTTATTTCTTGATTGTGATGGAGTTCATCCAGTGGTCAAAAGATAACGATATTCCGGTGGGACCGGGGCGCGGATCGGGTGCGGGTTCATTGGTGGCCTACGCGCTCAAAATCACTGATTTAGATCCACTACAATATGATTTACTGTTCGAACGTTTCTTGAACCCAGAACGGGTTTCAATGCCCGATTTTGACGTCGATTTCTGTATGGATAAACGTGACCAAGTTATTGATCACGTTGCTGAAATGTATGGTCGTGATGCGGTATCACAGATCATCACCTTTGGTACTATGGCTGCCAAAGCGGTCATTCGTGACGTGGGACGCGTGCTTGGTCATCCGTTTGGATTTGTCGACCGCATTTCAAAGCTTATTCCACTAGATCCAGGAATGACACTCGAAAAGGCGTTTAAGGCTGAACCCGCGTTACCTGAGCTGTACAACAATGACGAAGACGTCAAAGAGCTGATTGATAAGTGCCGAATTCTAGAAGGGTGTACGCGTAACGCCGGTAAGCATGCGGGTGGGGTGGTGATCTCCCCAACCACCATTACCGACTTTTCGCCGATTTATGCGGATGCTGAAGGGCATTTCCCCGTCACTCAATTTGATAAGAACGATGTTGAAACCGCAGGCTTGGTTAAGTTTGACTTCTTAGGTCTACGCACCTTAACTATTATCGATTGGGCACTAGGGCTGATTAACCCGCGCTTACAACGAGAAGGCAAAGAGCCCGTTCGTATTGAAGCTATCCCGTTAGAAGACCCTGTTTCATTTCGTGTATTGCAAAATTCTGAAACCACCGCGGTATTCCAGTTAGAATCGCGCGGCATGAAAGATCTGATCAAACGTCTCCAGCCAGACTGCTTCGAAGATATCATTGCATTAGTGGCCCTGTTTCGTCCTGGGCCTTTGCAATCGGGGATGGTGGATAACTTTATCGACCGTAAACATGGCCGAGAGGCGATCTCCTACCCAGATGAAAAATGGCAACATGATTCATTAAAAGAAATTCTAGATCCAACCTACGGCATCATCTTGTACCAAGAGCAAGTGATGCAGATCGCCCAAGTTCTAGCGGGATACACACTGGGCGGCGCGGATATGCTGCGCCGTGCGATGGGTAAGAAAAAGCCAGAAGAGATGGCCAAGCAGCGGGCGATTTTTGAAGAAGGTTCGATAAAAAACGGCGTGGATGGCGAATTGTCGATGAAAATCTTCGACTTAGTAGAAAAATTCGCCGGCTACGGTTTTAACAAATCGCACTCTGCGGCTTATGCTCTGGTTTCTTATCAAACCTTATGGTTAAAAACCCACTACCCAGCCGAATTTATGGCGGCCGTAATGACGGCCGACATGGACAACACCGAAAAGGTGGTTGGCTTAGTCGATGAATGTTTACGCATGAATCTTAAAGTGTTACCACCGGATATTAACGCCGGCTTGTACCGCTTTAACGTCGATGAAAATGGCGCGATTGTCTATGGTATTGGCGCGATAAAAGGTGTCGGTGAAGGGCCGATTGAAGCGATTTTAGAAGCGCGCACAGCAGGCGGCTATTTTAAAGATTTGTTTGATTTTTGCGCCAGAATTGATCTGAAAAAAGTCAATAAGCGTGTGATTGAAAAGCTTATTTATGCGGGTGCTTTGGATCGTTTAGGCCCACACCGTGCTGCCATGATGGCCTCATTAAATGATGCTGTGAAAGCGGCCAGCCAATTCCACCAAGCTGAAGCCTTTGGTCAGGTTGATATGTTTGGTGTATTGACTGATGCGCCAGAAGAAGTAGAACATAAATATACGCAAGTCCCCGAGTGGCCTGAGAAAGTTTGGCTTGAAGGTGAGCGCGATACATTGGGCCTTTATTTGACCGGGCATCCAATAAACGCACATATTAAGGAACTTGCGAAGTACACCAGTTGTCGACTCAAAGATGCCACGCCAACGCGACGCGATCAATCCGTCACTTTAGCGGGGTTAGTGATTGCTGCTAAAGTCATGACCACCAAGCGTGGCACGCGGATTGGCATCATGACCTTAGATGATCGTTCAGGACGTATGGAAGTGATGTTATTCTCTGATGCGTTAGAGCGGTATGCAGAGTTGTTAGAAAAAGATAGAATTTTAGTGATTTCTGGACAGGTCAGCTTTGATGACTTCAATGGTGGCCTTAAAATGTCCGCGCGCGAAGTCATGGACTTGGGCAGTGCGCGTGAAAAATATGCCCGTGGCTTGTCGATATCGATTGAACAATCACAGATAGACAGCCAGTTTTTTGAGCGCTTTAGTCAGATCTTAGAGCCTCACCGAGCAGGGACTATACCTGTCAATGTATACTACCAACGCGCAGAGGCGAGAGTGCGACTCACTCTTGGTACGCAGTGGCGTGTAACCACAAGTGATACATTGTTAGACGAATTGAAACAGCTACTTGGCAAAGATCAGGTAGAACTCGAATTTAACTAAAATTTGGCGTCAAATATGTTGAACGCTGAGTATAAAAGGATCGGTAGATGAGCCTAAATTTTCTAGAATTTGAAAAACCAATTGCTGAACTTGAGGCTAAAATTCAGGCGCTACGCGACGTGTCTCGCCATGGTGGTGATAAGTCCGTTGATCTCGATAAAGAGCTCGAACAGCTAGAAAAGAAAAGCTTAGAGCTTAAGAAGAAAATCTTTGGTGATTTAGGGGCATGGCAAGTGGCTCAATTGGCTCGCCACCCACAACGCCCTTATACGCTTGATTACATCAACCATGTCTTCACTGAGTTTGACGAGTTGGCTGGTGATCGCGCTTTTGCTGATGACAAAGCGATTGTCGGCGGCATTGCTCGTTTAGAGGGACGTCCAGTGATGGTGATTGGTCACCAAAAAGGACGTGAAACGAGAGAGAAAGTAAGACGTAACTTCGGAATGCCAAAACCAGAAGGCTATCGCAAAGCGCTACGTTTGATGAAAATGGCTGAACGTTTTGATATGCCTATTATTACCTTCATCGATACCGCAGGCGCCTATCCTGGTGTTGGCGCTGAAGAGCGTGGTCAATCTGAAGCGATTGCCACAAACCTAAAAGTGATGTCAGGCTTGAAAGTGCCAGTTATTTGTAATGTTGTCGGTGAAGGTGGCTCTGGTGGCGCTTTGGCGATTGGCGTGGGTGACTACGTGAACATGCTGCAATATTCCACTTATGCGGTAATTTCGCCAGAAGGATGCGCTTCAATCTTGTGGCGAGATTCAGATAAAGCGCCGCAAGCGGCTGAAGCGATGGGCTTAGTCGCTCCTCGCTTAAAAGAGCTTGAGCTGATTGATGAAATTATCGAAGAACCATTAGGTGGCGCGCATCGCGATCCAATACAAATGGCCGCCAACATGAAAGCAACATTGTTGAAACAGCTTGCCGACTTAGAACCATTGGATGAAGAAACATTATTGGCTCGTCGTTATCAACGTTTGATGAACTACGGCTACTGCTAAATAGCCGAGTGAACAATAAATTTAAAGGGTTGGATTCTGTTCAGCCCTTTTTTATCGGCCCGATTTCAGGGCTGGTTTGCTTGGCGCGTTTCAAGGTAAACTTGCATCAATTCCTCTTAGCGCTGAAAACCCATGTCTGAACTTTATTCGCTATTTTCACACGTTATCAATCGCCATCGCTTAGCAAGCAGTCAATTAGTCTTGGGTTTTAGTGGGGGTATGGACTCGCGAGTGATGCTTGCACTACTGGCGCAATATCGTGATGAAACCAACTGCGAGTGCTGCGCCGTTTATGTTCATCATGGATTAAGCCAACATGCCGATGAGTGGGCCAAACAGTGTCAGCGCTGGGCTCAACACGCCGCGATCCCTTTTTTTATTGAACGGGTACAACTCGATACTGACAGCGGTGAAAGTGTGGAGTCATTGGCGCGTACGGCGCGTTACCAAGTTTTAGCGAAATACATTAACACTGACGATTTGTTGCTAACTGGACAGCATAGCGATGATCAGATCGAGACATTTTTGCTCGCGTTAAAGCGTGGTAGTGGACCCAAAGGACTCTCTTCGATGGCGCAAGCGATGTCATTTGGCGCGGGGAAAATCGTCCGTCCTTTGCTTGCGGCGACTCGCGTACAGATCGAAAGCTTTGTCATAACCCAGAATTTGGATTGGGTCGAGGACGAAAGCAACCAAGATACCCGTTTTGATCGTAATTTTATCCGTCATCACATCACGCCAGTTCTTATGCAGCGCTGGCCGCATATTCACCAAGCGGTTGCTCGTAGTGCGACATTATGTGCTCAGCAGCAGGTGTTGCTTGAAGAGCTGCTACAAGAGGCAATGCAAGAGGCAAAGATGCCTGATGGTAGTTTATCAATTACCGCGCTTTCTCATCGCAGCGAATTAGCACGCTATCAATTGCTAAGAATGTGGCTTGCTCAATTGGGGGAGTCAATGCCGACTCAAGAACATTTGGCGATGATTTGGCAACAAGTGGCGTCTGCGCGTATTGATGCGAATCCTCGTCTTAAACTAGGACAAAGTGAGATCCGCCGCTTTGACCAAAAGCTATATTGCATCCAAACTTATCAAGACATTTCAGATTGGCAGGCGATGATTGTGCCCGATCAATCAGTCACCTTGCCTGATGGATTAGGAAATCTGACGTTATCGTCTAATGGTGCTAGCAAGGGAATAGCCTTGCCTGATGATTGCCATCAATTAAGCGTTACGTTTAATCCTGAAGGGCTGGCAGCATGCCCTTCAGGACGAGTGGGAAGTCGAAAGCTAAAAAAATTGTTCCAAGAGTATGGCGTGCCGAGTTGGTTACGACGAAGAACGCCAATATTGATGCATCGGAATCAAGTGGTTGCGATTGCAAATTTATTTGTTGATCGTGACTTCAGCGGGCAAGATTGTGAACTCATCTGGGACAAATGAACGCTTTTCATGCAGAATTCGTATAAAACATACAATGAATATGGACATAAAGGTGGAGCAATGAAAAAAATCGCGATTGGAATAGTTATGGGTTTTACGTTGTTAGCGGGAAGTGCGTTTGCTGGAGACCCAGCCGCAGGGCAAGCCAAAGCGGCTATCTGCGCGGCGTGTCACGGCGCAGACGGGATTGCACTGATCCCGGGTTACCCAAACCTAAAAGGGCAAAATGAGCAATACCTCATAACATCAGTTAAAGCTTATAAAAACAAAGAACGCAGTGGTGGTTTAGCCGTCGTCATGCAAGCACAATCTATGATGCTCACTGATGAAGATATTGCCAATTTAGCGGCTTATTATTCCAGCTTGAAGTAGGTCTATACCCTTCCTACTTGAAGCTGCAGCGGTGTTGGCTACGTTCGTTCACCCCAATCACATAGTTTGCCTATGCTCATGGGGACTCACTCACTTGCCGCCTACCTGCAACTCCAAGTTGTTTGGGTATATAGTGGTTCTTAAACTCATTATAGGTTTCGCCTGATTAAAAGTTCGATATGGTAAAGTCCATCGGACTTTTTTATAAATTCAGTAAATTAATTCTTAGATAAAATTCAGCTCAAATACTCATTTCTGTGGCACAGAATACAAGTTACATATTCATTTTGCTTCTGATTGCAACCAATCCAATGATGGAGACTCTCAGTACAAAAGTAATTATTCCAATAAGCCACAATCTATAATAGAGGACCCATCATGAATTTTGAGCGAAATGATTTAAGTTATTTTCTGGGTAAAAGCTTCATCTATACCTATGATCAAGGTTGGCGTTATGAACTGTATATAAAAAATGAGACAACCATTGATTACCGTGTCCACTCAGGCATCGTTGGTGGACGTTGGGTCAAAGATCAACGAGTGTCTATTTCACGCGTCGCACAGTCGGTTTACCGAGTTTCTTGGGTTGAAGCGACAGGCACAAGTGTCGCATTAACATTGAACTTATATGATTATGTGGTTCATGGGGCTATCTATTTCCCTCGTTGGATTGTGGATGCGCCAGAAAAGATAGTTTGCTACCAAAATGACCATTTGCCTTTAATGGAAGCATATCGAGATGCGGGACCCATTTATCCAACGCACGTGATTGATAGCTTTGCTACCTTGATGTATATGCGTGACTGTGGCCTAAATAATGAACAAGTGATCAGTTGTCCTGCTAGTGAACTTTCAGAGGATTACCCTTTTTGTTTACCAGATAAAAACTTGTTGCCAGCGCGAGCTTAATAACAGAGCGACTTCTACCGTTACTCAAAGTGCTAGTCCATTTCAAATAGTTGTGAACTTTAAGTAACAAAAGGGCTAAATCCAGTAGAGCTTTGGTTGATTGTTATTAACGGCTAGCAGATAATGCCACCAATTGATGAAAGTTTAAGGGATGAACATGAAAAAAATCGAAGCCATTATTAAGCCATTTAAACTTGATGACGTCCGCGAAGCGTTAGCTGAAGTGGGGATCACGGGTATGACTGTTTCTGAAGTAAAAGGATTTGGTCGTCAGAAAGGGCATACTGAATTGTACCGTGGCGCTGAGTACATGGTGGATTTCTTACCTAAAGTGAAGCTTGAAATTGTGGTGACTGACGATGTCGCTGATCGCTGCGTTGACACCATTATTGAGACGGCGCAAACGGGAAAAATTGGTGATGGTAAAATTTTCATTACTAATATTGAACGAGTGGTACGAATTCGTACCGGTGAAGAAGACGAAGACGCTATTTAGCTATATACCGAGAAGAAGGGAGCCAATGGCTCCTTTTTTGTCTCTTTTGAATACATCCCTACCAATTTTGTTGAACGTTATGAAAAGAAAATATCTGCTTGTTTTGCCGCTGTTGCTGATTACCGCGGCTGTGGTTAGTTTTTTCTCTATTTTTACTATTCCTTCAACGCCGCAATTGTTGACTATTGATGGCAAAAGCACTTCATCGCCACTGATTTGTTACGATAATCCAAACGCTCGCGTAATAGATGAGCATGGTCAGCTCAATGTACTGGTTTGGAATATCTATAAACAAAATAGAGCAACATGGCAAAGTGAGCTGAATAAATTCAGCCAAGATGCCCAATTGGTGTTGCTACAAGAAGCGAGCATGACCTTGTCATTGAAAGAGTGGATCAGCCAAAAACAGTGGGGTGGGACACAAGAGGATGCTTTTCGAGTTTTTGGTGAATCAGCCGGAGTGTTAAATCTTGGTAGGCAGATGCCAGTATTAGCGTGTGCTTACACCGAATTAGAGCCTTGGTTGCGCTTACCCAAATCGGCGATTTACGCCCTGTATCGTTTAAGTGATGGTCAGACTCTGGCGGTTGTAAACCTGCATGCAGTGAACTTTACCTATGGTACGCAAGAGTATGCCAATCAGTTGGAAGCGTTACTCGTTCAATTAAAAACACATCACGGGCCGCTGATTGTCGGTGGCGATTTTAATAGCTGGAGTCAAGCAAGGATGGACACATTAACTGCTGCATTAAATCGTGTGGGTTTGCAGGAAGTGTCGTTCGAACCCGATCACCGAGTTCAATTTGTGACGGGCTTGGTGCTCGATCATCTTTTTTATCGCGGTTTAACACTACTCAATGCAAAAGCGCCCGTAACGGACGCTTCTGATCATAACCCACTATTGGCGAGTTTCAGCTTATAACGGCTTTCTAGCTGATTGAGATGTACAGTGCCCAAATCAGGTAATAGCCAATCCAAGGCAGCGCCGAAATCACCAGAGCTTGGCCGCGTTCAAGCTCTGTCCATGCGCCCACCGCCGCGTAGCCAAGTACGATGTACCAAGGCAAAAGCAGTGGGAAGGAGCTGGCAAATTGGGACCAATCATTAGTCAGTGGCAACTTAATTAGACCATTTAAACTGTTAAGATCAGCAGCGTAAGTCATCACGTAGCCATGTTTGAGTAATAAGCTCGCGTAACTGGCGAGATCGCCCAACACGGCTGGGAAAGTGATGACAGCACTTGCGGCAAACCAACGCCAGAAACCGTGCTGATGTTGGCTCTGCTTGGTCGCCAAATTGAACCACAATGCCAACATGAAAATCGTTAGCGTGCGGCCTACCACATCACTGATAATTTCACTGGCCATCAAGGTGTTGGCATCTAACATTTCAAGCTGAGTAGGGTTGACCATTGCCAATTGCGCTGAGAGTCCCGCTTTTAGCCATTCAAAGTTAACCACGTCAAAATAAGCCCCCCAAAATAGAAAGGGGCTCAGGATTAAAAAGAGATAAGGCTGCCAACCCCACATTCCACGTTGATGAAGGGCTAAAAAACAAGACGTAGGGGAACGGAAAACATCCACCAACATGATTAATGGGTTACTGGAAGGATTCATACACTGACCTTAGTGACATCGACGTAGAGCTTGAGTTTTTGACCCGGCTTTAAGTACTTTTGGTTTGCAAGCTCGTTCCATTTCACAATGTCGAGGCTTTTGACTTTAAACTTATTGGCTATGGTGCTGAGTGTATCGCCGCTACGCACTTGATAAAAAACAGTACGAATGATGGCACCTTCACTGCTATTTTTCCAAATGACCAGTTTTTGGCCAATCTTCAACGTGTCTCTTGGCCCCATACCGTTCCATTGTGCTAAGGATTGATGGGAAACATTGTGCTGTTTGGCAATGATCCATAAGCTATCACCTTTGGCTACCGTATGAGACAGCTTATACTGACCACGGGCCATCGCTTGCGTTTTTGCTAAGCGGTTACTGGCACTGAGTGCGTATGTTTTTTCGTCTTTTACGGATGTCGGGATCATTAAATGCTGCCCAATGCGAATGACGTTGCCATTGAGATTGTTGGCCGTCTGAATCACTTTACTGGTGGTATTGTGCTGTTGAGCAATCACACTCAAGCTATCGCCGGATTTTACCTTGTAGCGTACTAACTTCATCCCCTTACCGCGATTCTCTTCAACTTTCTGTACAAATTGCTCGACTTTATTCAATGGGAGTAACAGTTGATAAGGCCCCGTTGGTGAGGTTGCCCAGTGGTTGTAAGCCGGATTGTAACTTTGCAGCTCTTTCACGCTCATTCCCGCGTAATTGGCGGCAATGGCAAGATCAAGCTGCTCTTGAGGGTCGACTAACGTTAATACTGGTTTGTTAGCAATCGCTGGGATTTCAATGCCATATTTTTCTTGATTGGCAACAATATCGGCCAGTGCGAGTAATTTAGGGACGTAGCCTGTGGTTTCATCGGGTAAGTCGAGTGAGAAAAAGTCGGTTGGTTTACCAGCCTTGTGATTTTTACGAATCGCGCTAGAGATCCGCCCACCACCGCTGTTATAGGCGGCAATCGCATGGCTCCAATCACCATCAAAACGCTTATTTAATGCAGTGAGATAATTCAAAGCAGCATCCGTTGCAGCGTCTACATCTCGTCTTCCGTCATACCAAAAATTTTGCTCTAGGCCATACATTTCTCCCGTACTCGGCACAAATTGCCACAGCCCCGCAGCGCTACCGTGTGAGTAGGCAAAGGCATCAAACGAGCTTTCAACAATGGGTAAGAGTGCTAACTCAAGTGGTAAGCCGCGCTGCTCAATTTTCTCTGTGATCAGGTAAAGAAATGGCTTTGCTCGCTCAGCAACAGTTTGCAGGTGATTAGGGTGTTTAAGATACCAAGTTCGATAATAATTTACTGATTTTTGATCTGGGATATCCATCGACAGCTGCATGGCAATACGCTGCCATACGTCCTTCTGCTCTTGTGGCGTGATCGCTTTAGGCGTTGTCTTTTTTGCAGATGACGGCTTTGGTTTAGTTATCTCTTTTGGTGTCTGAATCTGAGGGCTATTGGCCTCTTTGGCGTTTGGCGCTGTTGTTTGGTCTGTTGGCTGAGTGATTTGGCACCCCGCGAACAAGAGCACCATCACCCAGCTAAATTGAAATCGCATCTATCTCAGCCCTTTGACTTAATGGCTGGTGATAATACTTGGCACTTTATTGCTATGACAAGCAGCAAATCGTTAAAATTCGTTCTTCCACTCACGTAATGCGGTAAAAATTGATAAAGGATCGGTTTGCTGAGTACGATTCGCAACGGATTTCATCACACTCTCTTGTTGGGTTCGCAAGAACGGATTGATCCATTTTTCTTGGCGGATCGTGGTCGGTAATGTCGATTTCTGCTGGGCTCGAAGCCGGTTGACGGTATCTCGATATTGTTGAAGCTGGTCATTATCGGGCTCAACAGCCAAAGCAAATGCGATGTTA
The DNA here is from genome assembly GCA_000257205.1 of Vibrio ordalii ATCC 33509. Taxonomy (GTDB): domain Bacteria; phylum Pseudomonadota; class Gammaproteobacteria; order Enterobacterales; family Vibrionaceae; genus Vibrio; species Vibrio ordalii. Next base: position 12,003 of record AEZC01000192.1, on the reverse strand, counting down.
CTTGCGGTATATTCGTGCGCGCAATAGACCTCAGTCTCTTCTGGTAATGCGGCAAGTTTACACAGTGACGTAAACATTTGCTCCATTGTGCCCTCAAAAACACGGCCACACCCTGCAGAGAACAGTACATCGCCACAAAACAGTTTATTGTCACCGACATAGCCAATGTGACCTTTTGTGTGTCCGGCGAGATCAAGCACCATAAAGATTTCATTGAACAGTTCTAGCTGATCGCCAGCTTCAACCGCGTGCGTTAAGGTAGGAATAGGTTCATGAGCGGGACCAACAACGTTAATGCTGGGAAACTGGCGAACCAGTTCTGCAACACCACCAATGTGATCATGGTGATGGTGGGTAATTAATATTGCTTCGAGCGTAAATTGATGCTTCGAGAGGTACTCAAGCACTGGTGCTGCATCACCGGGATCGACCACAGCACAACGCTGATCGCTATTTTGGATCAGCCAGATGTAATTATCATTAAATGCGGGTATGCTTTTGATCTGTAACATGAGTATCTCCAATCACCGAGGTGAAATAGGTTATCGATGAAGCCAGCACGTAGCGAAAAGAAATTAGATAAACCTCACTCTTGGTCACAACTTAAAAATGGTCAATGGGTTAGCGATTCTATTCAGACTCGGCTTGATGAATGGTGCCCTAAATTATTTGGCTATCATATGCTTAAGCTCGGTGGTTTGAGTTGTGAGCTTGCCAGTTGCAACTGCAATATTCAACACCAAGTTCATCTTGATATCAAAAACCCACTTCATAATGTGATTGCCGATAGTGGTGAGTTGCCTTTCCTTGAGAGGAGTTTTGATGTGGCTATTTTAGCGCATCAACTGGATTATTGTGGCGATCCGCATCGTATCTTACGCGAAGTTGACCGCGTGATGATGGATGATGGCTACATCATTATTACGGGGTTTAATCCAATCAGTTTTACGGGGATCGCAAGTTTGATGCCTTGGCGAAAACATAACTTACCTTGGAGCGGTCGTATGTTTACCGCTAACCGGATTAAGGACTGGCTGAGTGTCTTGAACTATCAAGTGATTGACTGTGACCAATATGCCCTTTTTCCGATGCAAAAATATCAACCCATGTGGGCGTGGTTGGAAAATGGTATTGGCGACTGGGCCGCTCCATTTGGTAGCCTGTATTTCATTGTAGCGCGCAAACGTACTTATCCCTTGAAACCGATTAAACCTCATTGGCGTTTTAAACGGCGTCTTTCGCCCGTTAGCTTGAACTACCGTTTATCAACTCAGAACCAAGATAAGGCCTGTGACCCTTATTCGGATGCTTGATACCCAATATCGTCTTCGGTTGGGTTTTCTGCTGCATTGCGTGCTAATTCATCGCACATTTCATTTTCACGATGACCCGCATGGCCTTTCACCCAGCGCCAGTCAATGGTGTGGCGGGCGCTTTCTTTATCGAGTGCTTGCCATAAATCGGCATTCTTCACTGGTTTTTTATCCGATGTTTTCCAACCGCGTTTTTTCCAGTTGTGGATCCACTGAGTAATACCTTGACGAACGTATTGGCTGTCTGTGGTGAGAATAACATTACATGGCTCTTTCAGTGTTTGCAGTGCAACCACTGCCGCTAACATTTCCATTCGGTTGTTAGTGGTGAGTCGATAGCCTTTGGCTAACGTTTTTTCGGTTCCTTTATAACGAAGGACAACCCCATACCCACCCGGGCCAGGATTACCTAAGCAAGATCCATCAGTGAAAATTTCCACCTGTTTTGTCATGATTTGATACTATTAGGTTACGCACATTATTGGCATAGTCTGACATACATATCCTTATGAATACTAGCAGCAATTCCCAATCCCAACGTATCGTCGTTCTTGATACGGAAACCACGGGTATGAACCGTGAAGGCGGCCCTCATTATGAGGGACACCGCATTATTGAAATCGGTGCCGTTGAAATTATCAACCGAAAGCTTACTGGCCGCCACTTCCATGTCTACCTGAAACCCGATCGTGAGATTCAGTTAGAAGCGATCGAGATCCACGGCATTACCGATGAATTTTTGGTGGATAAACCGCAATATCGCGATGTGCATCAAGAGTTTTTAGATTTCATCAAGGGAGCAGAGCTGGTGGCACACAACGCTCCCTTCGACGTCGGTTTTATGGATTACGAGTTTCGCAAGCTCGACGCTAAAATCGGTAAGACGGAGCAGTATTGCAAAGTGACCGATACGCTTGCTATGGCAAAGCGTATTTTCCCCGGCAAACGCAACAATTTGGATATACTTTGTGATCGTTATGGTATCGATAACTCACATCGTACCTTGCACGGTGCATTGCTCGATGCGGAGATATTAGCGGACGTTTATCTGCTGATGACAGGTGGGCAAACCTCTTTACAATTTAATGCTGGAACGCGCAGTGATGGCAGTGTGGGAGGAGAGTCAATAAAACGAGCTGTCGCAGGTCGGAAAAAGCTAAAGGTTTTGCATGCTTGTGCCGATGAACTACAAGCACACCAAGAAAGATTGGATCTAGTCGAAAAGAGTGGAAGTTGCCTTTGGCGTCAGTAGGAGAAAATATGTTGAGGATAATGGTGGCTATTGCTGCGCTGATGTGGAGTATTGGCGTTTTTGCGGCAAATCCCTCCTCGATGTCGCTGCTCGATAATCGTTTTCGAGTGGATCCAACCATTTCACAAATTACTTTTGTCGTGTATCGCGAAAAGTCATCTCAGCCAGTGGTGCTTGTGCGGCCAGATGGTAAGAAATATTACGCGTGGCGGTACGATGAGAATATGCGTTGGTATCAGGAACCCACAATGGATATCATTTCAATTGATAAGCCAATGCCTGGCCCTTGGCAGGCTATAGGAAAGGTTTCGCCACAAAATAGCATTAAGCTAATCTCACACTTGCAATTGGATACAGATGTATTTCCTAGCCGTTTGTATCATGGTGAAGAATTAAAATTTACAGCTCGCTTAACCTCCGACGGTAAGCCTTTATTGTTGAGAGACTTTCTCGATAGAGTCAACTTAAAAGTGACTTTTACTAAGTTCGTTGAAAATGAACAAGAACTGATCAAAGAGGCGCGTCCATTACCTGAGGTTATTGGTGAATTTGCTGATGATGGACGTGGTTTAGATGAACGTCCTGGTGATGGTGTATTTACGGTTGCGTTGTCTATCACTCCAGTGCCGGGTAAATACCGTGTTAGGATCACTTCTGGTAACGGTGTGTTTTTACGCGCTCAAGAGCAAGAAGTGTTAGTTTACCCTACGCCAGTGTCGACTACCTTTATCCAGTCCCGAGTAGATGGCGCGCCGCACCAAATTGTCTTTGCAGGTGAGTTAGGCATGGTTGAACCCGGATCGATAGCGGCGCATGTTGAGCATGCCAATATTTATGATGATATTTTTGCTACTGAAGGACTATCCGGAAAAGAGTCACTCAAGCTTAATTTGGAAATTCCATACAAAGGGGATAACGGTAACTATCGTTGGTCTGGAAGGTTATATGCAACAGAACTCGCTAGCCAGCGCCCACTTTATTTCCCACTTTCAGAGCGTACTTACAGCGTGGTGGATGATGTTAACATTGAGGAGACTCGCCGTTTGCAGATGGAAGAAGAGATTAAGCAGCGTAGGCTTGAACAGGAGCAACTGATTATTCAGATGAGAGAAGAGGCAACGAGTCGCAGTATTATGTTCATCGTGATTGGTAATATTGTTGCAATATTCATAGGTCTTCTAGCGTGGTTTGTGATGCGTAAGATTAAAGCGAAAAAGGCGTTGCAACCCGAATTACAGTTGAATATGCCGAAGAAATAACAAGGGATGTTGCCGAGTTGGCAACCTCTTGATTCTGTATTCTAGTCATAGAAAAGGGCGCTTAAAGCGCCCTTTGACATTCAATAGATTGACTTACGCAACATCATTTATTGCCGGATATTGAGGCTTTGCGGCCAGTTCCTGTGGCGCAAAATCATCGACATTAATGGTATACAAACGATGAGCCTCAGCTTCCGTTAATAGCTGTGCTTCTTGTTCGGTTAGAATTTTTTGTTGTAAGCCAATGGCGGCCACTTCATCTAAACGCAAAAATGGACGGCGTTGATTGGTGACGCTGCACACTTTATCGAACAAAGGCTCTGCACGTAAAATGATGTCCAGTGCTTGTTCAATCTTACCCGCCGCATTATGCGCCGTTGGGGCGAGATATTGGTTGCGACCGATGCGTGAACGAGTTTCACTCGGTGTTTGTAGGATCTGCGCAACTTGGCTATCTAATTTATCGCTAGGTGCTTTGCGTACTCGACCAATCGGCATCAACAATATACGAAGTACCTTACCAATCGCTTTATTCGGGAAGTTGGCTAATAATTCATCAATAGCGACTTCCGTCTGCTTCAAACTGTCTTGCAGACCCCAATGAACCAAAGGAAGATCCTCCACAGGACGACCATCATTTTCAAAACGCTTAAGTGTGGCAGAACTGAGGTAGAGTTGGCTCAAAATATCGCCAAGGCGTGCTGACAAACGCTCTTTACGTTTGAGAGAGCCTCCCAATACAGCCATCGAAATATCAGAAAGCAGTGCTAAGTTAGCGCTGTAACGGTTTAGTTGTTGATAGTAGCGTTTGGTTGCATCATTAGTCGGTGCAGATGAACCAAAACCATCGGTAACGCCAAACCAAATACTGCGGACAAGATTACTCATGGTGAAGCTGACGTGACCTGCAAGAGCTGCGTCAAATTTCTCAACGGCATCAGAATCTTGTGAATAAGCGGCGTTCATTTCTTCTAAAACATAAGGATGACAACGGATAGCGCCTTGACCAAAGATGATCATTGAGCGAGTCAGAATATTGGCCCCTTCGACGGTTACGGCAATCGGTGCACCTTGGTAGCTGCGAGCTAAAAAGTTAGCAGGACCAATACAAATGCCTTTGCCGCCCACGATATCCATTGCATCAATAATGCTGCGTTGACCACGGTGGGTACAGTGGTATTTGACTATAGCGGAAATGACCGAGGGTTTTTCGCCCAGATCAATACCAGCTACGGTTAAATTGCTCGCCGCATCCATCACATAAGCGTTACCACCTAAACGTGCTAATGGCTCTTCGACACCTTCCATATGGCCAATTGGTTGCTTAAATTGACGACGAATCCGAGCGTAAGCTCCTGTTGCTAGCGCCGCAGTTTTAATTCCGCCCGTCGAGTTAGAAGGTAACGTAATGCCACGTCCAACCGATAAACACTCTACAAGCATACGCCAGCCTTGTCCTGCCATGCTTGGTCCGCCAATGATGAAATCCAGTGGCACAAACAAATCGTTAGCACGTGTCGGACCATTTTGGAATGGAACGTTCAATGGCATGTGGCGATTGCCAATTTCAACTCCTTTTAAGTGGGTTGGGATGAGCGCACAAGTGATGCCAAGCTCTGTTTTATCCCCAAGTAAGCCGTCAGGATCGCGCAGTTTGAATGCTAGGCCTAATACGGTTGCAACTGGGGCGAGCGTGATATAGCGCTTGTTCCACGTTAGGCGCATCCCTAACACTTCTTTGCCTTCCCATTTCCCTTTACATACCACGCCAAAATCAGGAATTGAACCTGCATCGGAACCCGCTTCTGGGCTGGTTAATGCAAAACAGGGAATCTCTTTACCTTCCGCTAAACGTGGCAGGTAATGGTTTTTCTGATCTTCAGTACCATAATGTTGTAAAAGTTCGCCTGGGCCTAAAGAGTTCGGTACACCAACGGTGGATGAAAGCACACCAGATACACCCGTTAGCTTTTGTAGCACAATGGATTGTGCATAAGCTGAAAATTCCAAGCCGCCGTATTGTTTTTTAATGATCATGGCGAAGAATTTATGATCTTTTAAATATTGCCAAACCTCAGGAGGTAAGTCGGCTAATTCATGCGTAACTTGATAATCGCTAACCATGGCACACACTTCGTTGACTGGTCCATCAATAAAGGCTTGCTCTTGTGCACTTAATGTCGGCGCTGCAATTTTGTGTAGTTTGTTCCAGTTCGGTTTGCCTTTAAACAGTTCAGCTTCCCACCAAACGGTTCCTGCATCTAATGCCTCTTTTTCGGTTTGTGACATTGCAGGCAGCACTTTTTTGAACAGTGTTAATGCTTTTTCGCTAATCACGCTTTGACGGATAGAGGGAACGGCTAATAAAGCGATAGCCGCTAAATACAGCAACCATCCAATCACCCCGGTGTAATCCAGCAGGGTAAGAACCACCATGGTTACCGTTAGCGCAACTAATGCGCTAAAAAGTGACATTCTGTGGTAGAGGCACACACCGAACACGGTGAGAAAACCAAGTATAGAGAGCAAGATGTCCATAATTTCATTCCTTTGAGACTGTATTCACGCCATTGCGGCTGATTTTTCTCAGTGCATTGGGGAGTGTTGTTAGTCGTCTCGTTTGTGTAAGTGGTCTAACCAGTGCTAAGTGTAATCAAATTATTAACGAAATGTAAAACCTTGTATTGTTCAAAAAGTGATCCATGTAGGGCAAAACCTCAAAATAAACAACCCATAGAGGGCTTTCTGGAGTGGGAAGCGAGAGAAAACAACAATTCTTGAAGTCGAACTATCGACAGAAAGGATGGTTTGGGTAAACTCAAGACTGTTACTGGCTCTTGATTGATGGAGCCTATCGGTAAACAGATTAAAAAGAGAATATATCTATGTATCAGGATTTAATTAAAAGTGAATTGACCGAAGCGGCTGACGTGCTAAACAAATTTCTTAATGATGAGCATAACATCGCTCAAATTGAGGCCGCCGCAAAACTGATTGCCGACTCATTTAAGCAAGGCGGAAAAGTGCTCTCTTGCGGTAATGGCGGTTCCCACTGTGATGCAATGCACTTTGCTGAAGAGCTGACGGGGCGCTATCGCGAGAATCGTCCGGGTTATCCTGGTATTGCTATTTCAGATCCAAGCCATTTGTCTTGCGTTAGCAATGATTTTGGTTACGATTTTGTATTCTCTCGCTATGTGGAAGCTGTGGGTTCAAAAGGCGATGTCCTGTTTGGCCTATCGACTTCTGGTAACTCGGGGAACATTTTGAAAGCGATTGAAGCGGCCCAAGCTAAAGGGATGAAGACCATTGCACTGACCGGTAAAGATGGTGGGAAAATGGCGGGTTTAGCGGATATCGAGATTCGTGTCCCGCACTTCGGCTACGCGGATCGTATCCAAGAAATCCATATCAAGATCATCCATATCGTTATCCAACTGATTGAAAAAGAGATGGCGTAAGAAGTTCAACACCGTTCTTTTCTTTTAATATGTTTGTGGTTGCAAAAGGGAGTGCATTAAACCATGTGTGAATTGCTCGGTATGAGTGCCAATGTGCCGACTGATATTTGCTTTAGTTTTACTGGGTTGATTCAGCGTGGCGGGAACACGGGGCCGCATCGTGATGGTTGGGGAATCACTTTCTATGAAGGGAAGGGGTTTCGCACCTTTAAAGATCCTAACCCTAGCTTTCAGTCAAAAATTGCAGAGCTTGTGCAGAGTTACCCTATAAAAAGTCGGGCAGTGGTTAGCCATATTCGTCAAGCAAATCGCGGTGGGGTGAATTTGGAAAATACTCACCCATTCACTCGAGAATTGTGGGGGAGATATTGGACGTTCGCTCACAATGGACAGTTGGCGGATCACCAGCAGCTAGAAACTGGGCGCTATCGCCCTGTTGGTGAAACGGATAGCGAGCAAGCTTTCTGTTGGTTGTTAAAGCAGTTAGAAGCGCGTTATCCTGAACCGCCTCAAGATATGCTCAGCATGTTTCAATTCGTTGCGAAGTGTTGCGATCAACTGAAGCAGCAAGGTGTGTTTAATATGCTACTTTCTGACGGTGAGTTTGTGGTGACCTATTGCACGAATCATCTGTACTGGATTACTCGACGTGCCCCCTTTGGTAAAGCGAGCCTGCTTGATGAAGATGTCGAGATTAACTTCCAAGAAGAAACAACGCCTGATGATGTTGTGTCTGTGATTGCGACTCAGCCACTGACGGGAAATGAAACTTGGCAACGAATGAAACCAGGCGAATATGCGATTTTCCATTATGGCGAATACGTTGATGGCAATGCGCAGTCCTTAGCTGACATTCCCTTTGCCGCGGCAAAGCCAGGCTGTCAAGCACCCATTTAAGTTTTTTATTCTTAAGCTTGTTCTATTTACTGCGGTTTGAATCGCATTTGAGATGACAATAAAAAAGGTTGCTGTTGAGGCAACCTTTTTCGCACTATTCAGAGATACGATTTATTCATCGAAAGCATAACCATGCATGCCAAGTAATTGGCCATCTAAATAGGCTTTACCTTCACGCATTTCCAAGCGTCCTTCAACGAACCATTGTGCCACTAGTGGGTAAATTCGATACTCTTGAGCTTGGACACGTTGAGTCAAAATATCAACGGTATCTTCATCAAAAATAGGCACTTTTGCTTGTAGAATGACTGGGCCACCATCAAGTTGTTCAGTCACAAAATGCACACTGGTGCCATGCTCTTCATCACCCGAGTGAATCGCGCGTTGGTAGGTATTCAACCCAGGATATTTAGGAAGTAAAGAAGGATGAATATTGAGCATCCGTCCTAAATAGTGACGCACAAACTCACCACTCAGAATACGCATGTAGCCAGCAAGAATGATTAAGTCAGGCGCGTATTGGTCAATTTGCTCCATCAATACCGCATCAAACGCATCTCGCGTGTCAAAGGCATTTGGGTCAATATGCACCGCCGCCGCACCTGCTTTTTTAGCTCGTTCTAAGCCATAAGCAGTTGCTTTGTTTGAAAAAACAGCCGTTACTTTGCCATCTTTAATTTTCGTTTCACACGCATCAAGGATAGCCTGTAAGTTGGTGCCATTTCCTGAAACTAAAACAACAATACTTTTCATCAGTTATTTGATCTCTACTTGCTCTTCATCGAGTTGAGCTTCAGCAATATGACCGATAACCCACGCATTTTCGCCTTCCGCTTGCAGTAATTGAACCGCCGCTTGTGCTTGATCCATTGGAAGCGCAACAATCAGTCCTACACCACAGTTAAATGTGCGGTACATTTCGTGAGTGGTTACATTCCCTTTTTCTTGCAGCCATTGGAAAATAATTGGCCATTCCCAGCTATTGCCGTCAATCACCGCTTTCGTCCCTTGCGGAAGAACGCGAGGAATGTTTTCCCAGAAACCACCGCCAGTAATGTGCGAAATGGCGTGAATATCGTGCTCGGCGATCATCTTAAGCGCTGATTTGATGTAAATCTTGGTTGGTGTCAGTAAGTGCTCACCAATCGTTTTGCCAGCCAAGTCTTCATTTTTGTCGGCACCTGATACTTCCAAAATCTTGCGAACTAATGAATAGCCGTTTGAGTGAGGGCCGCTAGAGCCAACCGCAATCAGAGCATCACCTGCTGCCACTTTTGAGCCATCGATGATCTCTTCTTTTTCAACCACACCGACACAAAAGCCAGCGACATCGTAATCTTCACCTTCGTACATGCCCGGCATTTCAGCGGTTTCACCACCGATCAAAGCGCAACCTGCTTGCACACAACCATCGGCAATACCCGACACCACATCAGCCGCTGTATCTACATCCAATTTACCCGTGGCATAGTAGTCCAGAAAGAAAAGCGGTTCAGCACCTTGAACAATCAAATCGTTAACGCACATCGCAACCAAGTCAATGCCAATGGTGTCGTGCTTATTCATATCCAATGCGAGGCGAAGTTTTGTGCCAACTCCATCGGTGCCAGAGACTAAAACAGGATGTTTATATTTAGTTGGTAGCTCGCAAAGCGCGCCAAAACCACCAATGCCACCCATAACTTCAGGGCGACGAGTGCGTTTGACGGCGCCTTTAATTCGTTCAACAAGTGCATTGCCTGCATCAATATCTACGCCAGCATCTTTGTAACTAAGAGAAGTGTTATTACCGCTCACGGGGAAGTCCTCGGTCATAAGTTGGATATGAAAACGGCGCTATTCTAACAGGGCTTAAAACAAAAAGGAAAACGTTTGCGTCAGTTTTTTTGTTTATAATTGGCACTGAAATTAGCATAAAAAGTGTGTACAATTCGAAGGTTTGTTTAAATGTCGTCGGAGATGAAAATGAAAGTTGTTGAAGTTAAACACCCTCTAGTTAAGCACAAACTTGGGTTAATGAGGGAAGGGGATATCAGCACTAAGCGTTTTCGTGAGTTAGCTACAGAAGTGGGTAGCCTACTAACTTATGAAGCAACCTCAGACTTTGAAACAGAAAAAGTGACGATTGAAGGCTGGAATGGCCCAGTTGAAATTGATCAAATCAAAGGTAAAAAAGTAACGGTAGTACCTATTTTGCGTGCTGGTCTTGGCATGATGGACGGCGTTTTGGAGCACATTCCAAGTGCGCGGATTAGTGTTGTTGGCATCTATCGTGATGAAGAAACGCTTGAGCCTGTCCCTTATTTCAACAAACTCGCTTCTAATATTGAGGAGCGAATTGCGCTTGTGGTTGACCCAATGCTGGCAACTGGCGGTTCCATGATTGCGACGATCGATTTGCTCAAGGAGCGCGGCTGTAACCAATTTAAAATTCTCGTTTTAGTTGCAGCGCCTGAAGGCATCGCGGCGTTAGAAAAAGCGCACCCTGATGTGGAGCTCTATACGGCGGCAATTGATGAGAAATTGAATGATAAAGGTTATATCGTTCCTGGTCTTGGCGATGCTGGCGATAAGATTTTTGGTACGAAATAAGCGTTAATTTTATGCTGTCTTAAAGGAGAAACGAATGTTTCTCCTTTTTTATCGTTGCTTCAGTGATGCGTCATTACGGTCATTTTATTGCTCAACAGAATTAACGCATTGTTCGATGATTATTTTTTAAGACTTAATGTACTGCTTTTTCTGTGGCTATTAGCTGGAGTACCTTGTGATGAATTTGTGGGTCGGCGCGGTGCTCTTTTTGTATTTGGAGCATGGCGAAACTCATCAGCATTGCGTCCTTGGAACGTTTTTGGCTTTTGATTTCTGCGTGCCGTCGAGGTTTGATTTTGCTCACGACTATCATACAGTTTTGCATCGGTGGCTTTGCGAATACGCTTACCGGTTGCATCAAGTTTTGACGCATCTTCTGTACCACAAGAACTCTCACACATTGCTAATATTTCAGCGACTTCCTCGTCGCTTAAATAACGCCATTCACCATTAGGGATACCGTCTAGGCTGATGTTCATAATACGAACTCGGCGTAGTTTAAACACTTCGTAACCTAAGGCCTCACACATACGACGAATTTGACGGTTTAACCCTTGTGTTAACACAATTCTAAAGGAGAACTTCGTTTCTTGGGTTACTTTGCAAGGCAGTGTCACCGTATCAAGAATTTCCACACCAGAGGCCATCTTATGTAGAAATTCGTCGGTGATGGGTCTATCTACTCGGACGACGTACTCTTTTTCATGGTTATTACCAGCACGTAATATCTTATTGACTATGTCACCATCGTTAGTCAGAAAGATCAGTCCATCAGATGGTTTGTCTAATCGACCTATCGGGAAAATACGTTTGTGGTGGCCAATAAAATCAACAATGTTACCTGGAATATCGCGCTCTGTTGTGCAGGTGATTCCAGTCGGTTTGTTAAGGGCAATGTATATCGGTTTTTCTTTTGATTTTAATGGATTACCATCAATACACACCTCATCGTTCGGCGTGACTTTAGTGCCCATTTCTGGCAATAACCCATTGATGGTTACTCGGCCTTGTTCAATTAGCTTATCAGCCTCTCGACGAGAACAGAAACCAGTTTCACTGATGTATTTGTTTAAACGGGTGGTGGCTTGTTGTGACATAGGTTGCTCTTACGTTTCCCAACGGCGGTGAATAAAAACAAAGCAACACTCTGAGTGTTGCCTATTGACGTTGCGATATTTTAGCAGTTAATAGTAATTAACCAAGGCGTTTTTATTTATGTGCTTATTGTG
>AEZC01000191.1 GCA_000257205.1 Vibrio ordalii ATCC 33509 | reverse complement strand
CATGTATTGCCATCAATCAGGTCCTACGTTTTGGCCATAAAACAAAAAAACGCAATCGTCAGCCAATTGCGTTTTTTAATATATCAATCACTAAGAATAGAGAATTAAGCTACTTTAGGTATCACTCCGTTCAGATGGATCAGCTAGCCCCTTACTGAAATTTCATTGATTTATCCCTAACCAGTATTCTGCTAATACTCTCGCACCTTCATAATTAAGATGATTGTTATCCATATACAAGGGAGTACTATTTAGCTGACTTTTACAGCTAACCTCATCACAAATAATTGATAAAATTGGGATAACTTCAACTTGTGGATATTTTTTTGCAATCTCATCAATAATTGTATTTGTCATCTCCTGTCGTTCAAGCATTGCACTTAAAGGTAAATCACAGGATGCATCTTTCATCCATCCATAGGTAGCTTTCTTAACTAAACAATTGCTAGGGTTGAAGTCATAATCTGGCACTTGTTCAAACAAAATAGGCTTAATACCAGCTTCAACCAAATGCTTAATTGTCCGTTCTAAACCTTCTTTGAAAGCTCTACGGCTATTATCAATCGATTCGCTATAATCTGTTTCATCACCTAAGTAGACACGGCTACCTTTCTCGCCAACAGAACGTGTTGTTTCTACATACATAGTCCAACGTCCAGCTAAAAAAACCACATCCGGCTTCAACTCAGCTAACTTAAGGGCTATTTCATTATTACGTTCAGAACACTTTTGCTCTGGCTTTCCATGTTTAATCAAATCGCTTCCAATAACAGGAGGGCAGCCACCTAAACCTCCAAACAGTGCAGCAAACCCCTCTTGCTTGCCTAAAACATCAACAAAACTTCTAAAATGGCCTGCATGTGAATCCCCCCAGATATAAGCTGTAATCGGTTGCTCGATGTCTCCTATCACTGGTGATTCAAAAGGGTACGAATCCACAATCTGCATACGATGATTCTTATTATCATCAAACGTATAAGCGGATTGGCTAAATATCGCTTGGACTGAATCACTGAATCGTGTTGGATAACCATCTTGCGCAACAATCTGTTTAGCAATCACGACCGAACATCCAATCGGCAAAATCAAATAAAACAAGTAAACCCATCGCTTGCCAATCTGCGCATGCCGCAAAGGGTTTTCTACCCACAGCCAAGAGGCAAAAGAGAGAATAACCGTGATCATTCCACAAATGATGGCATCGACAATCGTAAAGCTAATGAAATAGTAACGATAAAAAGCCAATACCGGCCAATGCCATAGATACAATGAGTAAGACAAACGACCGATGAGCACCATGGGGCGCAAACTCAATACATACGAAATAGTGCTGGTTTTTGACGTCCCAGAGACAATGACTAAAGCGGAAGTGATAGTCACAAATAGCGCATGAATACCGGGAAACACATCACTTTCATTCAAAGAGAAAGAGAGCCAAACTAGGCTAACCATCCCGACAATCCCAGTAAGATGATAAAAGCCTCTGGGTAATTCCCTGCTGTTTTGGCTTTTTGGGTAAACCATTATTGCTAACAGCGCTCCCATCAAGAGTTCAAAAGCTCTACTTTGAATTAAATAATAACCAGAGCTGTCTCCTAATCTAGCCATATATTCAGAATAACCAATGAATCCAACTAAAGTCGCAAACATTACTCCCCAGAAAAAGCGCGAATTGAGGTAACGAGCAGCGAGGATTAAGACCATCGGCCAGACAAAGTAAAATTGTTCTTCAATAGATAATGACCAAGTATGGAGTAATGGCAACGTTTCTGAGGTTGGAGCAAAATAACCGGAGTGTTTTTCAAAGTAAACATTAGCAATGAATGTGATTGCATACCGTAAGCTATCGGCAAAGCCCATAAAATCATTCGGAGTATAAAGCCAATATGC
>AEZC01000190.1 GCA_000257205.1 Vibrio ordalii ATCC 33509 | reverse complement strand
TAGAATTTAAACTATTACAAAAATTAGAATAAAATGCAGCTACTGCATCACGGAGAAAATAAGATGGAATCGCAGTCGGCAGTGCTGAAAGATGAACAGAGCCAAAATCATTCGGTTGAACGTAACAAAACCCTATCGACACTTAATAGTACTGATGCGTTATCTATGGTTGAGCACAGCAGCGAACTAACCTTAAGTATAACCACTCCCGTTGGTACGAAATTTCAGTGTAAAACGTCATTTATCGGTACCTACTCTCATTCCCATCTCCTTGTAGAAATTCCTAAAATTTCCGCAGATGATCTCTCTTTTTTCTTCCAAGAAGGTTTTTGGATGAATATCAGAGCTATTTCACCACGTGGCGAAGGGGCTTTAATCCATTTTCGTAGCCAGTTGTTACATGTCTTGCAAGAGCCTATACCGCTCGCCATGTTATCCATTCCCAACAGCATGCAAGTGACCCAACTGCGCAAAGAAGCTCGTTACGATGTGAATCTGGCAGGAAAAGCAACGGTAGGAACGCATAAGTCGGATTGTGAGGTAAGAGATCTCTCCAAAAGTGGCTGCCGTTTTGTCACACCGCCTCTTGGGCGCACTTTCCAAGTGGGTGATAAGATTAGTCTCGAATTATTTACTGATGCTCGCGGCAGCCAATTCTTTGCGCCTTTGATGGGCAAAGTTTGTAACCTGCAACGCTCACTGCACTATGCTCGTTACGGAGTGCAGTTTGATGAAGAAGGTGTCAAAAATGCAAAGAGTTTATTAAGTCAATTGAAGTTTGATGGCACAAAATTAACGCTGAAGTAAGCAATACACCCTAACCAATAAGTTAGGGTGTATTGCTATTATTTTTAACCGAGAAACGAAATATACCCTTGTAATATCACCAAATTCACAATATCTACAAAGAATGCCCCAACGATTGGCACGACCATAAACGCTTGCGGTGATGGGCCATATCGTGTCACTAGCGACCCCATGTTCATCACCGCTGTTGGAGTAGCGCCAAGGCCGAAGCCGCAGTGCCCACCAGCGATCACCGCAGCGTCATAATTTGATCCCATCACTTTAAAAGTCACAAAATAAGCAAAAATACCCAACACCACCGATTGCACCGCTAAAATCACCAGAAATGGGACAGCCAAGTCAAAAATATTCCATAACTTTAAACTCATGAGCGCCATAGCAAGAAATAGCGATAGGGAAACGGTGCCTAAGATGTCAACAGTTTCAGCATCAATTTTATGAACTTTCGTCAATTCCAGTATATTGGTAATGAACACGCCGATGAAAAGCGCATAGACAAAATCGGGGATCATCAACCATTTGATTTCAAATGTACTTACCCCCTGCTCTAAATATTTAGCACCTGTGACACAAATAAGAAGGATGAATAAACCCTCAATCACTTTCTTTGCGGTGACTTTATCTTCTTCATATTCATTGTAAGTAACCAGCTCTGGGAACTTATCGTGCGTTTTGGTTCCTCGCCCATACTCAGATTCAAACCCGTTTTTATTAATGAGTTTTTGGGCTACTGGGCTACCGATAATCCCACCAATGATCAAACCAAAGGTCGCTGAGGCCATGGCAATTTCTAGCGTATTGCTAAGCCCATAATTGTCGTTGAATGTTTGAGCCCACGCAGCTCCCGTACCGTGTCCACCCGAGAGGGTAATAGAACCGGCGATCAACCCCATCAGTGGGTCAAGACCAAGAGCCGTCGCTAACGATACACCGACGCCATTTTGGATGATGATATAAAACGAGGCAACGGCGAGGAAAAGAAAGACTTTTGCGCCACCTTTAACCAGTTGAGTGTAATTGGCCGCAAGGCCTACGGTGCTGAAAAACATCAGCATAAAAATATTCTGCAATGGTAATGAGAACTCTAAATCTAAGCCGTAAAAATGCAGCAGAGTGATCGCGAAAGCGACAATTAAGCCACCAACGATGGGCTCAGGAATGTTGAATTTTTCCAAGATAGGCAGTTTTGCGTTAATAAAGTGTCCTAAAAAAAGCACGCTGATAGCGATTAAGAAAGACTCAAGGGGCCCAATTGAAATTAAATGGTGCATATAACCTCTTATTACTGCTTCACTCATCTTCCTTAATGAGTTTGGAGATCATCAAAGAAAGCTTGATAAGCTCGAAAAAAATACGATTGATCGATACGGATCATCCTTATGGATATTGTTTATTTACAATGACATACGATGTTTATTTGATGGGTTTTACGAACACATGACCTAACTGGTTTTGCTCGAAAAAAATCTTCGCTCACGGCTTTTGATTGTCATTTACAAACTCTCATTAGACGAGCGAGGAGACGTATCATACCTAACAGACAAAAAAAGAGCCAACCGCAATGCTGCGATTGGCTTATATATAGTGTGAACAAACTCATTCACTAACAACGTCAGTTGGCTAGGTGACCCTCGGCTTTAAGAAGGGTCAAATAAGTTTATGCATTAAGTATGCCAACTAAAAAATGGCTACTTTTTAGCTATACATCACATCAATTCATCAAAATGTAGTACTTTATCGCATTACGCGAATTGCATTATGCGAAAAAATGCAAAATAATACTCACCCAGTTGCTATAAAACAAACTCATTCTCTGCGTTTTTTCACATTAAGCCAGCACCACCCACTCCTCTTTTGTACAAGCATTCCTTGGTTATTTCATTATATACTTCCGGTACATACACTTAATCATGCAGATTCAATGAATTATTTCAGTACATTTTTAAAAGGAATGGCCATGGGTGCCGCCGATGTGGTGCCGGGCGTTTCGGGTGGAACCATTGCATTCATCACTGGTATCTATGACACTTTGCTTGAAAGCATCCGTAGGATTAATCCGAGTTTATTGCGCATAGTCAAACGAGATGGGTTAGCCGCCGCATTTCAACATATTAATGGCTTCTTCTTGCTCGCACTGTTTGGGGGGATATTCACCAGTATCCTCTCTTTGGCTAAGCTCATTTCTTGGCTACTCGCCACGCATCCTATTCCCATTTGGTCATTCTTCTTCGGTTTAATTCTGGTTTCGGTGTTCCATATTGTGAAACAAATTGAGCAATTCAAACTTTCTCGGTTGCTCTTCGCTTTGCTGGGAATTGCGTTTGCTTACAGTATTACGGTGCTTAACCCAATGCAGATGGAACCAACAGCGCTGAACACAATTCTAGCCGGTGCTATTGCCATCTGCGCCATGATTTTACCGGGAATTTCTGGCAGTTTTATCCTGTTGCTGATTGGTATGTACGCACCGGTACTGGGCGCGGTGAAAGAGATGCAAGCCGATATTTTGGCACTCTTTTTACTCGGATGTATCGGTGGTTTACTGAGTTTTTCTCACGTATTGTCTTGGTTACTCAAACAATTTAGAGACTTGACCTTAATTTTTCTTACGGGATTAATGATCGGCACCTTACCCAAAATCTGGCCTTGGAAAGAAACGCTCACTTGGCGAACCAATTCTCACGGCGAGCTCGTTCCTTTGCTACAGCGAAACCTTTCTCCATTCGAATTTGAGTCCATCACTTCACAGCCTTCGCAACTGCTGGTAGCCATTTTATTGATGCTTTGCGCGGTTGCCCTCGTGCTTGGCCTGGAGCAATATGCAAAACATCACGATGTGTAAATCACACCGCATAGCATGAATGAGAAAAGGTGGGGAGACTCACCTTTTCTATATTGATTTATTGCACATTTTATCCATTCGTCACCACTGCAAAAAGATAGCTGTGATAACATTTGCGCTTTATCACCGCTTGGATTATCACCATGCACAACGCAATCAAAATCGGCGTCTTTGTTCTAGCCCTGCTGGCGGGTTACTTTAGCAGCGATATTTTCAATTGGCTCTCTTCAGCACACTCCTCTTCAGACATTAATCAATATTGCCAGTTGTCGAGTACCCCTTGCCGACAAGGAGATGTTGTCATGACATTGGCACACGATAAATCTCAACCTTTGGTGGCTAACACTCTGACCGTTGAATGGCCGCAAGCCAATGCAAGTAAACTCACACTCACACTCAATGGGCTAGAGATGGAGATGGGCACCGCGAAATATGTACTGACGCAGCAGGAAGACGGGCTCTACACAGCACAGATTGTACTCCCAGTTTGCACGACTGAAAAAATGACATGGATTGGCGAACTCTCTGATGGTCGCACCCAAGTATTTCCGGCAATAAGGATGGAAAGATGAGTAAAAATTGGTCTCTGGCATTGGTGGTTGCGTTTGTATTAGGCTTTGGCATAAAAACCTATTTTGATACGCAGCAAAGTATGGATTTAGAGAGCGGTAATAGCTCATCTTCTGAGGTGATTTTATTTGGCAAAGCAAATCAATCCATCTCTATTTTTAATACTAAAGATGAACGCATACGTGTTGTTTACTTCGGCTTTACACGCTGCCCAGATGTCTGCCCAACATCTCTGGCTATGTTAGCAGGTGCACTCAATCAACTGGATGATGTAACCAAAGCAAAGCTGCGCCCTTTATTTATCTCTCTCGATCCAGAGCGTGACGCTGCCGATGCTTCTCATCAATACGCCCAATATTTCCACCCTATGATCGAAGGACTTTCTGCTCCTTTAGACATTACAACACCACTGGCGCATCAGTATGGCGTCATTTTCCGCAAAACCGAATTAAAGGGATCTGAACTGAAATACACATTAGATCACAGCTCCTACTTCTACTTTTTACAACCAGATGGAACATTAATCACTAAAGTTCCACATACGCTTTCACCGGCTCCCATTGTTGAAGACATCAAAACAATAATGACGTCATCACAAGGAAAATAACATGAAGCTCAATGCTCTTTTTTTAGCAAGCCTTGCCTTTAGCCCGCTTACTTTTGCCAACACAGATATTATGGTACATCACCCTTACGCACGTGCCACCGCACCAACCGCCACCACCAGCGCAGTATTTTCTCAAATCATGAATAAAGGTGAGACGGACCGTTTCATTGTATCGGCCAGCACCGATGTGGCAGGGAAAGTTGAATTGCATGATGTAATCACCGAAGGAGATGTGATGAAAATGCGTCAAGTCACTGAATTTAAAATTCCGGCCAAAGGGCACGTCGAACTCAAACCGGGCGGCTTGCACATCATGCTTTTTGATTTGAAGAAACCATTGGTTGAAGGTGAAAAGATTGACGTACAACTAACCTTTGCCAATGGTGAGCAGCAAACCATTATTGCACCAGTAAAAAAAGTGATGAGTGGTATGGCACACCATTAAAAAGAAGAGGGTGAGCGATGTTGGCTTACCCTCTTTTATCATCGCACTAACCGCTCATTGACCAGCCTAATGGCGAGAACGAGACATCCCGACAAGTGGCCTATCATTCCAGCACCAAAAATGCTACATTTTATTTACATCTCACTCAAAATCGATTGCATTTCCACATATTGATTAATTATTTGTGCTGATTATCAATTAATTCTAGACACAATATTCCGCGTAGATATCATTACCCCCTTCAGTGGAGCTCACTGATGTCACTATAACTCTATTTGTCTACCATAACCGATACTATGCTTCGTAGTATTTAGGTCATGCAGGATGTAATTCGATTTATTGCAGGGATAACTATGCAAAGCAACAATATTTTCGCCCGTTTTGCGCGTGGCAATTTGGTTCTGCAAATACTCGCCGGTATCGTTCTCGGTGGGTTATTAGCAACCTTTTCACCCGATGATGCGAAAAACGCCGGCCTACTTGGCGACCTTTTCGTTGGCGCACTGAAGGCTGTAGCACCAATCCTCGTGTTTATTTTGGTCGCGGCGTCCATCGCAAACCAAAAGAAAAACCAACACACTTATATGCGCCCAATCGTGGTACTTTATCTTTTCGGTACCTTCACAGCCGCTCTTACTGCCGTTGTATTAAGCTTTATCTTCCCAACGACCCTAACATTGGTTGCAGGAGCAGAAGGTGCAACGCCTCCTCAAGGCATCGCTGAAGTGCTTAATACCCTGTTGTTTAAGTTAGTTGATAACCCAGTCAATGCTCTAATGAGTGCAAACTATATTGGCATTCTGGCATGGGCTGTTGGGTTGGGCTTAGCTTTACACCATGCCTCAGCAACAACTAAAGCCGTATTTGAAGATTTAAGCCACGGTGTTTCACAAATTGTGCGTTTTATTATTCGCCTAGCACCGTTTGGTATTTTCGGCTTGGTTGCATCCACGTTTGCCACAACTGGCTTTGAATCTTTGGCTGGTTATGCCAACCTTTTATTCGTGTTGCTGAGTGCCATGTTGATCATCGCATTGGTTGTCAACCCAATCATTGTGTACGCGAAAACTCGCCAAAACCCATATCCACTGGTATTCCAGTGCTTGCGTGAAAGTGGTGTCACCGCATTTTTCACACGCTCAAGCGCCGCCAATATCCCAGTAAACATGGCATTGTGTGAGAAACTAAAACTGGATGAAGATACTTATTCAGTCTCGATCCCACTCGGTGCGACCATTAATATGGCTGGTGCCGCCATTACTATCACGGTTCTCACCCTAGCGGCAGTAAACACAGTAGGTATTGAAATTGACCTGATGACAGCCTTGCTACTGAGCATCGTTGCTGCTGTTTCTGCCTGTGGCGCATCGGGTGTGGCAGGTGGTTCACTGCTGCTGATCCCGCTCGCATGTGGGCTATTTGGCATTTCAAATGACGTAGCAATGCAGGTTGTTGCCGTTGGCTTTATCATAGGCGTGATTCAAGATTCAGCTGAAACAGCGCTCAACAGCTCAACAGATGTTGTCTTCACTGCTGCGGTTTGCCAAGCTGAGCACAATAAATCAGCCTAATCATTCGATATACTAAGATCGATACCAACAAAAATCCCCAGCCGATTCGCTGGGGATTTTTATTTAAGAGATTTTTTATTTACAGTGCTTAGCCACTTTATCTATCCAGCATTACCTGTCCATTGAAGTATTGGAGAAATCTAATCGCGTTAGAACCTCATGATCATCAGATGAGCTGGATGACAAAAGCTCTTCGGAGGCATCCGCCACTACGCTCAATGAGAGTTCCTCTTCGTCAAGCAACTCCCCTTTCTCGGGGATAGGGATCCCACGTTTATAAAGCTTGTTCAGCGCCTTAATAATTGAATGTTTACTTACTGTACCCGCGCCGATCTTCTTGATGAGTGGTTTAGCCAACGATTGCAGCCCCACAACCGAATCGACACCGATGCGCGAACCCACTTGATCTCTTAACATCTTTGCTGGTTCAAAACCAAAATAAGCCGATAAAAATAACCAGATATAAGCAATAGCATTGCCATTTGAACCTTTATCTATCCAGGCTTCGCCTGCGTGATACATCGCCTCAACATGACCTTTTTCAGCAGCCCGCTCTAACCAATAACAAGCTTTACTGTGGTCGATTGCGACACCAACACCCTTGAGGTAATTCAAGCCTAGCTTCATCTGTCCTATCGGGCTATTTAGCTTCGCGGCTTTGGAATACCAAAATGTTGAATCCACTGGAGATGGCGCGATATTATCGTGTGAAACACACCAATCCCCCATGAAAATCACAGCGTCGAGCAAATTAGCTTCCGCAGCCTCTTGAACTAACGAGACTCCTTTCGCAATATTCGCTTCCACGCCACGACCATGAATATAGGCCATGCCAGTTTCATACTTTGCGGTTAAGTTACCTTCAATTCCAGCAATACAAGTCTGCCAAAACTTCTCTTTTTCCCGCAAAATCAGATCATCTCGAAATTTTTGGCAAATCCGAACAACACCATACATTCCCGTAACATTGTCATAATTTGCCGCTTTGTCATACCAATACATCGCCTCTTTGAGGTTGGTTCGTTCGGCTTCTTTCGCCAAATACAAAATCGTCGGAACATGGCCTGTTTCGGCCTTAAATAAGCGATCTTGCCTTTCTTGTTCACGTGATTTTTCTATCGCTTTGCGGTAAGCGATTTCTCTCTCTTTTCTCTCTTCTTCTAAGCGTTTTTTGCGCAAAGAGAGCGAAAACATCCACACGAAGATGAGGATAAGTGATAACCCGGTTGCGCCTATGGCAATCCCAATAGTGCTCATTGATTCAAATCTTATTTAGCTGATTAACTTCATTATCGACCATTTTCTCAATCTTTGAAAAAGTCTGACCACATTCATTCTGTCTCGAACCATTTAAAGCATACGAAACAGTCAAATCCGTTCATCCAAAACAGAGAGGCCACTCTATACCTAATACTTGTGAATTAATTAAGCCACATAGTCTTAGCACTAAGATAGTACCGTACTCTTTTCAAGAGTGTTACGCACAATCACACTAATTGAGGAATAGATTCCGATTTGGGTCAATGAATAAAAAAACGCAGCCAAATCGCTGCGTTCATCTCAGTTCAAAAAATGAGCCACTCACTTTACTCTCTCATCAAAACCGCGATGGATTGATAGGGCTCGAGTACTAGATTTTCTTCTAATTTTTCAATCTCTTGATAATTAGAGCTCAAACACTCCACCGCTCTCAATTGAAACTTTTCGGGTATTGTTAAACAAACCGTGGCCGATGAAAAATTACTGATCACGACAATTTGCTCACCTTGGTACTCGCGCACATAGCCAAACACTTGATCATGTTCTTCAAATAAAGGCGTGAACGATCCATAGACGATGGACAGGTGTTTTTTACGCAGTGCAATTAACTTTTTATAGTGATGGTAAATCGATTGTTTATCAGCGAGCGCTTGTTCAACATTGACTTTTAGGTAGTTAGGATTCGCCTCTATCCACGAAGAACCTTGAGTAAATCCGCCGTGTTTATCCGCTGACCATTGCATTGGCGTTCGAGCGTTATCACGGCTGTTTTGATGAATAGCATCCAGCATATGTTGATGAGAAACGCCCGATTCTGTCTTCACACGATAAAAATTTAACGTCTCGATGTCTCGGTATTGATCGAGCGAATCGAAGGCCACATTCGTCATACCAATCTCTTCGCCTTGATAAATATAAGGCGTGCCTTTCAGAAAGTGTAAGCTCGTTGCCAACATTTTCGCAGATTCAACTCGGTAGCGTTTGTCATCACCATACTTAGATACAGCGCGTGGCAGGTCATGATTATTCCAAAATAATGAATTCCAACCCTGATCGGCAAGCTCAATCTGCCACTTGGTTAATACCTGTTTAAACTGCTTAAGATCTAACGGAATAGGGTTCCATTTGTCACCCTGCTCCCATGTCAAAGTGATGTGTTCAAATTGGAAAACCATCGATAACTCACGACGACTCGGCGCACTGTACAGTTTTGCAATGTCTGGTGTGGCTCCCCAAGTTTCTCCCACGGTCAGCAGATCTTGATTACCAAAGGTGGCGGCATTCATTTGCTGTAATAACGGATGCAAGCGCGGGCCATTACCAGTAATGCCCTTATCAATTTCTTTGTCAATTAAATCAATAACATCTAATCGAAAACCACCAATACCCTGTTCAATCCACCAGTTCATCATGCTGTGCACTTCTTGCTGCACTTTAGGGTTTTCCCAATTCAGATCTGGCTGACGTTTAGAAAAAAGGTGGAAGTAATATTGCTGCGTTTGCTCATCCCAGTGCCAAGCACTGCCACCAAAAATTGACCCTGTATCATCCGGTACACTGCCATCCGGTTTTGCATCCCGCCAAATGTAGTAATCTCGATACGGATTGTCTCGCGATTGCTTCGCTTGTAAAAACCATTGGTGTTCATCCGATGTGTGATTAACGACAAGATCCATCACTATCTTAATATTGCGTTTTTGTGCTTCGCTCAGTAAACGCTGCATATCTTCCATGGAACCAAACTCTTGAGCTATTGCTTGGTAGTCAGAAATATCATAACCGTTATCATCCATTGGAGATTGATAAACAGGAGATAGCCAAATAACGTTAATGCCTAACTCTGCAAGGTAATCAAGCTTACTAATAATGCCATTTAAATCGCCGATACCATCGTGATTAGAATCGTAAAAACTGCGCGGGTATATTTGGTATACCACAGCGCTATGCCACCATTTGGGTTCCATGATATTGCCTTTTTGTAAATTAATTTATTGCTCATCATAATGAGAGCTGACGCAAAGTAACAATAGAACATTCCCCATATGATATAGCCAATACCTATATCATAAGAAAAATCACTATAGTTAGGCCTCTCTGCATGCAAAGAGATTAAAAAAACATCACCTAAAATGTGATTTATGCCAAACATGATAGCAATAAGCAGAAGACAAGATAAAACAGCATGGATAAATCCCTTCGATATTTTTTGATGGTTGCGATTGAAAATAATATTAAGCAAGCCGCAGAGAAACTGCATATCAGTCAACCATCTCTTACCACAGCAATTAAAAAGCTTGAACATGAACTTGGAGTTGAGCTATTTATTCGCCGCTCAAAAGGTGTAGAGCTCAGCGCTTATGGCAAACTATTTAGGGAGTATGTGCAGGAGCAACAAGAAAAGCAGCAACAACTGTTACATCAGTTCACCGATATGCAACAGAGACATCAAGGAAAATTAAAGCTTGGCACTGGGGAAGCGTGGTGGGAATTATTTGTTCGCGATACGGTATGCCTATATCAAAAAAACACCCCTAATTGTTCAATACATTTGGAATTTGGCAATAACCTTTCTTTGATCCATCATTTGGTGCAGGGAGATATTGACCTCTTTATTGGCCATGAAATTCAAGATCTACACGAAAGGTGTAAAGTCCATTTCCAACCTTTGTTTCGAGACCAAGAAGCATTGTTTGTATGTTCAAGCCATCCGATATTGAATACAAAAAAAAGTGATGATGAACTTCTGATTGAACAAGCCCAATACCCTCTCATCCGCGTCACGCCGGATCATTCTCGACATCGTACAATGTTGGCTGAACATGCATCACTGGCTAAACAATATACGGAACAAAGAGAGAGTAAAAGAGCCATCTATGATGTCGATTCTTTATTTGCTAGCATAGATATATTAGAGATGGCTAACGCTGTAATGCCATATAGCGATAAAATGTGCCATTGGATGGCCAGAAGAAATATTGCAACATTAACCATCAACAAAAAGAAAAAAGGTAATGTAGGAATTTATATTAAACAAGGCATAGCTGACCCCAAAATTACCAGTTTTATTGAAATACTAACGAAGTATACCTCTTCCTTATGAAGGCTAACGCCCTACTAAACAAATTATTGAAGATCAGTGTGGACTAAAGCCTTGATAACATAGGCTTCCGGCACATAAAGCGGGCATTACAACAATAGTTTTTGTTTTGGTTCACACTTTTGAAAGTAGAAAAACTCACCGTGTTATCTACCGTAGTTACATTCTATCAATATTAGAGCAATGATATTGATAGAATCTATATCAAACTCACTTTCATCTATTTCTTATTGCAAGCAAAAGCCGTTATATTTTCAACAGGACTTACACTCAAGGACTCATGCGTACCATATTCGCTTCGGGCCTAGGTAAAACAGGAAATAGTGATGAAAAATTCAATTAAGAATCTGTCTATCTGTACACTGGCCACTTTAATGGCGGCACCACTGATGGCGATGCAAGAAGGTGAAATCACCATTTGGATTAACGGTGATAAAAGTTATGATGGCTTAGCGCAAATAGGCCAACAATTTGAACAAGATACTGGAATTAAAATCATTGTTCAGCATCCAGAATCGCTTGAAGCGAAATTCCAACAGCACGCTGCAACTGGCAGTGGTCCTGATATTATTTTTTGGGCACACGATAGATTCGGTGGCTATGCAGAAGCAGGCTTGCTTCACGAAATCAAACCAAGTAAGCAATTTAAAGAAAAGTTGGTCGATTTCAGTTGGGATGCCGTTACCGTTAATGGAAAATTGGTTGGCTATCCTCTTGCTATTGAGGCCCCTTCTCTTATTTACAATAAAGATCTGTTACCAACACCGCCTAAAACTTGGGAAGAACTAGTCAGTATTCATAATACAATGGAGAAACAGGGTAAAAAAGCCATCATGTGGGATATTAAAAATGCTTACTTTACTTGGCCTGTTATTTCCTCTGGCGGGGCCTATGCTTTTGAAAAAATTGTAGGGGGTTACAATGCCAAAAGTACCGGAGTTAATAATGAAGCAGGAATCAACGGTCTGCAGTTTTTAGTTAATATGGTTAATCAAGGTGTATTGAACCCAAACATGGATTATGCCGTCTCTGATGCTGCATTCAGCAAAGGAGAGGT
>AEZC01000189.1 GCA_000257205.1 Vibrio ordalii ATCC 33509 | reverse complement strand
CTCTCTGCTAAAAGAACAACTGGGTACGACGTTCTCTGTTGGTGCCATCAGCGAAGCTCAGACTAAAGTGGCTTCAATGCTGACTCCTTTACATCATGCAATCCGAGATAGCATCCAAACAGCACCCCTAGTTCATGTAGATGAAACTTCCCACCCTCGTAATGGTGAAGAGAGCTTACGTTGGTGTTGGTTGGTCGCCAGTGAAGACCTTGTCTACGAAAAGATCTTGTTCTCTCGTTCAACCCATTCTGCCAAGACCATGTTAGGTAAGAATTATAGTGGTCTTGTCGTCACTGACCAGTGCCCAAGCTATAACTGGCTAAAACCAGAACAACATCAGCTGTGCTGGTCGCATGTGAAGCGAA
>AEZC01000188.1 GCA_000257205.1 Vibrio ordalii ATCC 33509 | reverse complement strand
GCGCGCATTAAATTGCCTGTGATGCTCTTATCAACGTTCACAATTTTGTCATAGGTTTTGGTTGCTTGTTTCACTTGGTCTTCGGCAAGTTTCACCTGTTGAATGGCTTGGTCTATTTGTGTAGCGTAGTAGCTATAAGAGCCGGGATCGGTAACAACACCGCCAAAGCCAAAACAATGTGATGTGAACGTTAGTAGCGTTAAGGCTGTTGTTAATTTAATGCGTTTCATGGGGTTTTCTCCTTTTAAATTATTTATAATTATACGTTATGCAGAGCAAAAAAAACACGCTCGAAGGCGTGTTTTTATCGGTGGATTATGGCGTAATTAAGATTTGAGAATTAAATATTTTTTGAGCAGTTCTGGCCTTGGTTGGCCTAAAATCGTTATCTTCTGTAAAAGCTCATACGGCATTTCAGAGGCTTCAGGGTTCCAAGTTACCCAAACTCCTTTGTTATTCTGAAAGCGATACGCAGAGCCTTTGGGGTGTACGATAAGCGGCTTTGATTTCGCTTTCTTATCTGTTGCGAAATCTTCAAGCGCAAAACCATTATTCAACAAAGTTTGTAAATCTCTTGGTGGCTTTCCTTCACCATCCCACAAACACGCATTTCCGTCTTTGTCTTTGTACTGATAACGCCCTTCTGATTTTGGGATAAGATAGTTAGCTAATAGGTTTTTGTCTTCGATACCGTCCGAGTTCGTGATCGCTTTTCTTAAAGCTAGCGGCATCTTGCCACCGCCCCACCACGTTTTCTTAATGCCATCCTCATCAACATACTGATACTTTGGCGGCCGAGAAAACTTTTGATGTGGCGAATCTTTAAATGTGATCACCAAGCTTTCATCACCCAATTGGCGCACAGCATTCTTTAATGAAGATTTGTTTTCAAACCTTTGAGTATTCACTTTTTTTTCTAGGTCACTTTTTATGGCCGTCATTTTTTCAATGATAGCACTGACTTCCTCAATGCTCGAATCTTCTAAAGCGAGGGTGATGTTTTTTAAATTGTTGTCTAAACGCATAATGACCCTTTAAAACCCAAGCGTAGGGGTTTGATTTTCGGTGCAATCTTCACTATCACTCACTTGTGAATCTTGTACACATTGTTCATCGGGATAAACCAATTCACTAACATTGGTTTCGTTATGGTCGCCATCTTCGGTTTCAGAAATTTCTTTGATTGCTTGATTATCATTTCCATTATTTATAATAGATTCCTTTTCATGCTCTGTCTTAACAAAATTTGACTTGATTTGTGTTAAGTCTGAGACAGAAAGCCCATTGTAAGCCCCAATGAGTTTTCTCATGTTGGAATCTTCAAACCACCAAGCACATTTGCACTTGATTGGTCTTTCATAGTTGCCAGAAATTAAAATGATTAGGTCGTTTTTTTTCTGGTTCATGAAATCTTGTGGTAGCAAAAGAGGCAGACCCTCTTTACTTTCAGAGCTACTACCCAACAAATCTAAATCCCGCCGACTAACGCTCTTTTTGCGTCGGGTTGTTTTACCTACCAGCGTGCTAAATCTAGCGGCTGTTGTGTCTTCATTTTGACGAAACACAACCTTAAAGTCGGTGGTTGTTACAAATTGGTCAAAGCTTCCTTTTCCGTAAGTCGTTTCTAACTGGTTTTTATCTTGCGCGACAAATATTGAAGACATGTTATAGGAACGTTGAAGCGCGGGCGCTTCTTTTAATGCTTTCATATACCCCATGCGCGGAAATTCATCCATCGCAAAAACAACATGCTGAGCACCGATAATACTTTGATCTGTGAGTGATAAAAATTCATTCACTAGATATTCGACCAGCATACGAATAATCGGGGCCATTCTTGAAACATCGTTTGCAGGAATGAAAAGATACAAAGAAAACGGTTTATCGGCTTTAAAGTCCAAATGCGTAAAATCACATCGCTCAAGATTTCGAGCAATATTTGGTCTTGAAAATGGCTCTAGAGCTTGCTTAAACGTTGTCACCGTACCTTGAAACTCATTGCCCCCTTTTTGCATGATGCTATTAGCAATCGTGCATAAAATGGGATGCCAATTATCACTGTATTCGTCAATGTCGCAAGCGATAGCAGCTTGCATATCACCACTATCTAAAGCCGTTCGGTACACTTCGGGTAGTGACGTACCCCCATTTTGACTGATCAATAGCATACAAAAATAAGTGAACATGGATTTAGCTTCACCGTTGAAATGCTTTGATGTGGCATCCATGCCGTCTTGTTCCGTTGGATACAAGATTGAACCCACACGCTCAACATAATCTATCTGATCAGCAAAATTATCAGGCATAACACGTTTATCGAGCGGGTTCCAAGAATAAGAGTCTTTTAGATTTTGTGAAGGAGCAAAAATCCCGACACGGCCAAAGTTCGCTCGTTGCTTGGAGGTCTTATCCCACAGCTCACCCTTAATGTCATTTATCAAAAAGCTACTGGTGTTCGATAGCAGCGTAGGAATAATAACCGCTGCCGTTTTGCCTGTCCCTTGGGGCGCAACAATCAAAGTGGATAAGCTGGCATTGGTTCTAATGAAACGACCATCTTTTAAAGCAAAAATGGTTCCTGACCCTTCAAATAAACCGTTATCGTGCATTTTACTTATCTCATAATTCGATGCAAATTGCGCGTCTCCATACTCCTTGTTGTTTTCTTTAAGATTATCAATGCCTACAGCCATACCGAAAATAAAAAATGGCACAAAAAAAGAAATCAAGTTAACAGGATATGCGGTCAACATGAGAGGGTAAAACGAAGATAAATTATGGGTAATAATCGCGCTATCAACAAAAAGGATTAATAGACCAAGAAAAAGAAGGTGTTGAAGTAAAAGAGAAAAAACAAACTGGAATAAATATTTTAGTTTCATAATGATTGCTCTAGCGGTGTTTATATTATTTATAATACCACTAGAGCAAAATAACTTACAGAAACCATTACGCTTCAGTGATCAGTGCCTTAAAAACACGCTTTCCATTTTCAATCGTTTTTGACAAAGAAACAAAAGCGTCAATGGCTTCTGTTGCATACCCCATAATATCGCTCTTATCCCCTTTCACTCCTGACAGTTGGGCATTCAAACAGAGCTTGTTTAAAGCTTCCTCTCTGTTTTCGGCGTGAATAGTCGAGATAGAACCAGAGTGACCAGAGTTAGCAATGTTCAAAAATGCCATTGTATTTTCAATGTCAATTTCTCCAAGTAAGATCCTG
The DNA here is from genome assembly GCA_000257205.1 of Vibrio ordalii ATCC 33509. GTDB lineage: Bacteria > Pseudomonadota > Gammaproteobacteria > Enterobacterales > Vibrionaceae > Vibrio > Vibrio ordalii. The sequence goes on along the minus strand of AEZC01000188.1, from coordinate 23,804 downwards.
TCAGGACGAAGCCGCAACATGGAGTTAATAAAGTCAGAAAATTTAAGCCCCGCTATATCTGTGCCGCTTTTTGATTTCAAAAAGGCCGTGGTGTTACGGTGAGGAACAATAAGCTCCTGAGTGTCTTCTAGTGTCACTATTCGCTGATCGAGTGGAATGTGCGCGATTAGAGAGTTTAAAAACGTGGTTTTACCGCACCCTGTTGCCGCATTAATAAGTATGGTTTTTCCAGACTTAACCATATTAATTAATCGTTCGGCATCAGGTTTTGGCATGTAAGAATCAATGGCGTAAACTGTCGGTTGCCCAATTCGGATTGCTAAGGCAATCCCAGAAGCGACATGCGCCCCAATATTGACCTGAATACGATAATCAAATCTAGGGATGCGGCCAGAAAAAATAGGGATGCTTAAATCAAACTTTTGACCACTCATTGTTGCCATTGTCTCGGTCAATAGTCGGATGTTTTCAATGGTCATGTTTTTATCGGCTTTGTACTGCCAATCGCCTGTTATGGTTTCTAGGCACACTTCCCCCTCTTTGTTAACGATGATTTCAACGAGATCTTTGCGATTGAAATATTTTTCAAATATTGCAATCTGTTTGTTAAACATGGCATTAGACATAATAAACTCCGATGAAACACACCAAGATAACTTGGTGTGTTTTTGGTTAATTGCAGTTCTGCAATTTTTAACGATAAGCTGGAATTGGAATTGGGTTACGATATTGACCTTGCGGACTACTTATTAAACAGTTATTACGTGTTACCAATCTATATTGTGAACCATCTACCCTTTGATAAACATTAACATTTCTGGTCGCTGTGGTTATCCAACCAGGACGGTTAATTAACCAATCCACCTCTCCTGATGTTGTCCAGCCCCAAGAAAAACCTGAAAACCAACTTTTAGTGATGTTGCAAAACGTTTCAGATGAGTAGCTGTTTACATTGCTCCCAAAATCGCCGTTATTTTTTTCATGGTTGTATACATGGGAACCATTAAATACCCCCCAAGGCTCATTGTTTATTGTTGCAGTCAAAACATAAGGTACATATTGATTTTCGGCTTCGCACCCTTTGAGCTGTGTTGCACCCTCCTGCAAATTAGCCATCGTCTTAGTAAATAAACGACTTCTAAAGTTAGCATCATCATGTTGAGTGCTACATCCTGATGTGGATTTTGTGTGTGGGAAAGAGGTGGAACCATCACGGCTACACGCATTGATGTACGTTTTATTGCCGTTATGCGTGTAATAGTTTCGCGTTCTTAAGTAAGACTGCCCACCCACAAAATCATGCTCGTACTTAGGACTTGCACAAACCTCGGTTTTAACTTCGGCCTCAGTGCTGGTTGTGGTGCATTCAGTTACATAATGCCAATCGTTATTACTGTCTACCCATCCTTTGCGATTTTGAATGACCACTTTATTTGAACCGGCTAAAAAAGTCGGAGAGCAAGTGTTTTCAGTGATCACGATTGGATAAGTTTCATCGCTCGATACGCAGTCAGTAATGTACTCGTTTGAACCATCTTCTTTTACCCAATACCATTTTTTATTTAAAATATCCGTACTGCTGGATAGGTTTTCTGTTGCTTTACATGCGCCTGTTTCTTGCAGTAGAGCAACTTTATTCTCTAAATCAAGTGTGCACTCGCTAACCCACTCTTTTTTGCTATCACGCATGATGTAACTGCGATAACTACGCGCCAATAACTTGTTCGAGTAGTCAGGTAGATTGACACAGGAATACACATTGTAATCACGCGCAATGTCAAAATTGCCCGTTGGATAGCAATCACCCTCTTTCAACAAAACTTTATTGGCCGGATCGTAAATATCAACCCGCTCCATATCAAAGGCTTTGTTTGCCACAAAATCATAACTCACATCACATTGAGCTTTTCGAGTAGGTAGTGGCCGTGTATCAGTTACATCATTCATACAACCACTGAGTTCATAGCGATTGTTGTCAATCAGTGTGTATTGAGTAAATGATGGTTGATAGTTACTGTTTGCAATATCTATGACAGCCTCATCTAACGAGCAAGCCGAATAATCTTTGAAGCGGTCAAAGGCCATTGCATCATTTGAATTGTATTCACATTCACTTAATACATGCTTTTTATTATCAACGGTTGAAAAGAACTTATAACCTCGTGTGTAAGTGTTAAAAGTGGCATTCACTTGAAGCGAACAACCTGCATCAAAATCACGTTGAATCGTTATCTCTTCAATCGAGTAGCAGTCACCTTCAATTAAACGCGCCTTATCAGCAGGATCGTAAATATCTTTACGCTCCATTCGATAAGTTTTTAGCTCAGGTATAGAGTGCTCTAATTCACACACTTCGGTGTGTACTGGTAGTGGTTTTACCTCTTCGATCGATGTTTCACAGCCTGATAAATCGTAACGCTTACCATCAACTAATGTGTATTTGATAAACGCAGGGTTAAACGTTCCTTCTTGAGCGTTAACCTTGGCGTAATTTAAAGAACAAGCATCAAAATCTTTTAAAATATTCGCTTGTTTCAGTTCGCTTTCATCGTATTCACACGATGAAATATCATAACGTTTGTTATTGATGGTTGAGTAATATTTGAACCCTTTAATAAATGAGCCATCCTCATTAAATTGAATTGAACACCCCGCCTCATAGTCTTTCAAAATCGGAAAACTAATATGACGCTGACACTCTCCCTTTTTGAGCAGTTCTTTATCTTGTGGATCGTAAACGTCCACACGCTGCATAGTGAATGACGTCATTTCTTCGATTGAATGCGTAATATCACAAGACTCTATTCGAGTAGGCAGCGGTTGGGGCGCAGTCGCTATTACTTCACATTCCGTTAAGTTATAACGTTCACCGTTGATAATGGAGTATTTCACCGCCGCAGGGTAATACTTGTTTTCGGCAAGATTGGTTTCAGCAAAACCGAGGTTACACGCATCAAAATCGTGTTTAATCAGTAGAGGTTCCGCTTCTTCTGATTCATAACGACAACCTGACAAGTTAACACGATTACCATCGACATAACTGTAATAGATAAAGCCTTTGGCGTAGCTTTGAAGTCCGTTGATCTGAATATTACAAGTGGCCGAATAATCTTTTTCAATCTTATTCGCTTGCCCAATATTGTAACACTCACCTATGTCTGTGGTTTCGCCTGTCTCCGTTGATTTTTTAATGACTCGTTCTTGTTGGAATGTGTTCATTGTTGACCAGTCAACATTCAGTGAACACTTTTCTGAGGTAGATGTGATTTTATCTACAGTGATCCCCCCATCTTCTAGATTGGGGTTTTCAGTTAAACCACCATCACTAAGGTAGCCGCCACCACTAGAGCCACCGCTAGAGCCACCATTGCCAAGTTCGCCCCCGTCATTATTGGTGACACTGGCATCCACGGTTTTTTCAGAATTGATTTCGGTTGTGTTTTGCGCGTCACGCAGCAACGCATCAAAATCTTCCAGCATACTTTCTAAATCGCCTTTAATTGTTACCGTCTGACCAACGCTAACCTCAGACACGCCCTCTTGAAACTTCAATTGAGTTGCAAGAGGTTCGCTCAATGACTTTGAGTGCTCAGTGCCGTTAATGGTCTTTGTCATGGAATGCCATTCCATAGAAAAAACCTTGCTTTTATTGTCGTACTTGGGACGAGCTAATAATTGAACGTCTTTTAATCCGCGCTCAATCGCGTCAGGTGATAATTCAGCCAATTGAGCCGCGACAACTGAACTTGAATCAATTTGTGCTGAATTTAATAGCACTCCTTTTGTTGATTCTTGAGCAGCGCCAACGGTCAAAGACCAAAAGCATAACGAACAAACAAAACTTAATATTTGCTTTTTCATGGTGTTATAACCTCTAGTTGATTGGTGACTCTTCAACAGCGTTAAATGAGAGTTGTTGACCCTCTTGTTTTAGCCATATATCAGTCGTTGGTTTTACTAAAATGCGCGTTCCCGCAGGAACCACGCTGTAGGGTTTGATGTTGATGTTTTCGTTTAACATGGCCGCCGTAACGCGCCCCAAATCAGTAGAAAAACTTTCAAATACACTGTTTGAAATGTTGGTTCCTTCGCTTGGTATCGACATTTGAGCCAGTACCGAAACCGTAGATGTTAAAATTGCGCCGCCGTATTTCTCCCAATTCCTCCTGTTTACATGACCCTCCACCCCTGTCCCACCTATAGCGTCAGCCGCATACGCTTCAGTGAGTTTGACGTGAGCGCCGTCAGGACGTAGTAAGCGTGACCAAGTAATATTAAAGCGCTCATCACCCACTTTTTTTAGTGTTCCATGACTGCCCATGATTTTAGTTCCAGCAGGGATCAAAATATTGCGGCCATGAAACCCAAACACATTACGCTCAACGGTGCAGGTCACTGAACCTTCAAGCTGTGAATTAATCTGGTCAATTAAAATGCAGGGAATACTTCTATCCGCAGTTACAACTCTTGATAAATCAACAGGGAACGTAGACATATCTTGTGCAATATCTTGAGATAGAAAGTTTTTATCTGTTGGGCTTTTAAGCTCTTTCTTTCCTTTGCTTTCAAGAGTTGGTATAGATTCAACGACATGCCAGCCGTCTGGTTTATTGCCTCTACGAGCCAATAATCTAACGCGCCTTTCTTCTTGCAGTTCTCTGATGAGAGTTAATTTAGCTTTAACTAATATCTCTTCATCCGTTAACTCAATGACAGGATCCGTATCAGTCTTGGCCTTTGTTTCATCAGCGCCGTTGTTAGCTTGATGTGGTTTGATTTCATTGGCGGGTGTAATGCCAGAAGAGTTAACGAAGTTCAAAGAAACCCCGTTCTTTTCGTCAGGTAATGCCCGTTTTTCTTCAATCTCTTTGCGGTTAAAGCGAGGGTAATAGCTTTCAGGCAAATGAGAACTAGCAACCTCTATGGCATCACTGTCTTCTTTTGTTGTTTGCAATGATTGATAGTGCATAAACCCAACAACACAGAGGACAGCTAAAAAAGCGACCACAAAGAAAATAAAGAAAATTTTCCAGTAACTCACCGCAGGAGTTAAATTGCCTTTTTGAAGTTGAGCTATCGCCGTCATGTTACTTACTCCCTTCGTTCACAATGACATTCATTGATGATTCGGGGTTGGGAGTTTTAACAATCTTTTCAATACACAGCCATTCTTTGCCTAGTCTCAATGTCCAGTTGTTGGCGATCCCTTCAGCTCTTAACGTTGACCCGTTAGCAGAAACGTTAACGGGAACATCCGACTTGTCGGCCACGCGATAAACGGCAGGGAAAGAAACCACATCGGCCACGCTGTCACCTTCTGCAAAGCGGAAGTAAGTGAAATGTCCATCACTGTAAACCATGTAAGGTTTGATGCTTTCCTTGCCACCCACAATGCGATAGCCGAAATCAATCTTAGTGGGATCGAACGCTACTTTTTCTAAGTAGTCAGGGTTTTCCAACTTGGCATCATTGCTTTCTAGTGACTTGCGTTTTTGTTCGCGCTCTTGCTCAATCGCTTCTCTGCGCTTTTGAGCTTCAAGTTTTGCCAATAACTTATCGTCAGTTACCAACACTTTCATGGTCGGGTTATGTGGGCTGTCCCACGTATCCCCGCGCAAGTAAAATGTGTAGACGTTGCCGCTAGTACCAAGGATATGCAGAGACGTATCAGCACCAGCTAAAACCACGCTGGCTGTCCCTGAGTTTGGCAATTCATCATCATAAGGATTGGTAGACGGCTCAAAGCTGAAATTATCCACATCCCCTAATTTGAACATTTTGATTGTGTCACCCTTGGGTAACAAGATCATGGTTCCCATGAACTCACGAACCCGCACCTTAATGGTTTTGTTTTCGCTGTAATTGGTTTTGAGTGTGTTAGCAAAAGGATCGGATGAATCAAAAATCTCCTGTGTCGCGTTCAGGCTTTGCAAAGACATAGCTTGATTAGTACGGTCAGTCAGGTTGAGATCGACAAAACCCTTGCTGACCTTGGGAGAGGGAACCTCCGCATTGTCTTGGCCGCTCGGTGGTGATAACACGCTGTTATCAATCAATCCTTTAGTCGCAAAAGCGTGTGAAGAAACAAGAATTAAAAGTAAGAACAGTTTTTTCATTATTTACGCCCCGTAAATTTCGTAACGAACGATTTTCAAACCGTCAATATTGATAAAGCGATCTTCATAGCTCACAAAAGCGTCACCTGTATCGTACTGAATAACAGCGACATAACGCTGAGGTGGAAAGCGTTCGTCATCTATAAAGTCAGTTGCATAAAATTCAACACGATGAATATTTTGCTTGTGGTCAAGCGGGTAATCGGTGATCACTTCAATTTTGCGTTTTAATTTGTTATTCAAAATGACTGAGTTTTTGTTGATTTCAGGGTTCATCAAGGTTTGAAACTCGCCCCATACTTTTTTGTTCGACATGAGTCGGATTTTTTTCCAGCGGTCTTTTTCGTCAATGTGGTTGATGGTTTCACGGTCAAATACATAATCACGCAGCGTCACCGAACGAAGTAACGACTGTTTGGTTGCGCCAAGGTTGCCTTTTTCGACTCGAACAATTTTGTGTGCTGAAGTGTCCACTTCAAAAATGATAGGTTCAGGGGTTTTTTCTTTACGCTGATATTGCTTGGCCGCGACTACCGCAAAAAAAACGTTAGATAGCAACAGCACCACCAAACAAACCCCCATGACGGTAATTGATGTTGAATTTCCCTTTGCAACAACAAAAGGAACATCATCAAGATTTGGTTTGCTTCCCTTGAACATTAGGAAACCCTCCAAAATTGCAGATCTGCAATTTCTTTCAAATCAGAATCAGTGGGGGTGGTAATAAGAGGGGAACCGAAATAAACACACGCACAAGGTGAGTTTTCAACGTCAAGGTTGTTATCAGGATTGTTTGAACAACCTGATAGTAAAATGATGAGGATAAAAAAAAGTGTATTACGCATGGCTACAAACTCCTTAGTTTACAGCCTTTATAATACACTTGATTGTCTGTTTTTTCTATTTAAAATATTTAAAATGCAAACTAAGCGCGAATGTATTTTGTACGCCAATGCTCAGGGTTTTCTTGTCTTAATCTCTTCATTTTTCGGATGGCGCGTCCTGACGAGTCAAAGCAATCTAGAAGATTGTAAGCTTTTGTATTTAAAGAGGATAAATCAATATCAATAACCACGCTCGACCCCGTGGCGCGGTTTTTGACCATAACCTTGCGCGCTTTTTGATTGGTGTTTTTTATCCATTCATATTCGGTTTCGTTAAAGCCTAAAAAGTCGCAATATTGCTCTTTGGTGGCGTTCGAGTTGGGGTAACAAATGATGTGCGCCAGTGCGCTGATCACCTCGCGGCCAACTCCATTTTCGAGCTTGATATATTGCTGTGGGTTCTGCGCGGCCAAGATAACCACTCCCGCCTTTTTTCGTTCCTCATTGAGTTTTTCAATCATGACCTTGGCAAAGACAGGATCGCGAAAATAACGGGGCGATTCATCGAAAAACAGCACATGAGGAATAACAGACGCACTGACTTGTGCCATGATTTGATGGAACATGTACTCAGTCACGTTAGGCAATATTTCAGGCTGATCGAGAAGATAAGTAGCATCAAAGGTCACTATGTCTTTTTCAAAGTTGAACGAATCCCGCGCACCATTGAAAAACCCCCCCTGTGCTTTGTTAGGTAGCCACTGTTCAAAGGCGTTGTATAGCTCCCCCCCTTCCATACCTAATCCAACCTTTAAGTTTGCAAAGCTGCGATCTTTCTTATCTAAATTAAAGTTATTATTAACTAAATCATTGAGTTTAGAATTGAAACGATTGTCTTTTTCATCAATGCGCCCCAAACGTTTTAACCAACTGAATAAAAAAAGACGGTTTTCGGGTGTGTCGGCCATTTGAAACGGGTTCATTTGAACATCGTCAGGGAAATTAAGGTAATCCCCATCAAACATGTCGGTAAAGACTTTAAGACCGTGTCCGCGATCAAAGCAAATTGCTTTAAAGTTGGGGTAGCTCAAGCAGTTAGCCAGCAAAAAAGAGATAAATGTCGTCTTACCTAACCCCGTGTCCCCCAATATTAAAGTGTGTCCCAAAATATCGTTCTTTTCTTCCCCCGTTTGATGAAACGTAAATGAAAATTGGCCGCCCTCTTCGGTTTTAAAAAGGGTGACGGGACGAGCACCAAAACCGCACGTATCAAATCCCTCACCGACACGGTTAAAGGAGGCTAAGTGTGAGGCGTTTTCAGAAGATAAATTGCGATTGCGTAAGTTGAACCCTTGCATAGTCGGAAACCGCGACCAGAAAAGCGCCTCAAGGTTTCTATCTTCTCTATAGAGCTGCATTTGACCGTCCGATTGCAACGCATTTTTGATGATATTGATCGTGGCGTTTAACTCGGCCTCACTGTCGGCTAAAACCTCAATGCAAAAAGAGTGGCCAACCAGTGTGGCTTTGTCTGCGGTCACTTTTTCGCTAAATTCAACCAGTTCGTCAGTGAAATAACTATTGTCGCCCCCCCCAGTTAACTATTCGTTTGTATTCTTCTTCCATCATGCCAAGAGCAATAGCTTTGGGATAGGTCTTAAACGATTGGTAAATATTAAAGCGATACGGCAGTTTGAAAATGCGCTCTAAGGTGTCTTTTTTAATCGTTTCGCTATAGCGGCTGATCGACAACCATCCACTGTAAATCGTGTCACCGTGTCGGCCATAGGTGCAAAAGTTTTGCTTACTATCAAAAGTGATAGGTTGGTTAGATAAAGGCTGATCCCAATGTCGAGAGTTTAAATGGGTTTCACGGCCATTAAGCTGAGTAGCAAAGTAAGAGCTTAACGCCTCGTTGACTAATAATTTAGGATGATACTCTTCAAGTTCAACGCTGATTTCACTAATAAGCCGCGCTAATTCTTCATCTTTGTCAATGTTCCAATCATCGCTAACCAATGCGCCGACTTTAGACATGAAGCCGCTTTTTTTTACACTGATCACAATGTAATGTTTGGTACGATAAGCCACATCGAAATTATTTTGCCAAGCCTTGGTGATCATAGACAGCAATTGATTTTTTACGTTTGTCTCTATTTTGTCTTTGGCGCTGATGCGGTTTTTTTTACTCACGATGTCAAGCAGATAAAAAGGACTGTCTTTTTCAAACAAACGCTTCCTAACGTTATACAGCAAATCATATTGATTGCTGTTCATGCCTGTATAATCCAAGCCTTCCAGTTCAAGAATGGCAATGTAAGAGCCATCTTTGGCAACTACGGTATGATCGCCTTTGACGTACAAAAGCGGAAACATTTCGGTCAGTTTGGGGACTTTACTTAGTCGTTGATACAACTCTTTCGCGTTACTCATAGTATCCCTATCGTGTTAGTTGTAACTGATCACTGATACCAGGTTCGCTATGCTCACTTGGTATCAGTGCCAGTCACTAAAGTTGCAGAACTGAAATTTACGGAGTGTTAAGGCTCATAAGAACGTTTGCCATCAAGCGCGACCGTTTGGCCGATTTGAAAGCAATTGCGTATCCAAACCCCGAAGAATTCAGGATCGCGTTTCGTCATGAAATAGCCAATCACCCAAAAAATCAGTGCAAAATGCGCAGCCCCTAACAAGGCCGCTAACCCATTTTTAAAAATAATCATGCCCCCAAGACCACCAATTAAAAGCGACACCGCAAAAGCAAAGGCTAAATAATCGCGAGGTACGCCACCAATTAAAGCGGGGAGTGTCATGGCATGATATACAGTGGATTGTTTCATGGTGTTAGTTCAGCAAGAAGTTAGCAATGTTTGCGCCTAGCAAAATGATGGTTGACCCCACCGCCACATTCACTGCCCATTTTTTCGGAAATTTGCCGAACATCGCCAGTAAGCCAACCCCAACAATGCAGACCAAACAGATAGCGGAAGCCCATAGCGTTAGCTGATCGCCAAAGTCTTTTGTTTTTTCATTGATAGGATCGAAAATTTCAGACGCATCGGAAGCGATAGAACTGCTAGATAAAGCGATAGAACCCATTACACAAATTTTTAGCCATTGGTTTTTCAGTGATTTCATTGTTGATTTCCTTTTTAAGAGAGCGTTACGCTACAGTTTTGGTTTTTTCAAAGTAAATAGCTGGATGTGTTTCAATGTGGTGACATACAAAAAGAAACGTATCGAGCTTGGTTAAATCATGCTTAGCTGAGAGTTGATAAAATTGGCTTTCACATTCACGGCTTAAACGCACTCGTGTGCTGACCAATCCGCTTTTTTTTAATTCTTCAATTGCGCTATGAACGGGCTTAGAATCAAGCACCATTAAAAGCCGAAACACTGCAATAGAAAGCCAATTCTGAAAATGGTCATTGCGGTATTTGTTGGGCAACTTAACAAAGTGAAGTTCGCTAATTGTGTCCATCATTCCTCCTTGGTTTGTTTGCCAATTATACTACTAATTTTAAATATTTTAAATGTTTTAACGGTTGCAATGTCACAAAAACACGCTTATATTAGGTGTTACCGAGTGGCGGGATTCAGTCACATAACCTTTAAGGAATACTTACATGAGTAATTCACCTCTGCTTCTCTCCTCTCTTTTTCCTACGTCAAAAATCGTTGTCGTCGCCTCGTCTAAAGGCGGCGTAGGCAAAAGCATGACTGCTGTTAATCTAGCGGTCGATTTTGCTAATGAAGGCAATAACGTGCTGTTAGTTGACGCTGAAAAAGACGGGACGACTAGCGACTGGCAAGCGCGTGAGATCAACAACCTCACTATCATGAGTGGCTATGATGCAGCCTTTCCTAAAATGTTGAACGTCTATCGTAATGCTTATGATTTGATAGTGATTGACACCGCAGGGGTGAACGCTGACATGCACAGCGATAGCCGAGAAAACTTACAAGAAGAAATCAATAAAAAATGCCTTGCTCAATCTGACTTTATTTTGATCCCCCTCGACCCCTCTCCTGTTGACGTTCGCAAGTCTGTTCGTTTTATTTCGTCAATTCAAACCTATGTCGATGCGTCTTTTGGTAAACGTGGCGCAATGATTTTTCTCAATAAAGCAGTGAAAAATGAAAAGCTCACAAGAGAAGCACAAAATGCGCTGTCTGATGCTTTTGATATTCCGTTATCAAAAGTATTGGTAAGACGTTATTCAGAGTTCAAACACGCAGAAGCGGAGTTTAAATCCGTGAATGAATTTGCGCCAAATTCCAACGCTGCGCTCGATATGCGCCAGCTAAAAAAAGACATTATTAAACGTATGACAGAGTTAGAGGGTTAATCACATGGGTATGTTAAACGGAGCACTAGAGGCTGGTAAAAAAGCCGTGGCTAAGAAAGAAAAATCGTCTCAAGGACAGCTATCAGCAGAAATGAGCGCAGAGTTATTTATGCTTGAAACCGCCAAGATTCACCCAGACCCAAACCAACCCCGCAAAGAGTGGTTGCCTGATGAATTGGCAGAGTTAAAACAAACCATTGCAGAAACGGAAGGATGCCACACGCCTATTAAAGTACGCCCACACCCTGAAAAACTCGGTGAGTACATGATCGTTTATGGTGAAGGCCGCTGGTTGTCTCATAATCAACTAGGTTACGCGACCATCCCCGCGCTAGTCGATACGAAAGAATTTACACCCTATCAATTAAGCTTCGCTCAATTAACGGAAAACTTGAGCCGTAAATCAATGACCCGCTTTGATGAAGCGAACGCCATTAAAGACTTAATGGAAAAGCATGACCCCAAGCTAAAACAAAATCAAATTGCTCAGAAATTAGGCAAGCAAACAACCTTCATTTCTCGTCTGTTAAAGCTAATAAAAGCACCTAAAGCCATTCAAGAGCTTTCTAAAAACGGAATAACGCAAAACATTAATGTGCTCGATAGCTTGACTCGTATCGCTGAAATTATCAGTGAAGAAGAGTTAATGAATTACATCGAAAGCGTAGTGAGTGGGGCGATTTCGGAAAAAGAACTCTTGCAAGCGCTAAATGACTTTAAAGCGATCACTTCTGAAGAGGCCGAAGAACAGCATGATTTCTTCCAAACTGAAAGTCGTGAAAGTGATCAGCTTAACGACCCGCTAAACAGTATGAGTGGTGGTAATTCAGAGCGCGAAACATCAAGTGATAAAGAGGAACCTGAACAAGACTACGGCTTTTACGACTATCGCAATTATTACGAAAAAGCGCTTTTTGATGTGCTTTTTCAATGCGATATCGCTTTTGAAATTTCTGAAGCACAAAAAGACGAAGCCGCCGAAAAACTAGAAACCGTCACTGCCGAATTTGAAGCGAAGGGTTACAAGCTTAAAGATTTACTGAGTTGGTTTGTTAAGGATTTTTCAGCATCATTTAGCGCCGATGATTTGGAGAATAGAGAGCCGATAAAAACAGTGCTAAACATTAGAACATTACGAGCGCTGATCGGGGGATTCGTTAAGAAAAACGAATCAAACACTGAACAAGAACAAAACATCGAAACGCCCGAAAAAGTTGCAGAACTGCAATCTACAGAGTTTTTCAACATGGGAAGTTATGAGGTGTTCGACGGTTATGTATTAGTACAACCAGATATGGCATATACAATGCCTATTAGATTAACCAAAGCAGAGCTTAAAGAGTTATTAGAGGCTGAATGAAAATAAAAAAACAATACTTAAAAGGCCAAGTCTTTCTTAAGTATCTATGGCAACACAGCTTCTATAAGCGCGGGGAAACAGGCGTTTCCCCTGTGCTTGCAAAAGATATTAAGGCGATAGCGCTTAGTCAACAATGGATTGAGCCAACTAAAAACCTAGATAATGCGGCGGTGTTTCACTGGATAACAGACAGCGTGATCCCTAAGTGGGTGAGGCTTTCCTCTTTTTGCTTGGCAGTTCGTCATGGCTGGCAGCCTGTTGATTATGTGGATGTGATGAGTGTCTTGTACTTAAATACGGAAACGCTAAGCAAAAACGGTATTGAAAAAACATTAGACATGTATCGACAATCATATGGTCTAGCGTTCCCGCAAGCCGTTGTAAAGCGGATTATCATTGATAATGAATGTTGATGTGTGTGTTTATGGGACTAATACCACGTTTTTTCACAATATTCAATACTTAATTATAAATATTGTAAATATGTTTTTGGTGTTGTGGTTTAGATCAATATAATAATGATCTTTCGAGATCTTTGTTTTACAAAGAATTGTGAATAAAGTACATTAGTTAGGTCAAAAAAAACGGCTAACCAGATAGTTAACCGTTTTTCTTGAAAGGATTCCAAAGCAGGGTAGCCGCCCTCTTTGGATGGAAACATTACCGAGATAAAATAATGTTTCGCTGACGATTATAGCGAAGTAAGATCTTATAATCAAACCAGTGGGCGTTTTTTATCTCAAATAACGAGATAAAATTAAATGTCAGTGAAAAGAAAACACCCCAGAACCCGCGAATTAGAACTGCAACACCACGAATCCCGCGAAGAATCCCTAGACTCTCAACTGTGCAAGTTACACGTCAAAGTGCTTACGCATGGCGAGTTGCCAAAAAGCTACAGTAATGCTTACAACAAACTTGCCAAGGGCAATAAGAAATTAACCCCTTCAGAAACAATTCAAGTGGAATTGATAGATCAATACATTGAACGATTTGGCACACCAATCCGCAATAAGAAGAACGGCCAAGCGTTGAAGTGGATCACTGGCTACCAGCGTTCTATTCTTCTCGCATTTGCTGATTTTATTGATAACCCGTTACGCTGTCACCAAGGGAAGTTATCAAAGCTGCATCACTGCAAGTCAATATTAAAGGGCTTGCAATTTAAACAGCGCGTAACGCTATTTAAAGTAGTGACAACACTCTTTACAGCAACCAGCATAGAAACGGGCTATATTGGCCGCTACGCTAATCAATATGAAGAAAAATCACTCGATGAGCATGGCTTTGAAAAGATGCGAGGAATGCAACACTACGCGATAAGAGGCCGTTATCAGCAGCTATGGAATGAGAGCATTTCTAAAACAAAATACTCCGACTGCATTAAGATGCTTAAACTTGCAGGTTTTTTTGAAGTCACAGCTTGTTATGTCAGCAATACCGAAGCCAGCATAATTAAGCAAGAACTAAGAGATAACGGGGCAACAGATGAAGAGATCCAAGCAGTGCCTCGTGTTTATTCTGAACCTGCTTACAAGTGTTTCACCAATGCGTTTTTTGCTGTGTTTGAGGCACTAATCAATTCTGAGCACATGCAACAATCGAAAGCCTTATCAATAGCGAAAAGAATAAAAAATAAACTATCCCTTATTTACGTCACCTATACGCCATTCTCAGACAGCTTTTTTACTCGCAAGCGTAAAGACTACCTAAGTCGGCTTTTTCAATCTAGGTTCCCGCAGGGGGCTAACTTGCCACCTAATGACGGTGAGCTAGAACCCATGTACCACTAGATAACGCTAGATTTTTATAAACATCACATGCCGCTTAATTGCGGTTTCTTGGTTTGGGCGTTTACGCTCCTTTCCGTGTTTCGCTATCGCTCATCCCTCAGGTTTGCACCAGGACCGACAATAAATTGCGGATCTTGGTGCAAACCTGAGGGACTAACGCACTGCAAGCAGTTCCCTCTCTTCGTTCGGCTAACGCTACAATGCACGATTTAACCTTATCCACCACATCTGTGCGTAACCCTGTGTGTATCTTTCTAATTTGGAACTATGAAATAAACAAAGGGAGTGAGTCGGGATTTACTTAGAGTGATTTACCAAAGTAAATAACTACTTAGCTAGAAATATATAAATATATTTACTTATGTAGAAAAGAAGGCGGCGCAAGCTTGCCTAGAGTTACCTCCCTATAAATACTCATACGCTCGTGCCTCGCTATTCCTATTTACAGGGCATTGGTTTCTTCGTGTCGTCAAACTCTAATGGGTTGCAGTAGCAAATCGCCCCTTTTTTGCGGAAAGGCTCTGCGAGGGATGTTCTAGCATGGAAGCGGTCGGGATTTCTTCAAATATGACGTTTAAACGTTACCTTATCGCCATAGCCAATCGTTGGGAGGTTTAGGGGAGTGGTTTCTTCTATTTTTGTATCATCGAGTCTATGAGCGTTACAGGCTCAATAAACTGAGTCGTTCTGGCATTGCATCGCCTTTTTGCACAGCAAAAAAGCTCAACAATATGAAAAGCAATCAACACTATTCATTGACTGGGTTTGTTTATGGCGTAAAACGAGCGTAATTACACGTTAATTGGTCGTTTGTCAGTTGTCCCTTATCAAGTGGTCTAGTAATTGATTTCGTCGCAATATGGCGCTTATAGGCAGCTTTGCGTGAATCGGTCATTTTATTTTTTTTATTTTAAAATTGAGAGGACAAATGCTTTGCTTTTGGCGCTATATAAACGATAATAATCACATGGTTAAGGACATTTTCTTAACTTACTTTACGCCCGAAAGGGCAACAACCCGAAAGGAAAAAAATGATGAATATCAATGACGCGCTAAACCTTCTCAACATCACCGCTACAGCAACACAAGCAGAAATCAAAAAGGCTTACAAAGCCGCCTCTATTCAATTTCACCCTGACCGGAACCCTGCGGGCGCTCAAATGATGATCGCTATCAATGCCGCTTATGCGTTTCTAAAGCAGCAAGGCGACACCGTAAGCCCACAAGAAGGTTTTACGGCTAATAACTACGGTGAAGAACTGAACACAATTCTAAATCAATTATTTGCGCTTGATGGACTAGAAATCGAGGTGTGCGGTAATTGGGTTTGGATTGGTGGAAACACAAAAGCACATAAAGAAACATTAGGTAAAAATGGCCTTGGTTGTTTGTGGGCGAATAAAAAGAAAATGTGGTACTACCGCCCATCTGATTATAAATCTCGCGGTGGCCGTGGTGGTTGGGATATGGACACTATCCGAGGCGTACACGGTAGCGAAAAACCAACACGCACAGCTCAAAGACAACTTGCAGCTTAAGCGAACTATGAGCAAGGGCTTGCCCTTGCTCAATTAAAACGCTCGAAAGGGCAATAAGCCGAAAGGAAAAGAAAAATGAACAAACGTGATTATAAAACCACAATGAGCGCGTACCGTCTTGCATACAATACGGTTTTGTTTGCAATGAACAGTGATCAAGACAATTTTCACCATTACAGCCAAGTGTTAAAAGAGATTAACCAAGCTTTTCAAATTGAAACGCTAAAACCAAAAGGCTTTGATAAATATGATCCCGCTTATTGTGGCGCGTGGGTAATTGAAACCGCCATGAATAAGCGCAACCTATCTGCGGCCAGAGCGTCAGAGCTTGCAAATAAGGTAAGCCATTATCTTGATTATCCCTACCCTATTGATCGCCCTAGTAAAGTTAAAAATTATAATTTTTACAAGTTATTGCTTAATAATTTACCGCTAAAAATGTAAGGCGATGATATGAAAAACAGTCAAAGTATTACCCCTGAAAAACTCAAAACATTAGCGCGTTTATTGGGCGATGGTTGGCGATATAACGAAATCATGACCAGCAAGCCAGATAATCGAGGGCATTATTTAAGCAACGGATCAGGGCTTATCATCAACGTTTGTCATTCTTATGGTGAAAATTTGCCGCAATGGTCACTTAAATACCCTCACCCCGCACATAAAAATTTACAGCGGTTTTGCGTCATTGGATGCAGTCTAGATAAATCACAAAGCGCGATTGTGGCTGATTTAAAAACCCGCTTACTTTCTCAAACTGGCGCGGCTTATCTGGCTTGGCAAGCCCTGATAGAAAAAGAAGGACAAAAGCAGAGAGAAAAAGAATTAAATACTTTTGTGGTTGAATCATTGAAAAAAGTTTTACGTTTAAATCCTTATCATGACCACCGTTACTGTGAAGCCTACAGAATTGAAAATGATAAAGGTGGCCGTATTGCAGAACTCAAAAAGTGGTCAAGTAAAGGGGATTGTTTTCGTTTAAGTATTGACGAACTGACAGCAGAACAAGTGATCAAAATCATGCAAGTTGTGAAATCGTCATAAGATTAAGGCTCCCCTTTCCGACCGTCTAAAGCTGAAAAGGGGAGAGTAACCACAATCAACTAGAGGTGAAAATCATGATTACTATCAGCGAGTTTAACAAATATCGTGCTCAAAACAAATCAAACGCAATCCCATGCAAGCAAGGACTTGCGTTAGGGGTGCGCGTTGGTACTCAAAACAAAGTACAATTCGCCCTGTTTTTAATGGAATTAAGAGATCATAAATATGACTAAAACAACGCCGTGGCTTTTTCCTACTGTCTCAGATGTGGAAAAAGTTCTAATCGAGATTGCGGAGAAATACGGCCTTGAGGATTTTAAAGCTGTCCATACTATCGTTGGGGTTACTGATAGAACGTTAAGACGTTGGAGAAGCAAAGCCGA
The DNA here is from genome assembly GCA_000257205.1 of Vibrio ordalii ATCC 33509. Lineage (GTDB taxonomy): Bacteria > Pseudomonadota > Gammaproteobacteria > Enterobacterales > Vibrionaceae > Vibrio > Vibrio ordalii. The sequence goes on along the minus strand of AEZC01000188.1, from coordinate 6,397 downwards.
CACCGAGCCAAACGCAAAATCAACCATTCCATATTTAGGTTCAATTGCTTTGTGGTCGATTAAAGAAGATCAATTTGTTAATAGTGATTGGCAGAATTTAAGAAATAAGATCCCGCCACAATATTTGATGAACGCTAAAAATTACGTGTGTCCTCCGGCTGATTTTTTAAAATCACTCGTAGGTAAAAAAAATGTGTTGGGATGGACACTAAAAGAACTGGCTACACGCTTACGGTGCTCACCAGAGCAGTTAGGCGCAGACATTAAGCGCGAAAAAGTGAGCTTTCTTACTTTTAGCGCAATATTGATGTATTGCGGCTATAAACCGCATGAAGTATTTGGACTAACACCGAATGAAAAAGAAAATCGGGTGTTACTGAGTGAAGTTATAAACCAATACATAAACGATAAGAACGCGCTACACGCCAAACATCAAAACGAGCTTAAAGATCTTGCGCTTCGATATTTGGAAGCAACTCCAGAGCTAAAAAAAGCGGAAGGACAGGGGCTACCTAAGCAAGATTTAGAAAGTTATGAGGAAGAATAATTATGACAAAAAATCAACTGAACATGTTTATGATCGCCGCCGCTTCTCTAATTTTAATGCTATACGGTATAAAAATTGATCACTTAATTAGTTTTGTAATGGTTGGAAGTGGGGGCGTTTTCTTTTTATTTAGCTTTTATGCTGCACTAAAACCATTTGTTAATCGTCAAAAATAGGTGCGTATTAGATACATATTGTTAAATCAACAAGTTCACCGCGACTTATCGCCAGTTAATTTGCTTTTACGCATCAACTCGGCATAAGTCGCTTTTTTCTTCTCTCAAATCCTCAATTTACGCACTGAAAGTTTATTACAGAAATTTCATAAAAAATCAGTCAAACTACTCCATTATTATTTCACTGTAAAAAACGACTCAAACCCTCATAAATTGCAGTTCTGCAATTTTCAGGGCGCAATGCTGCCCTACGGCTTCGCCTACCCGCTAGACACTCACCGCCTAAAAAGTGTGGACAATCCGACTCGTCGGAGCGCTGCGCTTTGACCACATTTTTTAGTCATCGAGCGCCTTGATCTGACTGTCCGAATTTTTGTTTTTAGATTGTTCTGTGAAAAGCGCATCGAGCGCGGAAAAGTCAGCAGAAAATAACAACCGGTTCGCGTGGCCAAACCCTGTTTTGTGATCTGAAATGAAAGACGGGCAGAATAATTGACTCTTAGACTTTTGCACAAATGCACATGAGTTCTCTAGACCCCCTAGGGATTATCTAGAGAGCGATTGTGTAGTTGTGTAAAAGTCGGGTTGGACGTTTTCCCCCAAAGCCAATCGCACCAATACATAGATCACTGATTTATCGACTTGCCACTGTTACCGTGTGTGTTTATCTACACTAATAGTGAGATTTACACACATGGCATTACCAATGATCATTGAGGACAAAGACAAAGCTTGGCTCTTTAAGGTCATTACGCAGACCCAAGAACCTGAGCTTAATGCTTGCCTGATAGGTTTCTTTTTAGGTAGCGGAATGACAACACTCGAACTGTGCCGCATTCAAGTACGCGACATTGTTAAGAAGAGCGGAGAGCTAACAAGATGCTTCTCTGTGAAAGGAGATGTTGCGCGAGATTTCTACCTATCTAACGTCAAACTACAGAATCTAGTAAAAACCTACATCGAGAAGCGTAAGAAGGACGGTGATAACCCTGACCAATATCAAGGCTTTGATCCTGACGAACCATTCTTTAAAAGAAAAAATGGCGACAACTTCAAAATAAAGCGACGAACCACAGATAGAGGTAATACTACTTATCACTGTAACGCTCTCAATAACCACATTAAGCGATTATTGGCTGACTCTGGCATTGAGCAGCCTAGCATTCTTTCTGGGCGCAGAACGTTCGCTGTGCGTTTAAGGCGGCAAGGTGTCGATACTCCAACCATCCATCTTATGCTCGGAAATAAGACACTAGAAACCACGCTGAGACTGATCGAAACGGATACTATAAGTATGTTAGCTATTGCTGATATGGCTTTTTAGATATTGATTTGTAATTGGTTTCCCTTTTTGGGAAAATAAATATTGACTATTTATCGCTCATTTCCCATAATGGGAAATATAAAGAAGAGGATGTATGCGAATTTTATCAAGAGCAACTTTACGAGATTTTTGGGAGCAGCCTAATTACGCTGATTCTGAACAACCGCTAACCGCATGGTATGACGAAGCCAAGCACGCTAACTGGCAAACGCCACAGGATATAAAGGCACTGTACCGAAATGCGTCTTTCGTTGGCAACAATCGCGTTGTGTTCAACATTCACGGTAACAAGTACCGACTGATCACCGCGATTAATTACAAATTTTCGATGGTATATATTCGCTTTATTGGCACACATGCTGACTATGACAAAGTTGATGCAAAAACCGTTTAAAAGAGGCAGATATGCAAGTTAAACCAATCAAAACAGCAGATGATAACCGCGCAGCTTTAGCGCGTATCGAGCAGCTTTGGGATGCAGAACCAAACACGCCAGAGGGGGATGAGTTAGAAGTACTTGCCACTCTAATTGAAGCGTTCGAAGAGGCTAATTATCCGATAGCACCGCCTGATCCAATTGAAGCAATCAAGTTCCGTATGGAACAACAAGGCTTAGAAGATAAAGACCTTGTGCCTTTCCTTGGTCAACGTAGTCGTGTGACAGAAATACTTAATCGTCAAAGACGTTTATCTATCTCGATGATTCGCAAGCTACACGATGGATTAAGAATCCCATTGGATAGCCTTGTTAAAGAGTATCAATTAGCTAAGTAAGGAAAAAATAATGGAAAATTTTGAATTTAAAACACCATTCCCAACCACTGAAGAAGGACTTTTAAATCTAGTAAGGTTAGATCGACTTAACATTTTGAGATCAGTTCAAAATCGTAATGTAGACGAATTCAAGTGCCTATCAGCACAAGAAAAGAGCGTAGTAAAATCAGTTTCTTTCTCTGAAAACGGCGAAGTTTCAATTGAGTTCCATGATGTGCTAGATGCTTTCGAATCGCTTATAAAGATGGGAGTAGTCATTGACAAAGATAACAAATACTCGGAACCGAGTGACGAGGGGTAACTGAAATGCAGTATGAAACAGATCCGAAAGGTTTGTCATGGCCTATCAAACCATCACTTATTATTGATGACGTTGCCGCAGGAATAGTGAATATTTCCTTATCACCAGAAGTTCCGTTATCCACTTTTTCACTTACGCAGTCTTTCGAAAATATGACGTTCAAGGGTGGAGCTAAAGAAAAATGGATCGAGGTGCTTCGCGATATTGCTGACGAACTGGAAAAGCAGGGGTAAACAAGCCTAAACCACGCGGTCAATTAATGTAAATGTATTTTGAGGTGCTTAACGTGAAGAAAATGGTGTTACTATCCTTGTTATTTTTGTTTGCAACATTTAGTTATGCGATAGATGATTTTGAAGTTTCTGTTGAGAATGCACCTAGCGGTGTGTATGACATGAATGTCATAGCAATGACTTGGATGCCAACATATTGTGAATTTATATCCAAAGATAAAAACAATTGTAACAACGAAATTAAGTTACATGGAATTTGGCCATACTACAATTCAGTCGATGATAAGGACAATATATTAAATTATCACCCTTCCAATTGCTTTAACTCAAAGGGCTGTTCGTCGACGAAAGACTGCGAGATTTCAGATGATACGATATCGTTTCTTTCAAGAGACAAGGTCATGCAGGACATTTATCCTAAAAGTATAACACTATGGTCTCATGAGTGGAGAAAGCACGGCACATGCTCAGGGTTAAGTCAAAAAGAATATTTTGAGCAAGCTAGTGATTATATTTCTAAATTAGCAAAGAGTTATAAAAAACTTGAAGCGCTCATAATGGAACATAAGAATTCTTTAGTTAATACAGAGGAAATATATAAGGTTTTGCCTAAAAACGTCTCATTGAGATGTATATATGTGGATGGAAGAAGTTACTTGTTCGAAGTTAATTTCTTTTTTGATAAATCAGGAATCCCCCTTAACAAGGTTAGCACTCAAATCGGAGATAAATGCACTCAAAATACTCATCTCCGATGGTTAAATTGATGCGCTTATGAGCGATACCAAAGCAAGCCATAATCACATTTTTGTTATTTAAGGGGAAAATAGGTTTATGAAAAAGCTATTTATATCAATGCTTTTAGTAATGTCGGCATCGAGCGCGGTAGCTGATGAAGGCAAAGATACTTATATAATTCCTGATGCTGAAATCAAGACAGTAGAACAAAAGTTCAATGTTGCTCAGTTTGGCCAACAAGTCGCGGTTATGGCACTTAGTTACGTCAAAGATATTCGAGATGTAGATGGTAAGAAAGTGGTCGAAGTGGTCATAGTGGACAAGCTTTGCCATGTAACGGTTATTGAGCATGACAACGGGTTACAAGCTGAACAAGTCGCTTGTGACGCAGGAAATTATTTCGACAATCGAGACAAGTAGGGAAAATGTATGTTTGTTGAGGCTGTACGCATTCCTGATTTTGACGATGAAATACATATTTCTGGATTAGGTTTTAGCGCCCCAAACACGCTTTGCGGAATCACTGATGCTGGCAGTAAAGAACCAACGGACGAAACTCCAAACTGCCATGACTGCGTTGAGGTTTATGAGTCAATAAAGAATCATCGCCCACGCTTCAAATTTAAAAAATAGGGAAAATAGTCCTCTTACCAAACCACAATATCTAGTATCGGTCGCAGCTGGTACAGACACAACATATAGGAATTATTAACAATGGAACATTACCAACACCTAATTTTGAAAGGCTTAATCAATGGCGGTGGCAGCTCTAGTGAAACTTATGTTTACCAGTTATTAACTGGCAACGTTTCAGACGAGGGCAGTTCGGTTTCTCATATGTGGGGATATTTAGACAATCCACTGAAAGAAACGTTAATTGAAATCTTTGCTGATATTTGCTCTCTCGATTTGACCAACAAAACAGATCGTCAAATCGTACCTCTCTTGATTGATTACATGGCGGAAAAATCAGGTCGAAGTGAGTTTTTCAATGTGAATGACCGCCGCGAAATTGATCGTATGAGCGATGAAGAATACGAGGGTGGCATTCAAGACCTGATCCGAGCTAAGAAAGTTAAGCTGCTAGACCGCGAGTAGAGGGAAAAGACAATGAGCAGCAAAGTAGATTTCATCCTACCAAGTGAGTTTACCAAGATTGAAACGTATGAGGATTGTCCTTGTGATGAGAGCCTTGTTGTTTGGACGGGTGATAGCTGGGAAACGGAGTATGTGACAATGTGTGGAGATACAAGATGAAAGATAGCGGAAAGACCAAGGCGGCAGCTACCAACTAATCGCCTTGGCCGCTGACAGAACGAATGAGTTCAAACTGTCAGTTAGCGCATTAAAACAAAAATGAATGAGGAAACCAATGGAAAAAAAATCACTAGAGCAATTAAACAGAGAGTGCTTAGATGTTATTCAGCATCAAATATTACCTTCTTATAGTCGTGCTGCTGTTGCTTGTATAAAAGCCGCAAAAAATTACAAAGAAGCATGTGAAATTCTTGCAACTGGAAAAATTCAAAGAGAAAAAACCAAATAACCAGCCATAGAAAGGGTTGCAGCTACCAACTAATCGCCTTTTCTACATTAAAAATGAATGAGGAATAAAATTAAATGAAACTAAGAATAGAGCCAGTATCAGCAATTTGTATTTCAATACTATTAGCATGGGGGTGGGCAAAGTTGACAAATGAACCGATTTGTCAGGTTGAAGAAATTCACAAAGGAAAAACGTTTTTAGTGCCCAAATACTGTAGTGATGTTTTAACTCAATAAGTTATAAAAAAGGCCGCAGTGATGCGGCCTTTTAGTTTCAGTTAGTATTATGAACAAGCATAAGATGTTCTAGATCCCCTAGCGAAAAAATCGCGGAACGGAATGTCATCATCAAAATCCATAGGTGGTTCATTGTATTGAGTGGGTAGCGCTCCACCTTGCGCGGAATCGCTGCCTTGCGGATTTTGAGGTTCATTTTTAACACGCCCACCTAACATTTGCATTTTACCATTAAAGCCTTGCACTACAACTTCAGTGGTATAACGGTCTTGACCGCTTTGATCTTGCCATTTTCGCGTGTGTAGTTGACCTTCAATGTACACTTGTGAACCTTTGCGCAAGTATTCGCCAGCAACTTCAGCTAATTTGCCAAACAGAGCCACACGGTGCCATTCGGTTTTTTCGCGTTGTTCGCCCGTTGCTTTATCACGCCATGAATCTGATGTTGCAATAGTAATATTTGCAACGGCACCGCCGCTTGGCATATAGCGAACTTCGGGATCATTCCCTAGATTCCCGACC
>AEZC01000187.1 GCA_000257205.1 Vibrio ordalii ATCC 33509 | reverse complement strand
GCTTATCATCGGTCAGAGCTGGTGAGAAATGCGGCCCAAGTGCTCAATATAGAGCTTCATTACCTGCCGCCATACAGTCCCAACTTAAATCCAATAGAGCGGCTTTGGAAAGTAATGAATGAGCATGTGAGGAACAATGCTTATTTCTCCTCGAAAGCAACCTTTACCTCTGCTATCAAAACGTTTTTCGATATGACACTACCAGAAGTCGCAGGCTCACTGCTATCCAGAATTACGGATAATTTTCAGATATTGAAACCTGCATCTTCAAGTTGAACGGGTAT
>AEZC01000186.1 GCA_000257205.1 Vibrio ordalii ATCC 33509 | reverse complement strand
TTTATCCGTCATTCCGCAGCTAATTCAATAATAAAAATAGCGTGATCTGGCGATCAATTTTTAATAAAAACCACGGCACCATCTTGACCGCGATCGACAGTTTTGATCTATTGCTGCTATTTGACGGTCTCAAAATATGTCTACCCATCCTGTTATTAAACGCTTAGATCACCTTGGTCTCATTGCCGCCTTTTGTCACGAAATTGGCCTGCCACGGATGATAGATGCCGTTATCCCAAAATATTCTGACCACAATGTTTCTCATGGTGACGCGGTATTGGCCATGCTCCTAAATGGACTTGGCTTTCATAGCAGAACACTGCACATGTTCTCGGACTTTTTTAAGACCAAGCCTGTGTCTAAGCTACTCGCCAAAGACATTGAAGCACACCACCTTACTGATGATGTACTAGGCCGCACCTTAGATGCTCTATACGAAGCCGATGTCTCAGCGCTCTATCAGGTTATAGCTGAGCGTGTTGTTGATAAACTGGGCTTGACGACCGATTCTGTTCATCTTGATATCACTAGCTTCCACGTTGATGGTGAGTATGCACAAGATGAAAACACCAACGTGATTAAGCTTGTAAGAGGTTATAGTCGGGATCATAGGCCAGAGCTTAACCAAGTCGTGCTTGAACTCATCTGTGAAAACCAAGCAGGTATTCCTGTTTACATGCAAGCACTGAGTGGCAACACCAATGATGCCAAGGCATTCGCTGAAGTGACTAAAAGACACATACATTGCCTAAAAGCCGCGCAAAACAGTCGTTACTTTATCGCTGATGCCGCCTTGTACACCGAAGAAAGCATCTCCTCGCTAGATGAGCAAAATCAAAAGTTCATTACCCGTGTACCCATGACCATCAAGCTCGCAAAACAAGCACTGCTTGCGCTAGAGCCAGAGCAATTAAGCGCTATCGGTCATGGCTACGT
>AEZC01000185.1 GCA_000257205.1 Vibrio ordalii ATCC 33509 | reverse complement strand
CGGCTTACGAGGTTTAGGCAACTTTGCTAGGGCTTCACGCTCTTGTTTGATTTTTTCAAGCAATACTGAAGCGGGTTCATCATTAGGATCTTGCGGTACTAGTTGCCCAGAAAAAGCCGACTTCAAGATATTTTTACGTTGAGCTTCGGATTGTTTTAGTTTTAAATTCAAATCATTTTCCAAACAGCTCATTCTTATTTCTTCATTTTCTAAAAGCTCCAGTACGCGGTCTTGTTCGATTATTGGAGGCAATATAAATTGAATACTTTTTAATATTTTTGTATTCAGAAAATCCCTTGTGCTACCTACACATAGCTTTTTTATTTGTTGCAATACGAATGGGTCTGCATTAAAT
>AEZC01000184.1 GCA_000257205.1 Vibrio ordalii ATCC 33509 | reverse complement strand
GCTTATCAATGCCTTGCTTAGCAATATCATCGATGTCTCTCTGGTGAGCTTTTTGCAGCAAATCAGCAAAATAATGGCGCAGTGAGTAGAGCATGATAAGGCTTGGTACTACCATCAGTGCGGTGATAATAAAGAACAGTGACCAATTATTGAGATAATCGACCAGCTCCCCGCTAAAGGAAGCCAGCGTGGTGCGGCCAAAGTTTCCTAGAGAGGCCAATAGCGCATATTGCGTTGCTGAAAATGCCTGCCCCGTTAACACAGTAAGAAACGAAACAAAGGCCACGGTGGAAAACGCAGTGGTAAAGTTATCAACAATAATGGTCGCTAAGAACAGGTGCTCATTAGGGCCAACTTGAGCGATCCACGAAAACATCAAATTACTGGCAGACATCGCGATGCCACCAATCATCAAGCCGCGAACAATACCAAACCTCACGTTAAACATACTACCAATCAAAGTGAAGAACAGGGTTGCTCCCCAACCAATTAGCTTCGAGTAGTGACCAATTTGTTCGTTGCTAAAGCCAATTTCTTTGTAAAATGGAATCGACATTCGGCCAAGAAAAGCTTCGCCAATCTTGAATAAAAAGACAAACAACAGCAGGGTTATTGCTACTTGCGCGCCATTGCGTTTGAAGAAATCGAGAAATGGTTCGATTACGGTAACGGTGAACCACGCGACGACTTTCGAACCAACTACCTGATTGTGTCGCAGCTCCGCTTGATGCTGTAGCGCTTCGCGATGTGTTTTTGGTTCGCCCACCAAGAGCGTGAAAAGCATTAGCAGGCTGACACAGAGTGCCATGCCATAATAAACGGCATTCCAACCGATACTATCAGCGTTTACAAAAGCGAGATAGCCCGGCAGAGAGTATCCAGTCCACCACCCCATGATGGCCATGGCGGAGGCTTGTGGCAGCTTATTGGCTTGTGATTTGGGGAAAGTATCGATACGAAAAGCATCAATCGCGATATCTTGAGTGGCAGAAGCGATCGCAATGCCCAAGGCAAGCATTGAGGTAAACATCAAATTTTGGGCTGGATTGACACCCGCAATCAGCAACGTACAGAGCAAAATGATCGATTGGCACAAAAACACCCAACTGCGGCGTTGACCTAATAATGGCGTCAGAATGGGTAATTTGACGCGATCCACCAATGGTGCCCATAGAAAATTAATCGCGTAAACCGCGAAGACACTGCCAAAATAACCAATTGCAGCGGTGGTTAAGCCTGCATCTTTTAGCCATCCTGACATATTCGAACCAATCAAAACCCACGGAAAACCGCTCGAACACCCCATCATAAATACCCACAATAGGCGTTTATCAAGATAGCTACGGATAGTTTCCATCCAAGAAAGAGAGGGAGACGCTGATGACATACAGTTAATCCTTGTTAACAAAGCAGCTTAGGTCGAAAGGCGACCCAATAAAATCAAACGCCGATAAATCGGCGTTGGTATGGTTATTGTTCTAGTGTGACATTCGTAATAACGATTGGTTCGATCGGGACGTCTTGCATTCGTCCTTTGGTGCTGGTCGGTTGTTGAGCCATTTTTTGCACAACATCAAACCCTTGCGTGACTTTACCAAAGACTGCATAACCCGGTGGGCGAGCGTTGTAGTTGAGAAAATCATTATCGACCAAGTTAATAAAGAATTGGCGAGTAGCCGAGTTAGGATCATTGGTACGCGCCATTGCGATCGTCGCAGTGTCATTGGTCAACCCATTGCTCGCTTCATTTTTGATGGGAGCGTAAGTGGTGAGTTGTTTTAAATCTGCATCAAATCCGCCGCCTTGCGCCATAAATCCGGGAATGACGCGGTGAAATTGACTGCCGATATAACTGCCATCTTGAACATATTTTACGAAGTTTGCGACAGTCGTTGGCGCTTTCTCTGTATTTAGTTCAATAGTGAACGCCCCTAAGTTAGTTTCAATCAGGACGTTGGGTGCCGCAAACACAGTGCAACTAAAGAGCGCCAGTGTCGTAACGAAAGAACGTAACATTAAAAGCGCTCCTGCAAATAGCTATTCAGTTCGCTGTCATTGGCAATTTCTTTAAGTACCAAGTTCATAACATCGTTGAGTACCATCTCAATCTCATCATTTGAAGCGCTGAGTGTACCGGAGCGTTTTGCCGTCCCGTTGAACGTTTTCACTAATTTGCCTTTTGGTGTTTCAGCGGTGATTTCAAGCGTGACACTGCCATCCATTTCATTTGACATAACGCTGTGTTTTACTGTTACTAGTGCTTCTGAAATTTCAGCTGTGACATTGTTTTCGCTGTTCACTGTCAAGCGATAGCCTTGAGACCCAAATTGCTCCGCCAACGCGTTCTCAACCGCAATACGAACGTTTTTCTTGGCATGAATGGGTTCAATATTGGATCGACCACTGTCCACTAATGCCACATATTGCGCCGATCGAACATCTTTGCTGACCAGAGTAAAGGCTTTATCGTTGACGACCGTATTTTTGCTGGTCGTTGCCGTGGGCATAAAGTTGATTTGCTGTTGCTGAGGTGCGGCACAAGCGGTGAGTAATGCGATTGAGGCTGCGAGAACCAGTTTTTTCATGGTCATTTCCTTTCTTATCCTTGCCTATTTAGTTGCTTGTAAGATAACAAATTTATGGTCGGTCGCGACAGTTTTTACCTGCCCTTGGCCAAATAATCTTGCTAATTTTACATCGTAGCCGAGGTGGCGATTACCGATCACTAATAATCGTCCCCCTTTTTTAAGAACATGCTTTGCATCACAGAACATCTGCCAAGCAATGTGATCCGTGATAGCTTGTTGTTGATGGAATGGTGGGTTACACAATATTAAACAGGTACTCTCTTGTTCAAAACCATCTAAGCAGTTATTGGCAATGCATTGAATATTGCGATCTTTTCCCAAATTCTCCAGCAAATTTAGCTTTGCAGACTCGACGGCCATCAAGCTTTCATCAACGCAGGTCATGCGTACTTGAGGATTGAGTTGGCCCATCTTGATTGATAACACCCCGTTGCCGCATCCAAGGTCTATAATGTGGTGTAACTTAGGATCTTGTGGAAGATGCTGTAGAAAAAAGCGTGCACCGAGATCCAATCCTTCACCTGAGTAGACATTCGGCAGGTTTTTTAGATGGATGGATTCGCTTTCTACGGCCCATTGAGTGATGGGTTCCACCGTTTCAATCGATGATACGTTCGGTGCTGAAAAAACGAGGCGGTGTTTTTTCCATGCAAGAGAAGTGCTTGTTGAACCTAAATACTTTTCAAATAAGTTTAAGGTTGATGTGTGGATCTCTTTCGCTTTGTTGACCGCTATCACAGGGCAATCTTGGGCAAGGGACTGATGGAGTTGGCTTAATTGCCAAACTAAGTGGCGATTGCTCTTGGGCAATTGAAAAAGCACCAGATCGACCGATTCAGGGATGGCATCCATTGTTGAGAGCAATTGCACGTTGCGGCACTGATTGCGCTGAAGATTGTTTAACGTACCTTGTTGTGAAATAAAAGAGTCGCTCATCATGGTGACCTGGTGCTTATCTGCAAACCAACACGATAGAGCGCCAAAGTGATCGTTTAAAATAAGGATGCGTTTGCCTATTACTAAATTCAACGCTTCAATATGATTAATCACATATTCATCGCCCGCATCCCAAGCTTGTAATGTTTCATTTGAACGATGTGGGAAACGGTGCAAACTCAACGTTCGATCATGCAGTGCCAACTCTGTTTTCATAATTTTTTATAGGTCGTAGTGAGAATTACGGATGCATTGTCTCAAATGGCGTAGAAACAAGGAACCAAAACCTTTCGCTATTCTATAAGGCTAGTTAAACTTAAATCTCTTTACACTCGTATATGTTCTCATGCTCTTATTTGAGGAAGAAAGGCAACGGTATGATCCAACCCATAATCGAACAAAAATTGCATCAAGCATTTCACCCTGATTATTTGAAAGTTGAAAATGAAAGCTATATGCACAATGTGCCTTCAGGATCGGAAAGCCATTTTAAAGTCATCGTAGTGAGTGACAGTTTTGAAGGAATGCGTTTGATTGGCCGTCACCGCCAGGTTAACCAAGTGTTGGCAGAAGAGTTAGCGAACCACATTCATGCACTTTCGATTCATACCTACACACCACAAGAGTGGCAGGCGCAAATTAGTGGCGCACCTGATAGTCCTATGTGTATGGGCGGTGGAAAATAACTCGTTCAGAATCGTCTGAATATGCCGTTCTCTTATTCTGTTCTTTTTTGTTCTGTTTTTGAGCCGCATGTTAACAGTAGATCAACAAATTGACGAGATGAACAAGTTGAGAGACATTGTTTTAGGTAGTGAATAAAAATAAATACTCGTAAGGGGTAAGGAATAGGCTATTTGTGCGATGCTTCAAAGTTATGACTATTCGCTAGCCTTTATGATTCAAATCCTTCCAAATAAAACGACTTATCAGAGGATTGGTCATGGCATCAGGTTCCGAAAAAATGCTAAACTATTGCACCTAATGGATCTCATACCATACTTGTGATGAGGTTATTAAAAGGATGTTGCGGTTCTGGCGTTTAAAACAAGCCAAAATCGGACACAGAAATGTCGTGTCTAAGGCTGGTTTAACTTTCATTTGGCCTCTTATCAAGAACGACCATGAAAGATAAACAAGTCTTGAACTTACGCAATTAAAAGAATCTTTTTCCCGATAAAATAGTGCAAGTGCGTATGATTACAATAAAAAGGGGTTTGGACCTTCCTATTGCAGGAACTCCTTCCCAGGTGATTAATGATGGTAAAACCATCACTAAAGTCGCCTTGCTTGGCGAAGAGTACGTTGGCATGCGTCCTACCATGCATGTTCGCGTAGGCGATGAAGTAAAGAAAGCTCAAATTCTTTTTGAAGATAAAAAGAATCCGGGTGTTAAATTTACTTCACCAGCAAGCGGTAAGGTTATCGAAGTCAATCGTGGCGCCAAACGTGTCCTACAATCGGTTGTGATTGAAGTGGCAGGTGATGAGCAAATCACGTTCGATAGCTTTGAAGCTAGCCAACTAGCAAGTATTGACCGTCAAACGGTTAAAACTCAGTTAGTTGAGTCTGGTCTTTGGACTGCGTTGCGTACTCGTCCGTTTAGCAAGGTTCCAGCAATTGAATCTTCAACTCAGGCTATTTTTGTGACAGCAATGGATACCAATCCATTAGCGGCAAAACCTGAGACGATCATTAATGAGCAATCTGAAGCATTCGTCGCTGGTCTCGATATCCTGTCAACTCTGACTGAGGGCAAGGTTTACGTCTGTAAATCTGGTACTAGCTTACCACGCTCTTCACAGCCAAACGTTGAAGAACATGTGTTTGATGGCCCACACCCTGCTGGTCTTGTAGGGACTCACATGCATTTCCTCTATCCAGTAAATGCAGTCAATGTGGCGTGGAGCATCAATTACCAAGACGTGATTGCGTTTGGTCAATTGTTCTTAACCGGTGAGCTATACACACAACGAGTGGTGTCGCTTGCAGGACCCGTGGTCAACAAACCTCGTCTTGTCCGTACTCAGATTGGTGCTAGCCTCGAAGAGTTAACGGATAACGAATTGATGCCGGGCGAAGTTCGTGTCATCTCTGGTTCTGTGCTTTCTGGTGTGAAAGCGACGGGGCCTGTAGCTTATCTTGGTCGTTACCACCTCCAAGTATCGGTTCTGCGTGAAGGTCGTGACAAAGATTTTCTTGGTTGGGCAATGCCTGGCAAGAACAAGTTTTCAGTCACTCGCTCTTTCCTTGGTCATCTATTCAAAGGTCAGTTGTTCAACATGACAACCACAACCAATGGTAGTGATCGTGCGATGGTACCTATTGGTAACTATGAAAAAGTGTTGCCACTAGATATGGAACCAACGCTCCTACTTCGTGACCTATGTGCAGGTGACATCGATAGCGCTCAACGTCTCGGTGCCCTTGAGCTGGACGAAGAAGATCTCGCATTGTGTACCTTTGTATGTCCTGGTAAATACGAATATGGTCAGCTACTTCGTGAGTGCCTAGATAAGATTGAGAAGGAAGGGTAATTTTCATGGGCCTTAAAAAGTTTCTTGAAGACATCGAGCATCATTTTGAACCTGGCGGTAAACACGAAAAATGGTTTGCCTTGTATGAAGCAGCCGCAACGCTTTTTTATACGCCTGGTTTAGTTACAAAACGAAGCTCACACGTTCGTGATAGCGTTGATCTCAAACGCATCATGATCATGGTTTGGCTAGCGGTATTCCCAGCGATGTTCTGGGGTATGTATAACGTTGGTCATCAATCGATTACTGCACTTAACCATCTGTATTCTGGCGCTGAATTGGCGACAGTCATCAGTGGTAACTGGCACTATTGGCTAACTGAAATGCTTGGCGGTACATTAAGTACGCAAGCCGGTTGGGCAAGTATGATGCTGCTCGGTGCGACTTACTTCCTACCTATCTACGCCACGGTTTTCTTGGTCGGTGGTTTCTGGGAAGTGCTGTTTTGTATGGTGCGTAAGCATGAAGTTAACGAAGGTTTCTTTGTTACTTCAATTTTGTTTGCTCTGATTGTTCCACCCACACTGCCGTTATGGCAAGCCGCTTTAGGGATTACCTTTGGTGTGGTTGTTGCCAAAGAAATCTTTGGTGGTACCGGGCGTAATTTCCTAAACCCAGCATTAGCTGGTCGTGCCTTTCTATTCTTCGCCTATCCAGCACAGATCTCTGGTGACGTTGTTTGGACAGCTGCAGATGGTTTTTCTGGCGCAACGGCCTTAAGCCAATGGGCTCAAGGTGGTAACGGTGCTCTGCTCAATAAGGTCACTGGCGAAGCCATTACTTGGATGGACGCGTTCGTTGGTAACATTCCTGGTTCTATCGGTGAAGTATCGACGTTGGCACTGGCGATTGGTGCGGCATTTATTGTCTACATGGGCATCGCTTCATGGCGCATTATTGCTGGTGTTATGGTGGGTATGATTGCCATTTCAACGCTGTTCAATGTCATTGGTTCAGACACAAATGCAATGTTTAATATGCCTTGGCATTGGCACCTCGTTCTTGGTGGCTTTGCGTTTGGTATGTTCTTCATGGCAACCGATCCAGTATCGGCTTCATTTACTAACAAAGGTAAATGGGCATACGGTATTTTGATTGGCGCAATGTGTGTGATGATTCGTGTGGTTAACCCAGCCTACCCAGAAGGTATGATGCTGGCGATCTTATTTGCGAACCTATTTGCACCTTTGTTTGACCATATTGTGATTGAGAAGAACATCAAGCGGAGACTAGCACGCTATGGCAAGTAATAACGACAGCATTAAAAAGACGCTGGGTGTTGTTATCGGATTGAGCCTAGTTTGTTCAATCATCGTATCGACAGCAGCGGTTGGCCTGCATGACAAGCAAAAAGCGAACGCGGTACTAGATAAGCAATCAAAGATCGTGGAAGTAGCGGGTATTGATGCGCAAGGTAAGAAAGTATCTGAGCTATTTGCACAATACATCGAACCTCGATTAGTTGATCTAGAAACGGGTAACTTTGTAGAAACAGCTGCCAATGGCTCGACTGCCGTTGACTTTGATCAGCGCGATGCAGCTAAAAAAGCAGACCTTTCGGTTGCACTGCCTGCAGATGAAGACAAGGCTGACATTCGTCGCCGCGCTAACACTGCCGTTGTGTACCTAGTTAAAGATCAAGATGAAGTTCAGAAAGTTATCTTACCTGTACACGGTAAAGGACTTTGGTCAATGATGTACGCCTTTGTTGCGGTAGCGACAGACGGCAACACTGTGACTGGTTTGACTTACTACGAGCAGGGTGAAACCCCAGGGCTTGGTGGTGAAGTTGAAAACCCATCATGGCGTGCTCAATTTGTTGGTAAGAAATTGTTTGATGACAACCACCAACCTGCAATTAAAATTGTGAAAGGTGGCGCTCCTGCCGGATCTGAGCATGGTGTTGATGGGCTTTCTGGCGCCACACTGACCAGTAACGGTGTTCAACACACTTTCGACTTCTGGTTAGGTGATATGGGCTTTGGTCCATTCCTAGCAAAAGTTCGTGACGGAGGTTTGAACTAATGTCTAGCGCAAAAGAGATTAAAAAGAGCATTCTAGCGCCAGTGTTGGATAACAACCCAATCGCACTTCAAGTGCTTGGTGTCTGTTCTGCCCTTGCGGTAACCACAAAACTGGAAACGGCGTTTGTTATGACGCTAGCCGTTATGTTTGTAACAGCTTTCTCTAACTTATTCGTTTCGTTAATTCGTCACCACATTCCCAACAGTGTGCGTATCATCGTTCAGATGGCGATCATTGCTTCATTGGTTATTGTGGTCGACCAGATCCTACGCGCTTACTTATACGATATCTCGAAACAGCTATCGGTGTTCGTAGGGTTGATCATTACTAACTGTATCGTAATGGGCCGTGCTGAAGCATTTGCAATGAAGTCGGCACCGATTCCTTCCTTTATCGATGGTATCGGTAATGGTCTGGGTTATGGTTTTGTCTTGATCACTGTTGGTTTCTTCCGTGAACTTCTTGGTTCAGGCAAGCTATTTGGTATGGAAGTGCTGCCATTGGTTAGCAATGGTGGTTGGTATCAACCCAATGGTTTAATGCTATTGGCACCTTCTGCATTCTTCCTGATTGGTTTCATGACTTGGGCGATTCGTACGTTCAAACCTGAACAACTGGAAGCGAAGGAGTAAAGATCATGGAACATTATATTAGTCTACTTGTTAAGTCGATCTTCATTGAGAACATGGCGTTATCTTTCTTCCTCGGCATGTGTACTTTCCTTGCTGTATCGAAGAAAGTTAAGACTTCTTTTGGTTTGGGGATTGCTGTTGTTGTGGTTTTGACAATCTCAGTGCCTGTTAACAATCTAGTGTATAACCTAGTACTGAAAGAAAATGCTCTGGTTGATGGCGTTGATTTAACATTTCTTAACTTCATTACCTTTATCGGTGTTATTGCTGCATTGGTTCAGATCTTAGAGATGATATTGGATCGTTTCTTTCCGCCTTTGTATAACGCGCTGGGCATTTTCTTACCTTTAATCACAGTGAACTGCGCCATTTTTGGCGGCGTGTCTTTCATGGTTCAGCGTGATTACAACTTTGCTGAATCTGTGGTTTATGGTTTTGGTTCGGGTGTGGGTTGGATGCTAGCGATCGTCGCTCTTGCTGGTATTCGTGAAAAAATGAAATATTCAGACGTACCTCCGGGTCTTCGTGGTTTAGGTATCACTTTTATCTCGGTAGGTTTAATGGCGTTAGGCTTTATGTCTTTCTCTGGTGTTCAACTGTAAGTCGGGTAAACCGTAACAATTAAGGAAATAGTCAATGGACATTATTCTTGGTGTAGTGATGTTTACCCTGATTGTTCTAGCACTCGTTTTGGTCATTCTATTTGCCAAATCTAAGCTAGTTCCAACAGGCGACATTACAATTTCAATTAACGGTGATGCAGAAAAGTCTATCGTGACTAACCCAGGCGGCAAGCTACTGAGCGTACTTGCAGGTTCTGGTGTCTTTGTATCATCGGCTTGTGGTGGTGGTGGCTCTTGTGGTCAATGCCGTGTAAAAGTGAAATCTGGTGGTGGTGATATTCTTCCTACTGAACTTGATCACATAACTAAAGGTGAAGCTCGTGAGGGTGAACGTTTAGCGTGTCAAGTGGCTGTGAAAACAGACATGGACATTGAACTTCCAGAAGAAATCTTTGGTGTTAAAAAGTGGGAATGTAGCGTTATCTCTAACGACAACAAAGCCACCTTCATTAAAGAGCTTAAACTTCAGATCCCTGATGGCGAATCAGTACCTTTCCGTGCTGGTGGTTACATTCAGATCGAAGCGCCAGCACACCATATCAAATATTCAGATTTTGACGTGCCAGAAGAGTATCGTGGCGATTGGGACAAATTTAACCTGTTCCGCTACGAGTCAAAAGTTGATGAAGATATTATTCGTGCTTACTCAATGGCGAACTACCCAGAAGAGTTCGGTATTATTATGCTAAACGTGCGTATTGCTACGCCGCCGCCTAATAATCCCAATGTGCCTGCGGGTCAGATGTCTTCTTACATTTGGTCACTGAAAGAAGGTGATAAATGTACTATTTCTGGTCCATTTGGTGAGTTCTTTGCCAAAAATACGGACGCAGAAATGGTCTTTGTCGGTGGTGGCGCGGGTATGGCTCCAATGCGTTCACACATCTTCGATCAGCTTAAGCGTTTAAAATCTACCCGTAAGATGTCTTACTGGTATGGTGCGCGCTCTAAGCGTGAGATGTTCTACGTTGAAGATTTTGACGGCCTTGCAGCTGAAAACTCGAATTTTGTATGGCACTGTGCGCTTTCTGATCCAATGCCTGAAGATAACTGGGATGGATACACAGGCTTCATCCACAATGTATTGTATGAAAACTATCTGAAAGATCATGAAGCGCCTGAAGATTGTGAATACTACATGTGTGGTCCACCGATGATGAATGCGGCTGTGATTGGCATGCTGAAGAACCTTGGTGTAGAAGATGAGAACATCCTTCTTGATGACTTCGGTGGTTAATTCACTGAAGTAAGTAAAACCTATGGCTGGCTCTGATGAGTCAGCCATTGTTTTTTTAGTTTTAGTTTTAGTTTTAGTTTTAGTTTTGCCGTGTGGCTTTGAATTCCAACTCAGTTAACATAGAAAATAGGTGTAGGAATTTCTTTTCCATAACCACTTCTTTTCTATATTCACTTTCATTTTTAGGAGTAAACAAGTGAAAAAATGGCTTGTTGCGTTAGCTTCTCTATTCATCTTGGCGGGTTGTGAAAAATCGGTTGAGCAAGTTCATCTGAGTGGCCCTACCATGGGCACTACTTACAATATCAAATACCTGAAAGCCGAAGGGATCCCTAGCCCGGAGACTCTCCAAAAGGAAGTTGATCGTTTGCTGGAAGAAGTGAACGATCAAATGTCGACTTATCGTAAAGATTCCGAACTCAGCCGTTTTAATCAATATCAAGGAACGGAGCCTTTTGCGGTTTCTTCTCAAACCGCAACCGTGGTGAAAGAAGCGCTGCGTCTTAACGGCCTTACTTTAGGTGCATTGGACGTGACTGTCGGTCCTTTGGTTAATCTATGGGGTTTTGGCCCAGAAGCTCGTCTTGATGTGGTGCCAAGCGATGCAGAATTGGCTGAGCGTAAAACTAACATAGGCATTGAGCACCTTAGCGCAACAGACACTACGTTGAGTAAAGATCTTCCACACCTTTATGTTGATCTCTCAACCATTGCGAAAGGATGGGGAGTAGACGTAGTCGCTGACTACATTCAAGCACAAGGCATTACCAATTACATGGTTGAAGTCGGTGGCGAGATGCGCTTAAAAGGCGTAAACCTAGAAGGTGTACCTTGGCGAATAGCGATAGAGAAACCGACGGTTGATGAGCGTACCGTTCAAGAGCTCATTGAACCTGGTGATATGGCGATTGCCACTTCGGGTGATTATCGCAACTATTTCGAGCAAGATGGTGTGCGTTATTCTCACATTATCAATCCTATCACTGGAAAACCCATCCATAATAAAGTGGTGTCAGTCACTGTGTTGGATGCTTCTTCAATGACGGCAGATGGCCTAGCGACTGGATTAATGGTACTAGGAGAGACGAAAGGCATTGAGGTTGCAGAGCAATATAATATTCCTGTGTTCATGATTGTGAAAACAGAACAAGGTTTTGAAGAGATTGCCTCCAGTGCATTTAAGCCATTTCTAAATAAAAAGTGAGTTAAGTTATGAATACTTTTTTCATTACATTCAGTGTATTTCTGTGTGTCATTGCCGCGATGGCGGTTGGCTATATCTTTCAAAAGAAAGTAGTCAAAGGTAGTTGTGGTGGATTAGGTGCTGTCGGCATTGAAAAAGTGTGCAATTGCCCAGAGCCTTGTGATGCACGTAAAAAACGCGAAGCTAAGGCCGCAGCAAGAGCTGAAAAGTTAGCGCATTGGGAAAAAGATCGCATCGCCTGAACTACGATTAAAGAGCCTGTTTTGTGTAGGCTCTTTAATTTTTAAAAGCAATTCATTTCAATCCATAGAAATCAAGAATATACTGTTTATGTATACAGGTTTTTAAATGGTTTTGAATTGGAAAATAAAATCAAAAAAATCATTCATATTGATATGGATTGTTTCTACGCTGCGGTAGAAATGCGTGATAACCCTGAATATAGGCATCGCCCTCTAGCTGTGGGTGGTCATGAAAAGCAGCGTGGTGTGTTAAGTACTTGCAATTATGAAGCGAGGAAATTTGGCGTTCGATCTGCCATGCCAACCGCTCAAGCATTAAAACTATGCCCTAATCTACTGGTCGTTCCGGGCCGTATGTCGGTATACAAAGCTATTTCTATTCAAATCAGACAAATATTTGAACGTTATACTTCCATTATTGAGCCGTTATCATTAGATGAAGCATTTCTTGATGTGAGTGATTCACCGCTATGTCAAGGAAGCGCAACATTGATAGCTCAAGCCATTCGCCATGATATCTACAACGAACTTCAACTGACCGCCTCTGCGGGCGTAGCACCTGTAAAGTTTTTGGCCAAAGTGGCTTCTGATATGAATAAGCCTAACGGCCAATTTGTAATACCGCCCGATAAAGTACAGCAAGTGGTCGATTTATTGCCACTAGAGAAAATACCCGGTGTCGGTAAGGTGAGTCTGGAAAAACTGCACCAAGCAGGTTTTTATAAATGTGAAGATATCAAGCTGACCGATTATCGAGAACTACTGAGTAACTTCGGCAGGTTAGGAGCTTCATTATGGAAGAAAAGTCATGGCATTGATAATCGCGAAGTGGTGACCGAAAGGGAGCGAAAATCATTAGGTGTCGAAAGAACGTTTAGCCAAAATATCTCAAGCTATGAAGAGTGCTGGCAGGTGATTGAGCATCATCTTTATCCAGAGATAAAAGCGAGGTTAGGCAGAGTGAGTGTTGATGGTTCGATTATTAAGCAAGGGATCAAAATTAAGTTTGCCGATTTTCAACTCACGACGATTGAGCATCTTCATCCACAGTTAGATCTCAATGATTTTAGAACTCTTTTGGAAAATATTTTGTTGCGGCAAAATGGGCGAGAAATTCGCTTACTCGGTTTGCAAGTGATGTTAAAGCCAGAAATGCTTAATAAGCAGCTCAGTTTTTTTTTAAATTAGTGAAACAAACTAACATTTATGTCATTAAATTGACGGTTTTTAGGTTGAAATCATTTATATTGCTAGCGAGAAGTACTAACTCATCACGAGAAGTACTAACTCATCACGAGAAGTACTAACTCATCAAATATCCACACCTGATATGGTTAGTCATAAAACGATCGATGAGAGAAAACAATGAAAAAAGTAGTGCTAGTCACTTCAATGCTGTTGAGTTTCCCTTTGTGGGCCGCACAGTGCCGAGTTGATGTTAACCATGAAGTTCACCTTGATGGTGATAAGGTTGAAATTCTCAAAACGAGCACCGACACCGTTTTGATGGATAAACAGAACAATCTCTATATCCGTGGTGAAAAAATGGAGCTCGACAGTGATCAGAGAACGGCCCTTGAGCAGTATCGAGAAAGAATGAATGCTTCATTGCCTAAACTGAAACAGATGGCGAGTGATGGCTTGGTTATGGCGAATAATATTTTGGATGATGTCGCGAAAAGTATTGAATCTCCCAACGCTTTCGATAGCGCCAAGCAATCCATGGCTGCTTTTTTTGCCAATATTGAATCTCGTTATTACAAAGATGGTGAGCTGGTTCTCCCTGCGCAGACTTTTGAATCAATGACGCAAACTTGGGCCGATGATTTTGAAAAAGCGAAAGCTTTATTTAACAAAGAGTTTATATCCGGTGCCTTTGATGCTCTTTCACTGAAAATGAAAGAAGAGGGGGGATTAAACATCACAAAATTGACCGATACCATGGCGGACTTAAAAGTTAAGTTAGCTGAGCGGATTCAAGAAAACGCCGCCACAATTCAAAAAGAGAGCCGTGATTTTTGTGAGTCGCTCGATGATATGGTTGAGCAAGAGCAGCAACTGCACCAAAAAATACCTCTATTAAAAGATTATCAAGTATTTACCATCTAAACTGAAAGAGCACATTCGGTGCTCTTTATTTGTCTATGATGTTATCTCAATTTGCTGGTATGGATGTCGTTTAATAATTTTAGTTTGAGATGGTTAACAGCATTAGTTTCAATAGCCTTCGTTGTGCTGTTTATTTTGTGTTATCTACTATTTAAGTTTATGTGGTCTTATGATCGCGCTGTTGAAGATGCTCTTTCTTTGCAACGCAATGAGGTAAACCGAGTCCAAACCATTCTTAAGATGC
>AEZC01000183.1 GCA_000257205.1 Vibrio ordalii ATCC 33509 | reverse complement strand
CCTAGTTCTAATAAGAACAAAACGAAAAACGGAGCTATTAGCTCCGTTTTTTTGTTGCGTTCGAAAAATCAGAGATTAACGAGCACGGAAGACGATGCGGCCTTTAGTTAGGTCGTATGGAGTCATCTCTACAGTTACTTTGTCACCAGTAAGAATACGAATGTAGTTCTTACGCATTTTACCAGAGATGTGAGCTGTTACTACGTGGCCGTTTTCTAGCTCAACACGGAACATTGTGTTTGGAAGAGTATCAAGGACAGTGCCTTGCATCTCAATTACGTCTTCTTTAGCCATTTAATCCTCTTTAGAAACTTGGCGATTTTTAACGGACGCATTCTGCCGCTAAAAGATAAATATGTAAAGTTGGGGCGTATTCTACCCTTGCCAACGTTGATTTACTAGCTTTTGATGGCGCTCAAAGCGTACTTTGTAGTTCATTGCTGGGCATTCATCAATTTGATAACCCAAATATAACCATTGTTTCTGTGTGGCTTGGCAATATTGCAGTTGAAATAAAACGCCCAGTGTCCCGAGTGACAGATCTGACCCTGGATCATAAAAGGTATAAAAGGCGCTGGCACTGTTTTGTAAAATATCCGTCACCGCAATCGCGACCAGTTGTCCGTTTTGATAAATATGCAAGTATTGAGTATCTAACCAACGACAAGCGGAAAAGGTTGCAAACTCCTGCTCGTTGGGAGGGTACATGCTGCCCTCTTTATGTCGCGCTTCAATATAGCGGGCATAGAGTGCAAACCAACCCGAATCCATGGTCGGTTTCAACTGCCACTGAAAAGCGTGTGCCTTTTTGAGTAACCGCTTTTGGCTGGTTGATAGCTTGACTTGGTCAACAAAAACACGCAATGCTTGGCAGGAGTTGCAATTGTCACAGTGAGGTTTGTAAATGGTATCCCCACTGCGTCGAAAACCATTTGCGAGCAGAATTTCATAATTCTCAGGCGATTGCATGGCGGAGTCTAAAGTCACAGCGACACGTTCTTGCCTATCTTTTAAATAGCTACAAGGGTGGTTATTGGTTAAACCGATGCGTATTTGCTGTAAATCTGAGCTCATGGTTATCCTTCATTAGGCAAGGTGATCCACTGGGGTTTAAAGCAGCGCTCATCGACAGAGCTATCCCTAAAAGATAGCAAGGATTTGAGAAAATCGTCGCGCTCTAATTCGAAAGCTCCCAATGATGCCAGATGCGGATTCATCACCTGACAATCAATCAACTGTCCACCGTGTGATTGAAAATGCTGGCAAAAATACCAAAGCGCAATTTTTGATGCATTGGCTTTGGTACTAAACATCGACTCACCGCAAAACATTTGGCCCATTTGTATGCCATAGAGCCCGCCGATCAATTTATCTTCCTGCCACACCTCAACCGAATGACAACGGCCAGAAGCCGCAAGGGCGAGGTAGGCGCTGCGCATCTCTTCATTTAACCAAGTTTGATCTGCGGGTCTTACGTTGGCGCAACTTGTAATTACCTCTTTAGTTGCATGGTTAAGGCTTATTTTATATTGATGTTTTCGCTGGAATTTTTTAACGCTTTTAGCTGGAGAAAAAGTTTGTGGGTTAAACACAGCTCGCGGAGCGGGGCTCCACCAAAGAATAGGCTCTTGTGGACCATACCAAGGAAAAATTCCGTGTCGATAAGCATTATAAATACGTTCTGGCTGTAAATCTCCACCAAACGCGAGCAGTCCATTTGGCTCTTTTAGCGCCTCATCAGCGGAAGGAAAAGAGAAATCATCAAGCGCAAGTTGAGGAAGGTAAATAGTCATGTTCGATCCGATCTGGGTTAACCATCAAGATAAGGCCACGGAATGAGGATAGTAGGGATTTTTCAATAGTTTGCCAATCATTACTATCAGGCCATATTTGTACTGGAGTTCGCTTTTATTTTTAGATAGGCTGCAAGTACGAAGAATTTTCATTTTCCCAGAGCAAACAGGAGCTCTTTGGAAGATGCAAGGAAACACAACTCGAATGGAAAGCCTCACGTTACAACCAATAAAAAAAATTAATGGGCAAGTCAATTTACCCGGTTCCAAAAGTGTCTCAAACCGAGCGCTACTGCTTGCCGCTCTGGCAAGTGGTACGACCAAGCTAACGAACTTGTTAGACAGTGACGACATTCGCCACATGCTCAACGCACTAGCAAAACTTGGCGTGGAGTATCGTTTGTCAGACGACAAAACGGTGTGTGAGATAAAAGGCTTGGGTCGGCCTTTTAGCATCGAGCAATCCGTTGAGCTGTTTTTAGGTAATGCAGGGACGGCAATGCGTCCACTTGCGGCAGCATTAGTCCTTGGGCAGGGTGAGTTCATTTTGACTGGTGAGCCGAGGATGAAAGAGCGTCCAATCGGTCATCTCGTTACGGCGTTACGTGAAGCGGGCGCTGATATTGAGTACCTGGAAAATCAAGACTTCCCGCCGTTAAAAATTACGGCAACGGGCCTTAGAGCTGGAACCGTGGCGATTGACGGTTCAATCTCGAGTCAATTTTTGACCGCTTTTTTAATGGCTGCGCCACTGTCTGATGGTGAAATGACGATCAACATCGTTGGTGACTTGGTCTCTAAGCCCTACATTGATATCACGTTACACATCATGGCGCAGTTTGGTGTAAAAGTGATCAACCATAACTACACTCAATTTGTGATCCCAGCTGGGCAATCGTATGTTTCTCCTGGGCAGTTCTTGGTGGAAGGAGATGCATCCTCTGCTTCTTACTTCCTCGCGGCGGCGGCTATCAAAGGTGGTGAAGTAAAAGTTACTGGTATTGGTAAAAACAGTATCCAAGGGGATATTCAATTTGCCGATGCGCTAGAAAAAATGGGCGCAGTCATCGAATGGGGGAATGATTATGTCATCGCTCGTCGTGGAGAGCTTAATGCGGTTGATCTCGATTTTAATCACATTCCTGATGCAGCTATGACCATTGCGACGACCGCATTATTTGCCAAAGGCACCACAGCCATTCGCAACGTATATAATTGGCGTGTTAAAGAAACCGATCGTTTAGCCGCAATGGCGACGGAGCTGCGTAAAGTGGGTGCAGAGGTTGAGGAAGGGGATGATTACATTATCATTACACCACCAACGTCATTACAGCATGCGGCAATCGACACTTATGACGATCATCGAATGGCGATGTGTTTTTCGCTGGTTGCACTGAGCGATACCGCAGTGACGATTAATGATCCTAAATGTACCTCGAAAACGTTTCCTGATTATTTTGAACAGCTTGCACAACTAAGCCACTAGGCATTGAGCGTTTAAACCCAATAATGAAAAGCCTCGAATGAGGCTTTTTTCATCAAGAATTACGATTGAACGAGAGTGAATTGCTTTGATAAATGCAAGGCAAGGTACTTGAACATGTTAAATACCGCAGTGGTATTAGGTGTTGGCAGCCCCCTGTCGTCTAAAAAGTAGTTGCCTTTAAAAACTAATACATCCTCTTTCTCTTCAACGCTATCGGCGCGCATGCCAACCATATAAGCGTCATGTTCTTGAATGATTTGGTTTGCAATAAGTAACAAATCAAATTCAGTAATAGATTGTTTTTCGCTCATCTTTTTACGGTCCTATGAGTAGATGTGCGAGGATAGTGCCGTAAAAGGGTAGGTAATTTCAATGATTTCAAATAGAATTCGGCGCAAAATTCGATGAAGTGGATTCTCAAGCTTTGACCAAAGAGAGAAGTCATGATCTAAGCTTAATCAAGAAAGCCGATTTCTTATGCAATGAGAATGTGTGACTTACGGCATATTTCATTGGATTTATTTTTCGAACTGATAATACTCACTTTAGTATGAGCGCCAAAGCAGGTTTAGTAGAGTGCTGCAGCAATGAAAGTCAAGCTCACAAGCATCACAGGACTCGATTTTAAACTTCTCAATTTAAGTTTGAAGGCTGGCCGAAAATAGGTTACTGAGCTCTGGTTGCATTTTGACCAATTATTGAGTGGTTGAATTTTATTTTTAAAAAACATGTTGATCTTCTTGTTAACTGGCTCGATAGTAAAAAAAGAAGCAATAATTTAGAACGTCATGCGATTTACTTTCGCGTAATGATTAAGGGCATTTGAGTCAATTATGGGTAAATCACTCGTTATAGTGGAATCGCCAGCCAAGGCTAAAACGATCAATAAATATCTTGGTAAAGATTTTATTGTGAAGTCGAGCGTAGGGCATGTTCGTGATCTTCCAACCGCAGGTCAAAGTACCACTAAAAAAGCAACGCCTAGTTCTTCTTCAAAGAACCTTAGCGCTGAAGAGAAAGCACGCTTGAAAAGCGAGAAAGACAGCAGTTCGTTAATTAAGAAGATGGGTATCGACCCTTATCACGGTTGGGATGCGAATTACCAAATTTTGCCGGGTAAAGAAAAAGTAGTGGCGGAATTGCAAAAGTTTGCCAAAGATGCTGATTGCATTTATCTCGCAACCGATTTGGACCGCGAAGGAGAGGCCATCGCTTGGCACCTTCGTGAGATCATCGGTGGCGATGAACAGCGATACAAACGAGTTGTATTTAACGAAATTACTAAAAATGCAATCCAAAAAGCCTTACAAACACCGGGTGAATTGAATATCGACGGTGTAAACGCCCAACAAGCGCGCCGTTTCATGGACCGTGTGGTGGGTTTTATGGTCTCTCCATTACTTTGGAAAAAAGTGGCGCGTGGCTTGTCTGCGGGTCGCGTCCAATCGGTGGCGGTGAAATTACTTGTTGAGCGTGAGCGTGAAATTAACGCGTTTGTCCCTGAAGAGTTCTGGGATATCCATGCTGATACGAAAACGCAAGATAAAACGGATTTCCGTCTGTTGGTCGCGCAAAAAAATGATGTAGCGTTTAAGCCTGTCAACGAAGCGGAAGCTAAATCAGCGGTTTCGATTTTAGAAAAAGCTTCTTACGAAGTGTGTAAACGTGAAGACCGCCCAACCAGCAGTAAACCTTCCGCTCCTTTTATCACCTCGACGTTACAGCAAGCAGCCAGTACTCGCTTGGGTTACGGAGTGAAGAAAACGATGATGCTAGCTCAGCGCTTGTATGAGGCGGGTTACATCACTTATATGCGTACCGATTCAACCAACTTAAGTACTGAAGCGGTCGAAGCGGTTCGCAGCTATATTGGGAGTGAGTTTGGACAAGCCTACTTACCTGAGAATCCGTTAGCTTATGGAAGTAAGCAAGGCGCTCAAGAAGCGCACGAAGCGATTCGTCCATCCAGTGTGGATGTGAAAGCCGATGATTTACAAGGTATGGAAGCGGATGCTCATAAGCTATACGCGCTAATCTGGAATCAGTTTGTGGCTTGCCAAATGACGCCAGCTCAATACGATTCGACCACTGTGAGCGTGAAAGCGGCAGAATTTACCCTTAAGGCGAAAGGTCGCATCCTTAAATTTGATGGTTGGACGCGAGTTCAACGGCCAATGGGTAAAAATGAAGACCAAATTCTACCTCCAGTGAAAGTGGGCGAAACGTTGTTATTGCAAACGTTAGATCCAAAACAACATTTCACTAAGCCACCGGCACGTTATACGGAAGCTGCGCTGGTAAAAGAGCTTGAAAAGCGTGGTATCGGCCGACCATCGACGTATGCTTCTATCATCTCTACCATTCAAGATCGCGGCTATGTGAAAGTGGATCAGCGACGTTTTTATGCTGAGAAAATGGGTGAAATCGTCACCGATCGTCTGGATGACAGTTTCAATGACTTGATGAACTATGACTTCACCGCGCGAATGGAAGAAAAGCTGGACCAAATTGCAGCAGGATCTGCAAATTGGAAAGGAGTCTTGGACGGTTTCTTTAAAGATTTCACTGCAGATTTAGAAACCGCTGAACTGGATGAAGAACAAGGTGGTATGAAACCCAACCACATCGTAATGACCGACATTCAATGTCCGACATGTTTACGTCCAATGGGAATTCGTACCGCTTCTACAGGGGTGTTCCTCGGTTGTTCTGGTTATGCACTGCCGCCTAAAGAGCGTTGTAAAACCACCATTAACGTAGGTGATGAAGAAGGCGTGATCAATGTCTTGGAAGAAGATGTTGAAACGGCCGCACTACGCGCGAAAAAACGTTGCCCTATCTGCGAAACGGCGATGGATGCGTACCTGATTGATGACACACGTAAAATGCATGTGTGTGGGAACAATCCGAACTGTGAAGGTTACGTTGTCGAGTTCGGTGAGTTTAAAGTTAAAGGCTATGATGGCCCAGTTGTCGAGTGTGACAAGTGTGGATCTAACATGGTGCTTAAAAATGGTCGTTTTGGTAAGTACATGGATTGCACCAGCGATGACTGTAAAAATACTCGTAAGATCCTAAGAAGTGGTGAAGTCGCTCCACCAAAAGAAGATCCTATCCATTTCCCAGAATTGCCTTGTGAAAACTCTGATGCGTATTTTGTATTGCGTGATGGCGCTTCAGGCCTGTTTCTTGCGGCGAGCAATTTCCCGAAATCTCGTGAGACACGTGCGCCATTGGTTGAAGAATTGGCTCGTTTCAAAGAGCGCCTAGCACCAAAGTATCAATACTTAGCTGATGCGCCTGCACATGATCCTGATGGTGTGGCGGCGGTTGTACGCTTTAGTCGTAAGTCAAAAGAACACTATGTACGCACTGAGATAGAGGGTAAACCCTCAGGTTGGACGGCGTTGTACGATAATGGGCGGTGGGAAATTACCGATAAGCGTAAAAACGCT
Source organism: Vibrio ordalii ATCC 33509 (assembly GCA_000257205.1). Taxonomy (GTDB): domain Bacteria; phylum Pseudomonadota; class Gammaproteobacteria; order Enterobacterales; family Vibrionaceae; genus Vibrio; species Vibrio ordalii. The sequence goes on along the minus strand of AEZC01000183.1, from coordinate 386 downwards.
AAAAAATAGCCTTTAATGTGATCAATGCGAAAAGGTAGCCTTCGGGCTACTTTTTTTTGGCTGGAGTTTGAGCAAGTTCAACTATTCAAACTATTCATAATAAATTTATCGCCAATATTTTGACATTTGTCGAGTAAGACAGTAATGATGAACTATCCACAAGCGATACGAGGTATTGTCGGATGTTAAGAACCATTCTCATAAAACTAATCTATTCTGTCAGCACCTTGCAACCAGCTCATGCTACTTAATAACTGAAACCAAAATATTTGGTTTAATTAATACTTATGTCTTTAACCTAGTAAACATAGCGTCATAAATTCGTTGTATTTTTAATAAAAAGAGAGTGTATATAAAATTAAGAATGCATCAATAAAGTGAATAAA
>AEZC01000182.1 GCA_000257205.1 Vibrio ordalii ATCC 33509 | reverse complement strand
AAATGCTGTTGACGTATTTGCGTACGTCAGAAATCTTAAATAGCCATGCCATTAGCGTAAGTTCCACTAGACAGCTCACCATAATGCCCACGTTATTTGCAAAGTGATCGACAAGGTCGAGCAATAACAGGCCGCCGTTGGTCGCAAAGGCCATTGAAATCACAAACCCTATGCTGATCACAACATTAGCCGCTTTTTTACGGCTCCACTTTAGTTTATCGATGACGGCTGAGGTGACAGCTTCAATGATTGATATGTGTGAGCTTAGGCCTGCAACAACAAGTGCAAAGAAGAAGATTGGCCCAAGGATATAAGGTGCTGGTAGTAGGTTAATAGCTGCTGGGATCGTGACAAAGGCAAGACCGACGCCCGCAGATACGACCTCGGTCAACGGTTTACCTTGTTCATGAGCCATGTAGCCAAGAACAGAGAAAATCATAATCCCTGCCAGAATTGAGAAGCCACAGTTAATCAATACTGTCATGAAGGCATTATTGGTAATGTCTGATTTCTCGGGAAGATAGCTCGAATACGCCAGCATGATGGCAAAACCAATGCTTAGGGTGAAGAAAATCTGCCCATAAGCAGCAGCCCAAACCTTCACATCCCATATCTTGCTAAAGTCAGGTTCAAACATGTAGTTCACGCCATCTAATGCACCGGGCAAGAAAATCATGCGACCAATCAAAAGCAGTACCATGATAAACAGTATTGGCATCATGATTTTTGAAGCACGTTCGATCCCTGATTTCACTCCACCGACGATAGCAGCATAAGTAATGGCCCATGCAATCAGCATTGCAATGGCGATTTTCCATTGAATGCTACCGAGATTGGTCGGTGAATTATCGCCGAGTGCTAAATAGTTGCTAAAGAAGAAAGCATTAGTATCGGTTCCCCAACTTTGTGTAAACGACATACCAAAGTAGGAAATAGCCCAGCCAATAACGGCTACATAATACACAGCAATAACTGCGGCAATCCCTACTTGGAACCAACCTAACCATTCAAACTTTGCGTGAATTTTAGCCAGTGTGGCTGGTGCTGAACCGCGATGCTTTTGACCCATGCTAAACTCTAGGATCATAAACGGTATACCCGCGGTGATCATGGCGAAAAGATAAAGGATGAAGAATGCACCGCCCCCATTCTCATAAGCCATATAAGGGAAACGCCATATGTTTCCAAGACCGATAGCCGAACCTACGGCAGCTAGAATGAACCCTGCACGGGATCCCCATTGTTCTCGCTTCATTGTTTACTCCTTTACGACTTCCCTGAGGTATGAAGCTTCTCTTCGGCTGAGGAGCCAGTGCTGGAGTGATGAATACTATCGGCATACTAAATAGACCGGTGAATATTTGCGCCATCATCCATGAACTGGCAAAAAAATAGTTTTATGTGTTGTCAGCTTAACGAGAACTCAGAATATTGTTCTTAATAGTTCGATTTGTGTTTGCCGTATCTGAAATAATCAGCTACGCATGGGTTCGAGACTACAGACTAATCGAAGTTAAGGCAATAGATTGCAAATGTTACTCTCTGGTTTTTTGATGGTGTATTAGTTGTTAATTAATTGGGTTTTAGGTGTAATGAGCGCCATTTTTTAACAAGAATAGGATTTATAACTTTTCTGGTTGGAAAATATAAATGATAAAACTATTTTTTGTCGAAGAGTGTATGACTGAAAAACATACACTCACTAGTGAATCACACCGCAATTTTATCTCAGTTCAAAAACGAACTGTTAGGCCGATATTAGCCGAAAATTGATTTATCCAATCAGATTTAAAACGAATCACGCACGTTTCTGAAGAAGGCAGTGTACAGGTTGCTGAAGTTTCGTTGTCAACAGAGGTACCTAACCAACGCACTTGGCTATTCAGCGCAATGTTATCGGTAAGGGCATACTCAAAACCCCCAAACAAGCTTGAAGAAAAACCATATTTATCTTTAGCCCAATCAACATCTGCATAAGAACCACCGATACCTAGGCCTATATAAGCGGTCAATTGTTGGCTTGTCGGATAATAAATGCTGCTTTGAAAGTGGAGGTAATGGATGTTCGCATCCGCGTTAATGGTTTCAACCGCGGTGTTTTGAGTAGCATAAAACAGACCAATTCGGCCTTTTTCGTAATCAGTTTCTATAGCGAGGCCATAGCTAGATGAAGCTTTTAAATCATAGTCATTGCCAGCTTTATCCGCGACCTCTCCCCCAAGCGTATACCCAAAAAAAGGAGAAACGATGACTTGTGCTTGTGCATAGGGAGCAGATAAAGATCCTATAATAAGAATGACTTTATTATATTGATGCATAGCTATTAACCTCGGCCACTTTTTAACGATTAGGTTATTGTGATAGTAACTCCATAATTGTGCACGAAAAACCAACGATTCTTGAAGATACTTCACACTGATGTTATTACTTTGTTATCTGGTAGGAGGTGGCTATGGAACTTGATCTAAAATATGCATTAGTGATTACTGCAACAGTGTTTGATGTTCTGATTGGTTTTGGTTTGATCGCTATCAGCCATTAATCAACGAGGGTTCTGCTGATGAACACTAGTGGAACTATCTCTGATAAAGAGACGAGAGCGGATTTAGATCGGCTCTCGAAGTATATTGGAGGAAAAAATGCATTGGTTGCCCAAGGTGGTGGCCAAAGAGGTATTTTTACCGCAGGTGTGTTGGATGCGTTCCTTGTTTCCAATTTTGATCCCTTTGATGAATTCTATGGCACCTCTGCAGGTGCATTGAATTTGTGCGCTTACCTATGTCGTCAGCATGGGTTAGGCAAAGCTTTTATTTTAGAACTCACCACGGATGCTAATTTTTTTAATCTATTTAGCTACGTTCGGCGTAAGCAGTTCATGAACTTGGATTGGGCTTTAGATCGCATATCGGAATTTCCTTATAGGTTGGATGTCGATATGGGATGCCAAGTCCTTGCGAAAAGAAAAGCTTACGCGGCGGTTACTTCAGCACACTCGCTGCACGACCATTATTTCCCGGTATTAGAAAGTAACTGGCGAGAGGTAATGATTGCTACCTGTGCGATTCCTCGCTTATACCCGCACGCAGTTAAGTTGGGTAATGAACTGTATATTGATGGTGGTGTATCAGCATCAATTCCAGTGCAAGAAGCATGGCGAAAAGGTGCTCGTTTTGCCGCTGTCATTCGTACAGAATGTCCTGATGTTGCCTCGGTCGATAGTCGAATAACATTAAAGCCTTCACCATATACTACGTCTTATAACAAGCCTCATTGGTTGCATGAACCTCTACAAAATATCCAAGGCCAGTGGCAGCAGAAATTGTCTCACTGGAAGCAAGAGTGGAGTGGTTTTCTCCATCAACAGATAGAGCGTTCTAAGCAGCAAAAACGTGAAAAGATAAGTTTGGAACTGCTTAATGGTGGGCGTTGGTTATTTGGCGCTGACGATATATATCGCTTAAGTCACTTAATTGGCGACAAATTTGATTCAGGGTTGGCGGATATGTTGATGGTGCATTACCAAACGTATTCTTTAACTCAAGAATTTTTGCATGCTCCACCAGATGATATTTACATCCTACAAATTGTACCCAGTGAACCACTGAGATCGAACTCCTTACTCAGTCGTCAAGAAGACCTACTTCATGATTATGAATTAGGTCTCGCGGCGGGTTACCGTTTTATTGAGGACTTTAGCCAAGCACAGCAGGCATATCAGTCGCGTATGACATAATCGTGGTCGAGTATCCCCGAGGCTATTCAGCCAACGGGGATAGTCAAATTACTCAAGGACTGGAAGTATACGCATACAGTTAGTCGTCCCTTCAACATCCATAATGTCACCTTGAGTGATGATTACTAAATCACCGAACTCTAACAGCTTTTTCTCCTTAAGCGTATTGAGAGCTGCAACGGCTACATCAAATCCAGTGTCTGCCTTGGTGTCAAAATAGACTGGAGTGACCCCTCTATATAGAGCACAACGATTTAAAGTTCGCTCATTAGGTGACATAGCAAAGATAGGCAGCACAGAGTTTAAGCGGGAGGTCATAAGTGCTGTTCTTCCTGATTCGGTTAGAGTTACCATGGCTTTGATCCCTTCCATGTGATTGGCGGCATAGATAGTGGACATGGCAATAGTTTCTTCAGCAGTCACAAACGAAGTATCGATTCGGTAATTTTGCTGGCTAGCTTCGATCATTTTCTCTGCTCCAACACACACTTCGGCCATTGAACGAACCGTTTCTACTGGATATTTCCCAGCAGCGGTTTCACCTGAAAGCATCACCGCATCGGTTCCGTCCAGCACCGCATTGGCAACGTCCATCACTTCCGCGCGGGTTGGCATTGGGTTTTCTATCATTGACTCCATCATTTGTGTAGCAGTGATAACGACTCTGTTGAGTGCCTTAGCGCGGCGGATCAGTTTTTTCTGCACACCCACCAGCTCTGGATCTCCAATTTCGACTCCTAAATCACCACGAGCGACCATGATCACATCAGAGGCCATAATGATGTCATCAATGTTCTGATCATTGGCTACCGTTTCTGCTCGCTCTACTTTTGCCACGAGTTTTGCTTCAAGGCCTGCATCACGAGCAAGCCGGCGAGCGTATTTCATATCTTCGCCATTTCTAGGAAATGAAATAGCCAGATATTCGACCTTTATTTCGGCGGCCAGTAGTATGTCTCGTTTGTCTTTTTCTGTCAGCGCTTCAGCCGACAAACCGCCTCCTTTCTTGTTGATGCCTTTGTTATTTGAAAGTGAGCCACCAACAGTGACGGTAGTATGTATTTTTGCACCATCGACAGCGGTGACGAGTAGTTGTACTCGTCCGTCATCGAGTAACAGTAAATCATCGTGCTGTACATCTTGTGGTAGTTTTTTGTAGTCAATGCCAACCGAATTTTGGTCACCTTGCCCTGGGGGTAACTCTGCATCCAGAACAAATCGGTCACCTTCATTTAAGTAGATTTTTCCTTCTTTAAATGTGGAGACTCGAATCTTTGGTCCTTGTAAATCACCAAGTAAAGCCACATGGCGACCCAACTTAGCCGCGATAGCTCTTACTCGTTGCGCTCGCAGTTTATGGTCCTCGGAGCTACCATGTGAAAAATTCATGCGCACAACATTTGCGCCAGCTTTGATAATCGCCTCTAATATCTCGCCTTTGTCTGTTGATGGGCCTAAAGTAGTGACGATTTTTGTTCTTCTTAACACCGCGGTCATTGTGTTCTCCTGATGGGGCGGGAATCTGGATTAAGTATATGCAAGATCTGGCGAAAGAAAGGGGATAAGCGTTAAATTTATCGACAGGTGCTAGATGATTCTCGTCACAAAAAAAGAGTGGTTTCATATTTTTTGAATGTAAACAAATAGCAATTTATTGACTAAATACACCAAGAACTATGTATATCCGTGATACTTGTCACGGCAATATACTAAAGCGCTTCACAATTAGTTCGCAAAGTAAAAAAATTGGCATGTTATTGATTTCTGGAGCTCCCAATGTATATGGCGCAACCAGGCCATATTGATCATATCAAACAGGTCAATGCTGGTCGTGTATATAAACTTATCGACCAAAAAGGTCCCATTTCTCGCATTGATTTATCGAAAGAGAGTGGGCTTGCTCCGGCAAGTATTACCAAAATTACTCGTGAGTTAATTGAAGCTCATTTAATCCATGAAACGACAGTACAAGAAGCGATCAGCCGTGGTCGCCCTGCCGTTGGTTTACAAACCAATAACGAGGGATGGCAATTTTTATCCATGCGTTTAGGCCGTGGCTACCTAATTATTGCTCTGCATGAGTTGGGTGGTGAAGTGTTGATCGACACCAAAATTGAGATCCATGAGCTAGACCAAGATGACGTGCTCGCTAGGTTGCTTTACGAAATTGAAGAATTTTTTCAAACCTACTCGTCGCAATTAGATCGCGTGACAAGCATTGCAATTACTTTGCCCGGTTTAGTGAACTCAGAGCAAGGGATTGTACTGCAGATGCCGCATTACAATGTGGAAAATCTGGCTCTTGGTCCTGAAATTTATAAGGCGACGGGGCTACCTGTTTTTGTGGCGAATGATACCCGAGCTTGGGCACTGGCTGAGAAGTTGTTTGGTCATTCGCAAGGCAATGAAAATTCGGTTCTGATCTCTATTCACCACGGTTTAGGTGCCGGAATTATCCTCGATGGCAGGGTGCTACAAGGTCGGCATGGGAATATCGGTGAGTTAGGGCATATCCAAATTGATCCGCATGGTAAACGTTGTCATTGTGGCAATATTGGCTGCTTAGAGACAGTCGCTAGTTCGCAAGCGATTCGTGAAGAAGTGGCGCTGCGTATTGCAAACGGTGAGGTTTCATCATTGACTGAGCACAGAGAAATTACCATCGAAGATATCTGTGAGGCTGCAGCAGAGGGTGACCCATTGGCGGTGGATGTGATAGAGAAACTAGGGCGTTACTTAGGGGCCGCTATCGCGATTGTGATCAACCTATTTAACCCAGAAAAAATTCTGATCGGTGGTGTTATCAACCAAGCTAAAAACGTGTTATACCCTGCATTACAAAAATGTATCGAAGAGCAGAGCTTACCCGTCTATCACCAAGATCTCGAATTAGTCGAATCACGCTTTTATAAACAGGCAACTATGCCTGGTGCGGCTTTGATTAAACAAGCCCTCTATGATGGACTTTTGCTGATGAAAGTGGTCGAAGGTTAATTTTTTCGCGGTTAGATCATTTATATTTTTTACAATTAACCCATATGGCTATACTGTTATGTGAGTTCACTATAATTTTCGGGATTTCGTATGTCAGGTGTTTTAAATACGGTTGACCAGCGCACCAATCTTGTCGGAGAGAATCGACTTGAGCTGCTTTTATTCAGCTTAAACAGCAGGCAAATCTTTGCGATCAATGTGTTTAAGGTGAGGGAAGTGATCAAAGTTCCTCAATTAACAAAATTGCCCGGTTCTCATCATAATATTACGGGTGTCGCCTCATTGAGGGGAGTGCCTGTTCCTGTCATTGATTTGCGCAGTGCGATAGGTTTCCCTCCATCTCGTTTGGATGACCAAGAGCATAACCTCATCATCACCGAGTACAACCGAAGCATTCAAGGCTTTTTGGTTTGGCAAGTTCGCAATATTATCAATACTGCTTGGACTGAAATTCAGCCGCCACCGCGTTTAGCTGGTCGCTCTAATTATCTGACCGCTATCACCCATGTTAAAGAGGTCAACAGTAGTCATATTGTTGAAATCATTGATGTGGAAAAAGTGTTAGCTGAGATTATTGATTATGATGTCTCTATCTCGGAAGGCGTTCTTGACCATGCCTTGGTTTCAGAGATGGTTGGGCGAAAAATTCTTATAGTGGACGATTCCTCAACGGCTCGCAACCAAGTCAAAGGGACGCTATCACAACTTGGTTTAGAGATTATTGAATGTCGAGATGGTTTAGAAGCACTGAATCTTTTGAAGTCATGGTGTGATGAAGGAAGGGACGTAACGAATGAGCTTTTATTGATGATTACCGACGCTGAAATGCCAGAAATGGATGGTTACAAATTGACATCTGAGGTACGCAGTGATCCGAGAATGAAATCGTTGCACATTATTCTCAACACTTCATTGAGTGGCAATTTCAACGAAGCTATGGTTAAAAAAGTGGGCTGTGACCGTTTTATCTCGAAATTTCAACCGGATTTATTGGTGAAAGAAGCGCAAGATCGTTTACGTGATGTGCTTTCGTAAGATTTTCCGTAGTTTGATGGTGTTCGTTGTTTGATTATAATCATAGTGCTCTTCTCTTCAACGCCTGTTAACAGGTGACATCAAATAGTAACGTTCACCTCAAACAACAATGCCTTGCTGATGAGGCAAGGCATTGACAGATTAAGAAAAAGCTAAGCCATTACTTTTTCGGTTGTGCGTCGATACATTGACCATTAATGGCTTGGCCTTCCGGCGCCATTAGATAGAGATAAAGCGGCATAATATCTTTAGGCGTTTTCAACAACTCCACATCTTCAGCGGGATAAGCTTTAGCGCGCATCCCTGTGCGCGTGCCACCGGGGTTAATTGCATTCACTCTAATTGACGTGTTGCTTAGCTCATCAGCCAGTACTTGCATCATCCCTTCTGTGGCGAATTTTGATATAGCATAAGTGCCCCAAAAAGCACGACCATCATGGCCTACGGTTGAAGAAGTAAATACAATCCGCGCATCTTGAGATTTGTGCAGCAATGGTAGCGCTGCTTGGGTGAGTAAAAACTGCGCTTTGACGTTGACCTGCATGACATCGTCATAAGAATCTTCACCAATCTGATCAAACGGGCTGATCACACCCAAAAGACCCGCGTTATGTAGCACGCCATCTAAGCGACCAAACTGCTCTGCAATGGTATCGATCATATCGAGATAATGTTGCTTGGTGGCTCCTTTCATGTCCAGCGGAACAATCGCAGCTGTTGCGTAGCCAGCGTTTTCTATCTCATCATACGTCTGTTCTAATTTTTTCACCGTGCGGCCGAGCAAAATGACGGTTGCGCCGTGGGCTGCATAGCTGATGGCGGCTTGTTTACCGATACCGTCGCCAGCACCCGTAACTAAAATGACTTTATCTTTGAGGGCATCTGCAGAAACTGAATAATCCACCTTGTGCTTCCTTATTGTTATGATTTGCTTTAAGTCTTCGTGACAAGATGGTTACAATACACCAAATCAAAACCTATGAGGATTAGGACGTTGGAATTTTTATTGGACTACGGCCTATTTTTGGCCAAGATTGCGACAATCGTCATCGCTCTTGTTGTGCTATTGGTCATCGTGAAATCGGTGGGCGGAAAAAACAGCGCGCAGAAAGGCGAGCTGGAAGTGGTGAATTTAACCGAGCGTCATAAAGAAATGGTCGAGCAGATGGAACACCATCTACATGATGAGGCTTTCTTGAAGGCTCGTGATAAAGCAGAAAATAAAAGCGAAAAAGAGAAAAACAAAGCACGTGATAAAGCGATCAAAAAAGCGGCGAAAGAGGGAGCATTAGATACCAAACGTGAACCGCATCTTTTTGTGCTGGATTTCAATGGCAGTATTGATGCTAAAGAAGTGAGTTCACTACGCGAGGAAGTGATCGCCATTCTCGCTGTTGCTCGTCAAGGTGATGAAGTGCTGCTGCGTTTAGAGACTGGCGGTGGCATGGTGCATGGTTATGGTTTGGCTTCTTCGCAGCTCGATCGCATTAAAGCGGCTGGATTACCCTTAACCATCGCAGTGGATAAAGTGGCTGCCAGCGGTGGCTATATGATGGCGTGTATTGCTGATAAAATTGTGGCCGCTCCTTTTGCGATTGTCGGATCCATTGGGGTTATTGCACAGTTGCCTAACTTCAATAAACTGCTTAAAAAACATGATATTGAATTTGAACAATTGACCGCCGGTGAATACAAGCGCACCCTGACTATGTTTGGTGAAAACAGCGATAAAGCGCGCGATAAGTTTAAGAAGGAACTCGAAGAGACTCACGAACTGTTTAAAAATTTTATCCGCGAGCATCGCCCAGCGCTTGACCTTGAGAAAGTGGCCACTGGTGAACACTGGTTTGGGACTCAAGCTCAAGAGCTCGGTTTAGTCGATGAGATCAAAACTTCTGACGACTTAGTGGTTGCTGCGTGTAAAGATAAAACGGTACTGGCGATCCATTATGTGCAGAAGAAAAAACTGACTGATAAATTGGCTGGCGTTGCAGGCGAAGCGGCCGATAGCGTGTTGCTGAAATTGATCAGTCGCGGCCAACGGCCAATCGTTTAAGTTAGGCGCTTCTTTCTCGAAGCAGGCAGATTATTTTTTCAGAGAGTATTAAGCGGATAAGCGGATAAGCGGAGAAGTGCGTTACTTCTCCGTTTTTTTTGATCTCAGCCATTCACCGATGGCGAAGATCAACCCGGCCAACATGCCCGCTAAATGGGCTTCGATAGCCACGCGTGCATTAATAAGCTCACTAGTACTACTTGAAGCGCCGAACATTTGCTCCCAGACAACTTTGACAATAACACCAACCACCAGCAGCCAACTGCTGCGACGCCCTTGCAGTGCTTCTTGCAGCGCCAAATAGGCAAACATTCCATGGAGCGCGCCTGAAAGGCCGACATAGACTTGCATACGGCTCAAAAAAAGGCTGACGCCTACCATCAAGCTGGTTGCCAGAAGGCTGATTAACCATTTTTTACTGCTCGGTTGAAACACAAAATGGATAATCCACAGCCCTGCGAGGTTCATACCAAGGTGCGTAAAGTTGGTGTGTGTGAAATTTCCTGTTAGGATCCGCCACCATTGGCCCGCTTCAATGGCAGGCCGATTCCACGCACTGAGGGTGGCCAGCGGCGGCCATTGCAATCCCAAGCAGACCAAGATGATAGCAAGTAGTGCAAAATAACGATTTTTTTGATGGTTTATGTTTAGTAAGCAAAGGCGAAAGTAATTCACGTTATGTCTCGATACTGTTCTCAATGTGGTAAAGCGCGAAAAGCCTGCATCTGTTCTTTGATCGTACCGCTTTCCTCGTCGGTCGAGCTTATCATTCTTCAACATCCGACAGAAGAACATCGCCCAATGGGCACAGCCCGAATTCTCGATTTATCTTTAGCCAATTGCAGGCGCTTTGTTGCCGAAGATTTTAGCCAGCACACTCAGCTGAATGAGTGCTTAGCTGAGCCGGATGTGTTCAACTATGTACTTTACTCGCATGAGACTGCGCAGCCCGTGTCGGCTATGAACATCAATGCTGATACCAGAAAAGTACGAGTTATTTTACTCGATGGTACTTGGAAGAAAGCGTATAAAATGTGGCAACTCTCGAGCAATTTACATTCGCTAGCGTGTTTGCACTTGCCGACCGATCTCAAAGGCAATTATCGCATTCGTAAAGCACCGAGTGAAAACAGCTTATCGACCGTTGAAGCTGGTTTTCATATCTTGTCATTGCTTGAGCCTCGGCAAAATTTTCAACCGCTCCTTGATGCTTTTGATGCGATGGTTGCCTTTCAAATTAGCCAAATGCCAGCTGGGGTTTTTAAGCAAAACTATATCAGTGAGTAACAGCTATATCAGTGAGTAACGGTGGCAGAAGCTACCACTCAACCAGCCATTAATAGTGATTATGAGCTGAGAACAGTTGTTGATGGAGCCTTTGCGCATAGCCATCGGTCATAGCCGAAATATAGTCACAGATGACGCGCATACCATCGTTTTCATTAGTTTGGGCTTGCCACTTACCGCGCGTTGTTTCTGGCAGTAAGCGTTCAGGATCGGCGCTCAGTGCTTCAAACAGATCCATGATGATCTGCTGGCCTTTGTATTCAAAACGCTGCACTTGCGGAATTTGAATCACATATTGGCTCACAAATGATTTCAGTACTTCCAGTGCGGCGGCCATATTGGGTTCTAAATAGGCGTTAAAGGCGAGTAGTTCATTCTTAAAATGCGCATCAACGGCTTGAATATGAATGCTAGTCAGTAGCGCATTAACCATCCCACCAATCGCATCTTTACGACGGTAATGTTTGCCAGCAAACAGCATTTCACTGATGGATGCGATGTGTTCTTCAAACCACGCATCGCCACATTCGGCCAGTTTCGAGGCTGCGGCCTCTTGCCACTGTTGGCGAGTTACCATGCCAAGTACGATGGCATCTTCTAAATCGTGCACGCCGTAGGCAATGTCGTCGGCCAGCTCCATGATTGAGCAATCGAGTGATTTAAAGCGAGTCTTGTGATGTTGATAAGGCGTTGCGGGCTGACCACGCATTTGACTGAGCAGGGATTTATCGTGCGCAGAGAGCGGCTCCGTTACCCAACAAAAAATCGCGTGATCGCAATCGTATATTCCCTTAGCAGGCGACCACTCTTTAGCTTTCAACTGACGCTGGTGAGCGACTGCATTGGGTTGCTGTACGGCGCGAGTTTGGCTCAGCAGCGCAGGGTATTTTAATAACCCTAGCACAGTGCGGCGTGACAGGTTCATGCCATGGTGTTCGGTGTAGGGCTCTAAGCTGGTTACAATTCTAAAGGTTTGCGCGTTGCCTTCAAAGCCGCCGTGATCGCGCATCATATAATTGAGCGCCACTTCGCCGCCATGACCATAAGGAGGGTGGCCGATATCATGCGCTAGGCATAAGGAATCGATCAAACTATCCGAAGGCAGCAAATCACGAAACTCAGGTTGTTTGAGTTTAATTTGCGCCACTATACCAGTGCCGAGTTGCGCGGCTTCTAAGGAGTGAGTGAGGCGAGTGCGATGGAAATCATTCAGGCTAGTGCCATGTACTTGAGTTTTGGCTTGCAAGCGACGAAATGCCGCAGAGTGAAGAATACGCGCCCGATCGCGTTGGAAGGGGCTACGGTGATCATCGCGGCGGATTTTATGCTCATCATCTTGGCGTTCAAGCCATTTGGGGTCAATGGATATATCCATGCCATCTCCTGCAGTACATTTATTTTTTTCAAACACTTAACAAGTAACTTAGCGTGAGTTAGCTGATCTCGTCCAGCGTTAATTCGAAACTAGGGGCAAAGGTATTGAGAAAATACTCCATCTCAGGTGTATGGCGATCTCGTAAGGTGACGTCTAAACGTTTTTTGGCCAGCGCATATTCATGGTTGCCCGCGCTGAGTTCTTCTAAGCATTTGAGATAGGCGCAGAGCGAATCTGCCTGTTTGACTATCGTCACATCTTCAGGGTGCGCGGCTTCTGAAACGAGGTACGGAGCAAAGTCGTCACGCAGCTCTTCTGGCAACATTGAGAGCAGTTTTTGTTCGGCAGCGGCTTCTATTTTTTTGTATTCTTTCGCAATATCGGGGTTGTAGTATTTAACTGGTGTCGGAAGATCGCCTGTCAACACTTCACTGGTATCGTGGTACATACCTAAAATCGCAATCCGTTCAGGGTTCACCTTGCCGCCAAATTTTTTGTTTTTGATTACGGCTAAAGCGTGAGCGACAAATGCCACTTGTAGGCTGTGTTCAGAGATATTTTCACTGGAGATGGATCGCATTAAAGGCCAGCGTTGAATTAACTTCATTCGGGCTAAGTGAGCAAAAAAGTGACTCTCTTTCATTGCAATAAACATCCTTGCTGTTTTGGGGACTAAGAGAAAAATTGGCGATTAAAAGAAAACGGGCGCACTTTCAGTATCGAAAAGTGCGCCCGTTTAGCATATGGAAGTTTACGTCAGAATGCTACTGACTGTATGTCGATAAGAAACGCTCGAAGCGGCCAATGGCAATTTCCAAATCTTCAATATGCGGTAAGGTGACAATGCGGAAGTGATCCGGTTTTGGCCAGTTAAAGCCCGTTCCTTGAACCAATAGCACTTTCTCTTGTTTTAAGAAGTCGAGCACCATTTTTTGGTCATCTTTAATGCTGTACATTTTCGTGTCGATTTTCGGGAACAGGTACATGGCTCCTTTAGGTTTAACACATGAGACGCCTGGGATCTGGTTGATGAGTTCCCACGCGCGGTCGCGCTGTTCGAGCAGTCGGCCGCCGGGTAAAATCAGCTCGTTGATGCTTTGATAGCCGCCTAATGCGGTTTGAATCGCATGCTGCATGGGCACGTTGGCACACAAACGCATTGAGGCAAGCATTTCCAAACCAGCCACATAACCTTTGGCGATGTGTTTTGGCCCGGTAAGGAACATCCAACCGCCTCGGAATCCGCACACACGGTACGCTTTCGACAGGCCGTTAAAAGTGACCATTAAAACGTCATCAGCTAGCGTTGAAATAGGCGTATGGGTTGCACCATCGTATAAGATTTTGTCATAGATTTCGTCGGCGAAAATGATCAATTTATGCTTGCGTGCAATCTCAACAATTTCCAGCAGAAAATCACGGTTATAGACAGCCCCTGTTGGGTTGTTGGGGTTTATCAATACAATACCGCGTGTTTTGGGCGTGATTTTACTTTTGATGTCGTTGAGATCAGGGTACCAATCGGCTTCTTCATCACACAAGTAATGCACGGCAGTGCCACCGGAGAGGGCTACCGAAGCGGTCCATAATGGATAATCAGGAGCAGGGACAAGCATTTCATCGCCATTATTAAGCAGCGCTTGCATCGCCATCACGATAAGCTCTGAAGCACCATTACCGATGTAAACATCTTCTACATCTAGGCTACGCAGCCCTTTTTTCTGGTAGTGCTGCACCACGGCTTTGCGCGCGGAATAGATCCCTTTTGAGTCGCAATAGCCTTGTGAAGTAGGCAGATTACGGATCACATCAACTAGGATTTCATCTGGGGCGTCAAAGCCAAATGGGGCGGGGTTACCAATGTTTAACTTCAGTATTTTATGCCCCTCTTCTTCCATGCGTTTAGCATGTTTGAGTACAGGACCCCTAATGTCATAGCAGACATTGTCGAGTTTTGACGACATCCCGATATTTTGCATTGTATAATTCCTGAAAAATAAATAATTTCTTTATTAAACTACACTAAATTGAGGTTTGATAGAATAAAAATCTGCCATTGGTTACTTGTAAGATATAGATGAGGATGCCCGCCATCACAGGAATCTGCAAAAGATAACTCGTAGTCTTGATTTCGTTTCCCTCTCTAAATAGAGTAGCCGTCAGTAAAGCCAGTGTCTCAATGTTTTCGAGGTCGATTTGTCGCATTTTCATCAAGCTATTGCTCGGCTCATCGAGCAAATAAACGACGCGAAGGATGATGACGTTC
Source organism: Vibrio ordalii ATCC 33509 (assembly GCA_000257205.1). Taxonomy (GTDB): domain Bacteria; phylum Pseudomonadota; class Gammaproteobacteria; order Enterobacterales; family Vibrionaceae; genus Vibrio; species Vibrio ordalii. Next base: position 16,554 of record AEZC01000182.1, on the reverse strand, counting down.
GTTTTGTACAAATACTGCAAGAAGCTCCCCCTTTCGCGCCAATTGATTGGCTTGAAGCACAACCCATTTTCCCTAAATTTTATTGGCAGTCGCGTGATACGCGTGAAGAGGTAGTGGCATTAGGTCAACTGTATACTTTTTCTGAAGCCGAGCCTGCCTACGCTATTCTTGGCGAGGATCAGCGAGTTTGGGGAGGGCGCTCGTTTGATGGGCATACGGACAAAAATCGCCGTTGTTTGCCATCGTTTTTCTTTTTACCGCAAATTGAGTTGATTCGTTGTGATGGCCAGTGGTCATTGGCGGCGAATGTGACTTCTGAACGCCAGCGATCCTTGGATGCTCTGTGTAAACTGCAGCTTGAGATTAACCCGTTACGTGCCATGACGTCACATATAAAACAGGTTATCCATCAACCTAATGAGGTACAGTGGCAGCAATTGGTTAATCAAGCCCTTGATAGAATTGAGCATCAAGTGTTTAAGAAAGTGGTGCTCGCACGGCAAACGACACTCAGTTTAGATAAGCCGTTAAGCGCGGCGCAGTTGCTTAAGGCAAGTGCTGAGCACAATCATCACAGTTTTCATTTTTTATTCGAACTTGATCAAAAACACAGCTTTATGGGCTCGACACCTGAACGTTTATACCTTCGCCAAGGGCAGACTTTGTATACCGAAGCGTTAGCTGGAACTATCGGTCGGGGAGAAAATGCGAGCCAAGACATGGAGTTATCTCATTGGCTTACTCAAGACAGTAAAAATCTTAATGAAAATCAATATGTAGTTGATGACATTATTGAGCGGTTAACGCCTCATTCTGATAGTTCCGATGTGGAACAGGAAGTCCGTTTGATTCGTTTGCGCAAAGTGCAGCATTTATCCATGTGCGACTGAAAAAGGGCGTGAATGGTGTACAACTGCTAAGCGCTTTACAACCAACTGCTGCTGTAGCAGGCCTGCCGCGTAAAGCAGCGATGGATTTTATTCAAGCCAATGAGCCTTTTGCACGTGGTTGGTATGCCGGCTCAGTCGGTTATTTTAGCCATCAACAAGCGGAGTTTTGTGTGGCGATTCGCAGTGCTTTGCTGGTGGACAATCAGGTCCAACTGTTTGCCGGAGCGGGCATTGTTCCAGGTTCAGTGGCTGAGCACGAATGGCAAGAGTTAGACAAAAAAATGGCAACCTTACTGAGTTTGATCAGCGACCATTTTCCTCTAGGAGTGGCGTCATGAAGCATGACCAAGCCGTGCTGAACCGAATTTGGAGCCAAACGCTACTTGAGGAGCTTACTCGACTTGGGGTGCAAGAGATCTGTATTGCTCCGGGTTCACGCTCGACACCTTTGACCTTAGAGGCGGCCGCTAATCACAATCTCTCAATCCATACTCACTTTGATGAGCGTGGGCTTGGCTTTCTTGCTTTAGGTCTTGCTAAGGCGAGCCAAAAGCCAGTTGCGGTGATTGTCACTTCTGGCACGGCGGCGGCTAATTTACTGCCAGCGATTGCTGAGTCACACCTCACGGGTGAAAAACTCGTTGTACTCACGGCTGACCGGCCCGTTGAGCTTGTAGGATGCGGTGCGAATCAAGCAATCAATCAAGTAGGTATTTACTCATCACATGTCACGCAGGCGGTGAATCTACCCAGTCCATCGACGACTATTCCATTGACTTGGTTGTTAACCACAGTGGATGAGGCCATGGCCAACCAAGATTATATGGGTGGTGCAATACATATTAACTGTCCCTTTCCCGAACCACTTTATGCCGAACATGATGTAGATCTCTACGCGGATTATTTAGTTGTGATTGAAGCGTGGCGTCAGCGTGAGCAAGCATTCAGCTCTCGCCAGTACCAAACCCAAACAAAAACGCTAGATGATGGTGCATGGCTGAGTAAAAAAGGGCTGGTGATTCTTGGTTCGTTGACATTAGCTGAAGCGAAGAAGGCCAAGCATTTTGCCAACAAACTCGGTTGGCCAGTCTTGTGCGATCCTCAGTCAGGCGTGAGCAGCGAATGGGCGCATTTTGATTTGTGGTTACAAAATGCGCGAGCACGTGAGCTGCTTAGTGAAAGTGAGGTGGTGATCCAATTCGGTTCACGGCTGGTCTCAAAACGGCTTACCCAATGGCTAGCTAGCCATGCTCATACGGGTAATGTGCAGTATATTTACGTTTCACCCCAAATGGCGCGTAATAATCAAAACCATCTGATGCAACAGCAGTTTGTCACTGATATTGCGTGCTGGATTGATCGCCATATTGGCAAATTGACGGCTTTAGGTGCGGCGCAAGCGGGTTGGGCGGATCGAATAAAAACTGTGGCGCAAGAGATTGCCCAACTGGCTAAATTGCATTTGAACGGTGACTCTTCCATTACAGAGATTGGTTTAGCGCTCGATATGGCCGAGCGTAGCGAAGGGGCCGATCTCTTTATCGGCAACAGTTTGTTCGTCCGTTTAGCCGATATGTTTGCTCAAATTGAGGGACGTTCGGTTTACTCCAATCGAGGCGCTTCGGGTATTGATGGCTTAGTGGCAACTGCCGCAGGAGTACAGCGAGCCAATCATAATCCAATGTTGGTATTTATTGGTGACACGTCATTGCTGTATGATCTGAATTCTCTAGCTCTGCTTAGCCAAGTCAGCACGCCTCTGGTGCTGGTGCTGGTGCTGGTGGTGGTGAATAATGATGGTGGCGCTATTTTTGATCTATTACCCGTTCCCAAAACGCACAAAACCGCCTTGTACCAAATGCCCCATGGCTACCAATTTGAACACGCCGCACGGCAGTTTCGTTTAGGTTATGCGTGTCCGCAAACCTTATCTGCTTATCAAAGCTTGGTCCGTGAACATTTACAGCAGGGTACTGGCACCTTATTGGTTGAAGTGACCACGCCGTCTGGGCAAGCCGGTGAGCAAATCACACAATTTACCCAGCAAGTCTATGCTTTGTAGTCGTTTTTATTGCAGCACCAACACAGGTTCGACGTCGGTCGAGCCAGTGTTGGTTTTTCTACATGGTTTACTAGGCAGTGGGCGAGATTGGTCGAAAACGGCGCTTTTCCTTTCGCCATACTCGCAATTATGGATTGATCTTCCCGGTCATGGCGGTAGTCAGTCTCTCTTATGTGATGACTTTGATGAGTGCTGCGCTCACATTTCTGCAACCGTGCTTAAGCAGCTTGGCGAAAAAACACCTATCGTATTGGTGGGCTATTCACTTGGTGGAAGGCTGGCAATGTATGGCGTGGCGATGCAGCGTTTTTCGGCGTTGAATATTCAAGGTTTGATCGTTGAGGGTGGCAACTTCGGCTTGCAGAGTTCTTTTGAACGTGAGCAACGATTGAAAAATGATCACCATTGGGCACATCGTTTCCAAACTGAGCAGATTGAGCGAGTTTTGGTCGATTGGTATCATCAACCCGTTTTTTCTTCATTAAATCATGAGCAAAGACAAACTTTAGTCACTCAACGCAGTGCTAATCTTGGGGCTGCAGTGGCTCACATGCTACTTTCGACTTCATTGGCAAAGCAGCCTTATCTGCTCGCACAACTTGAGCAAGTCGCATTGCCAATGGTCTATGTTTGTGGGGAGAAGGACAGTAAGTTTGTTCATCTGGCACAACAAAGCGGTTTCGAATATCGCCAAGTGCAGGCTGCAGGGCATAATGTCCATTATGAGCAGCCCGAAGTATTTGCTCATCTTATTCAAGAATTTATCAGCCAATGCTAACGCGTTGGTTCAAAAACAATAATTAATAGAACAATGGAAAGCACCATGGCTAAAACAGTCGGTATTACTGAACAAGAATTGTACGCACCAGTCATCTGGAGTGACTGCAGCGCCGAATATGAAGATATTCACTATCACAAATCGCAAGATGGCATTGCCAAAATTACGATTGCCCGCCCTCAGGTGCGTAATGCCTTTCGCCCACAAACGGTTAAAGAGATGATGAGTGCGCTGGCCGATGCGCGTTATGATGAGCAAGTGGGTGTGATCATTCTAACTGGCCTTGGTGAAGCGGCATTTTGCTCTGGTGGCGATCAAAAAATTCGTGGCGACTACGGCGGCTATCGTGATGAGTCCGGTACGCATCATCTCAATGTGCTCGATTTCCAACGCCAAATTCGTACCTGTCCGAAACCTGTAATTGCGGCGGTTGCTGGTTGGGCTGTCGGTGGTGGCCATGTGCTGCATATGATGTGCGATTTAACTATAGCGGCAGAAAATGCCCAGTTTGGTCAAACAGGGCCCAAAGTGGGTTCATTCGATGGTGGATGGGGTGCGTCTTACATGGCCCGTATCGTTGGGCAGAAAAAAGCGCGTGAAATTTGGTTCCTTTGCCGTTTTTATGATGCTCAAGAAGCGTTGGACATGGGGCTGGTCAACACGGTTGTGCCAGTAGCTGATTTAGAAAAAGAGACGGTTCGCTGGTGTCGTGAAGTATTGCAGCATAGCCCTATGGCGCTGCGCTGTTTGAAAGCAGCGCTCAACGCAGATTGTGACGGCCAAGCAGGTTTGCAAGAACTGGCGGGTAACGCAACCATGATGTTCTATATGACAGAAGAGGGGCAAGAAGGGCGCAATGCCTTCAATGAAAAACGCCGCCCTGATTTCAATAAATTCCCTCGTAATCCTTAAGCGTAAAATCGGCTCAAATCATCCAATTTTCCGTGATGATTTGGGCTAGTGGTCTCAATGAACAAAGTCGAATATCGAACAAAAGGTTGAAATTATGCGCAGCGCAACACTGTATCGCTACTGTTTACCGATGGATAGCGGCGTTATTCTCCGCAATCAGAAGCTGGTAGAACGTGAAGGTCTGATCATTGAATTACAAGATGATCACGGTTCAGCGTTGGGTGAAGTTGCCCCATTACCCGGTTTCAGTTTAGAGTCACTTGAGCAAGCACAGCAGCAGTTAATCGCGCAGCTTCAGCTTTGGGTTAGTGGTGAGCTTATTACCTATGATGATCTTTTTCCTTCTGTTGCCTTTGGTTTGTCGATGGCGGAGTTAGAGCTGAATGGTGGGTTGCCTCAAGCCGGACACTATCACGCAGCACCTTTGTGCTCGGGAGACCCTGATGAACTGATCCCGCTTCTGAACGCGCTACCGGGCGATCATAGAGTTGCGAAGATTAAAGTTGGGCTGTACGAAGCGATTCGCGATGGGATGATCGTAAATCTGTTTTTAGAATCTATGCCTGATTTGCAATTGCGTCTTGATGCTAACCAAGCTTGGACACCCGCTAAAGCTGAAAAATTTGCCCAATATGTCTCTCTTTCGCTGCGTCAACGCATTGCGTTTTTGGAAGAGCCGTGTCCATCTCCCAGTGACAGCTTGGCTTTCGCTATCAATACGGGCATTGCGATTGCGTGGGATGAAACCTTACAGCAAGCCGTTCGCCGTGCAGATTTTCAGCTAGAAGATCTGACGGGAGCGAAAGCCATTGTGATTAAACCGACCTTGATTGGGTCGGTACAGCGCTGTATCGCTTTGATTGAAAAAGCTAAAACATTAGGCATTCAAGCCGTTATTAGCTCTAGCATCGAATCGAGCTTAGGGCTTTGTCAATTAGCTCGTTTTGCGCAGTGGCAACTGCCTAATGAAATTCCGGGGCTAGATACGATTAGTTTGTTTAAAGCACAACTCGAAAGCGCATGGCCCAACAGCGCATTGCCGATACAAACGCTCGCGCAGCAAACGGTGGTTTGGCAATCTCAATGCAAGTAGGCGTTTCCTTTTGCCAAAAGCCGTGGCAACAACATGCTTTGTATACGCCGCACGCGATCGCATTGCGTACGGCGAATCAAATCTACACTTGGCAGCAGTTAGCGAACCGTATTGACGCTTATGCTTTTGCAATGCAGCAACAAGGTTTGCAGAACCAAGATGTGCTGACGTTAGTGGGTAAGAACAGCCTTGAGTTAGTGTTAATCTACCTTGCGTCGTTAAAACTTGGCGTGATCTGCGCCATCACCATGCCACAACCTGTGATGCTGCTGAAACAGAAACTCAGTACCTTATACGGAGAGAATAAACCACATTGGTTATGGTTAGGTGAAGGAGCTAGGCTCAAGGAGAATGAGCTAACTTCATTGCTCGCTGACGCTAACATCCGGCTTTATACTCATGAACATGTTACTCATGAACATGTTTCGCCGCCCACGAGCGCTATGGTAAACAAGGCTGAGACACAGTTTGCCTCAATCATCTTTACTTCTGGCTCTACTGGGGTTCCTAAAGCCGTTATTCATACTTTTCAGCAGCATTGGTCGTCAGCCAGTGGTTTACTTGAGGTATTTTCATTTCGTTGCCATGATACGTGGCTGCTGAGTTTACCGATGTATCATGTGTCTGGGTTAGCCATTATTTATCGCTGGCTAGTCGCTGGTGCTTGCTTAAAAGTCGGCAGCGGCGATCTCACCCAAGATATAATTCATGTCACGCATGCTTCATTGGTTGCTACTCAACTGAAGCGTTTATTAGACAGTAAAACACCACTCGCATTAACGCACGTGCTGCTTGGCGGAGGCCATATCCCAAACTATCTCGCCCAGCAGGCGGCAAAGCATGGCATTGAAACTTGGGTGGGTTATGGCATGACGGAAGCGGCTTCCACGGTCACAGCAAAACGTGTTAACGCAAGCCAGAGTGTTGGCCACGTGCTACCTAAACGGCAAGTTAAGCTACAAGGTCAGCGCATTTTCATTGGCGGTGAAACTATATCCAGTGGCTATTACCAACAAGGCTTAATCACGCCTCTTATCGATGAACAAGGATGGTTCGACAGCCAAGATCTTGGCCATTGGCAGAATGATGAGCTATGTATTATTGGCCGCGTTGATAACCAATTTATCTCTGGAGGCGAAAACATTCATTGTGAAGAGATTGAAGCGGTATTATCTCACCACCCCGATATTATTTTAGCGATGGTGATCCCTGTGCATAATGATGAGTTTGGCGCGCGCAGCGTTGCTTTGTTGCAATGCCAAACTATGCCTAAAAAAGAGGCGTTAGAGCAGTGGCTCAATGGCAAGCTTGAAAGATTTAAATATCCCATCGATTATTTTTTAATGCCAAATCATTTCAATGATACGGGCATTAAAATATCACGCAAAGCCCTAAAAACATGGCTTGCTAACAATCAGCATCGTTACTTTCCTCTCACTTAGCTCAGTGAATAAGACACTCTACCTGAAATATGATCTTCGGATGCTGGTTGACTCTATTCATAGGTGAACTATTACTTATCTATACCACCGACTGAATATTATTAGATAAGTTTTGGAGCGATTGATGAAAAAATACTTAGTATGTTTACCCGCAATAGCCCTCTCTTTCGGTGCTTCTGCCACGACGAATGTGACCATATATGGTGATGATTCGTATCCACCTTATTCCTACAGTGAAAGTGGACGTATTACTGGTATTTATACTGTAATTTTGGAACGCATATTTTCTAAAATGCCAGCCTATAATGTCACGATCAAAGAAATCCCTTGGAAGCGTGGCCTATCAGAAATCGAAAACAGAAAAATATTTGCATTATACCCACCTTATAAACGAATTGAGCAGCGTCCCTATATGGAGTACGAGCTACCTATCCTTGACGAAAAGCTAGTGGTTGTCTGTACAAAGTCAGTGTTAAGTACTCCAAGACCGAATTGGCCAGAAGATTATATGGGGCTTACCATTGGTAATAATTTAGGTTTCGCTGCAGGGGGAGATGAATTCCGTGCGGCTGTTGCGGCTGGTAAGATCGTGCTCTCGGAGACCAAAGGGACGCCAAATAATCTCCTTAAGTTGATTGCAGGGCGCGTAGATTGCTACATGAATGACGCTTTATCTATTCGCTGGGAGCTCAGTAAGCTGCAAAAAGAAGGTAAATATGATGGGCAGAGTGTTATGGAAGGCGCAACCATTAGCTCTGAACAGGGATTTCTGGGTTTTGTGACGGATGGTGGTCAGTTCCCTTATAAAGATGATTTTAAAGCCACATACCACAAAATTTTATCTGAAATGAAAGAGAGTGGTGAGCTAGAACAAGTGGTTAGTAGCTTTTTGCAGTAATCCGTAATCTTTATAATCAATAGTATTATTTTAACTTAAAGGTAACAATGACAGGGTACTAAAAATAACTGTCACTGTTACCATTTGATGGTCTGGTGCTGCCAATCCACAAAACAGACGGGCTTATCTAACATTTCCTTTTGCTGTAGTTGATAAAGTTGCTTAGCCACAAACTCCGGTTCAAAGAGCTTATCGCTAGCCACATTATGCTGAAATGGTTTAGAAAGCGGGGTGTCGGTGGTTCCCGGATGAAATAGAATGGTTTGTGTGTTGGGATGAGTGCGAGAGAGCTCTATCGCAAAAGTTTTGGTTGCCATATTTAGCGCCGCTTTACTCATCCGATAACTGTACCAGCCGCCACTGTGGTTATCCTCTAAGCTACCTATCCGCGCGCTAAAAACCGTAATTTTTGCAAAAGATCGACGCTCAATAAGTAATGGTAAATATTGGAACCAACGCACTTGGCTCAAAACGTTACATTGTAAAAGCCATTGAAAGTAAGACTCGTCAAACCTTGAGATACGCTTTTCCGGTGTATAGGTGCCGTTGTGTAGTTGCCCATTAAAAAACACAATTTGATCAAACTTATGCCCGATGTCGGCCAATGTTTTGGCAATCAAGGCCGTTGATTCGATACTGTAGTCGGTTGGAAAATGTTCGCTTGAGGATTGGGCGAGATATTTTTGTCTTGAGACGGTAACGATTTCTGGCGCTAAAGTCTGCGCTTTGAGCTCCTTTATGAAAGCTTGGGCGATGATACTTGAGGCCCCAATAATGAGGTATTTCATTGTGATCACTCTTTGTTTTTACAAACGCCATTACGGCATTGAGCATGACTAAACCAGCGAGATATCGACATGCGATGTTTTGCAAAAAGAAGATAAATTTGGTCGCTAATCCATTTTAGAATGGGTAAGCGCGTGATGAATAACCAGCGATGTTTGTTGACTAAACGCCAAGCTAGAACGGTCACATCCAGCCCATAGAGCAGATTGCCTTGTTGGTCTAAGCCATGCAATATCGATAACGCCTTGCTTTTGTCGATAGAAGGAAAGCTACGCATAGCATCATCGTTGTTTATGTCGACAAGCTCAACCCGACCATGGTGATCGAAGGTTTTTAATGAGCGCATTTCATTGCAGCATAAAGGACACTGCGCATCGAAAAAAATCACTAAAGATGGGGTACTCATATGTATGTCATCAGCCTAACAGCCCGTGAATAACATATTTGTACGTTCACTCTTCAGTATAAGATCAAGCTAGTGTTTGGATTGCACTTAATCCCAATTTAACGCCAATCTCCCCTGAGTTCGGCGACTTTTTGTTGCATCACTTGTGTTGTTTCCTCTTTGGGGGGGACGGGCTCGCCAGCTTCAATTTCTATATGTGACCAAAAACGAGTCGGTAGCCCACAGCAGGCGCGCCCTTTGGCACGGCTAAAATAGCTTCCCCACAACCCCTTCAGTGCCATGGGGATGACAGGCACAGAGCTGCGTTTTAAAATCATATCCATGCCACGCATGAAATCGCTGATTTCGCCATCCGCGGTTAACCGTCCCTCTGGGAAAATGCAGACGATATGCCCCTCTGCCAATGCTTGTTCTACGTCGTTAAAGGCTTGGCGGATAGAACCGCGACGCGTGGCGGAAATAGGTATCACGCCTGCACGTTTCAAAAAGTGACGAAGTGGTGGCAAATTGGCGTAATCCTCTTCCATCACAAAACGGATTAAGCGAGGGCAAACCGCGCTCAGCAACAGTGCATCCATATAGCTAACATGATTGCACACCAGCAGAGCTCCGCCCTTTTCAGGTAAGTGATGAAGATTTTTGTGGCTGACTCGATACATGGTATGCGTGAGCATCCACATTAGAAATCGCACCAAAAAGACCGGGACTTGGTAGCATAAATAGAGTGCAACAAAGCCATTAAGCAAAACTAATATAATGAAGAACTGAGGGATCGCAAGCTCAATAAAACTCAAACAGACAATCCCTAATAGTGCGCTTGCCACCATAAACAGTGAGTTGTAGATATTTAAAGCGGCAATGACTTGTGCGCGTTGAGTGACTTTAGCACGCTGCTGCATTAGCGCATATAAAGGCACAATGAAGATGCCACCGCAGACGCCAATCAATAATAGGAAAAGAAACATCGGCCATAGTGATTGGTAGCTGATAAATTGATAAAAATCAGTAAATTGAGGTAATTTTTCCGGTACGGAAGTGGCCATTAAATAGCCAAATAATGTAATGCCAAAACTACCGATAGGCACGATGCCGATCTCTATTCTATGATGCGATAATTTGTCGCAGGCCAATGAACCCGTGGCAATACCGACAGAGAACAGTGCTAACAAAAATGAAACGGCGCTCTCTGTGCCATATAAATAGTGATGGGTGAAATTTGGAAATTGAGTTAAGTAGGCGGCACCTAAAAACCAGAACCAACTGATCGCCATTACGCATTGAAAAATAGTACGGTCTTGTTTGGCAATCGCAATGGTTTGCTTGGTTTGCTTAATGGGCTGCCAGCGAAAAACAAGATCGGGTGCGCAAGCAGGGGCTTGAGGAATATGACGGCTGGCTAAATAGCCTAACAACGCAAATAGCACCACAGCGCCAGCGGCCACGTATTTAGTGTAGGGCATCGAGGCAATGAGCCCTGCCCCCAATGTGCCTAATAAAATCGCTAAAAATGTGCCTGTTTCCACTAACGCATTGCCCGGAACCAATTCATTCGGTTTGAGTTGCTGCGGCAATAAAGCGTATTTGACTGGACCAAAAAAGGCCGATTGTGTCCCCATCAAAAACAGTAATAACAGTAAAATAGTGTAACTCTCAGTAATAAAACCGATCGCGCCAAGACACATGATGCCAATTTCAGCCAATTTCACTTTACGAATGAAAGCGGATTTTTCGTACTTGTCAGCAAGCACGCCGGCAGAAGCAGAAAAAAGGAAAAAAGGAAGAATGAATAGCCCTGCGGCAAGGTTAATAAATAAGTTACTGGAAACTGGTAACACGTTCGCTCCAGCAAACGCGACCAATAGCAGCAAGATATTTTTAAAGATGTTATCGTTAAATGCGCCAAAAAACTGGGTGATGAAATACGGAAGAAATCGTTGCTGAGTCAGCAATGAAGATTGAGATTGACTCATTGATGGTCCTTATCGCGCCCAGTGATTAAGATAGTTTGAGAGTAGGTTTTCAATCAGCTCTTTACCATCGATCGGTTCGGCGGCGAAAAATTTATCATCTACGCTTAATAAGGTAATACCATGTACGCCAGACCATAGGACTCGGCTTGCTTGCAGCACTTCTTGTTGCGAGTGTTGTGGAGCAAGGATGGTCAATAAACCTTCAAGCATGGCGGTCATGTTGTCGATGCGCTCTGCTTGCCACTGGGGAAGTAGTTCACCATTCATATTATGCTCAAAAATAAGTTGCCAGCGATTGGGGTGCAACTGAGCAAAATCGTGGTAGCAATAGGCCAATTGATACAACGCTTCTTTTGGATCGCTACACTTGCCTACCACTTTTTTCGCTTGGGAAGAGAGTTCATCCAAGGTTTGAGCTACCACATGCAGCAATAAAAGATTGTAACTGCCGAAGACATTGACCAAAGTGCTAGGCACGTAGCCAATCATGGTTGCGATTTTGCGCAGGCTGAGCTCGTGATAAGTGTGATCTTGAAGAAAACGCTTCGCGGTTTTAAGTGTCAATGCAATGAGTTCTTCTCGGGTGTGATCGTTTCGTCTGGCCATGGCTACGCATCAATTATGAACAACGTTCAATATTCTAGTGGGGCGGTGTATAAGCGTCAACTTATGGACGGTTAATTTGCAATATTCTGATACATGTCTGCGAGAAGCAACGGTTTTCTTGTTTATCCGAAGTGGTTATGATGGTGGAGCCTCAATAATTATAACCCTAAGGAAAAACATGAAACGTCTTTTTTCCCTTGTAGCACTGTTGATGGTGGCTGTTGCCATCACACCTATAGCAGAAGCAAAGAAATTTGGTGGTGGTAAGTCGTTTGGTAAAAGTTATAAAACGGCTCCAGCGCCTAAACAGCAGACACAAAAGAACGACACCATCAAGCAAGATCAGGCAGGTCAAGCCGGGTCAACGAAAAAAGGCTTAATGGGCGGGTTGCTAGGCGGGTTACTCGCTGGTGGCTTACTCGCGGCTTTCTTTGGTGGCGCGTTTGAGGGTATTCAATTTATGGATATTCTGATCTTCGGCCTGATTGCTTTTGTGCTATTTAAGCTGATGCGCAGTATGCTTGGTGCGAAACAGGGTAGCATGAATCGACAGCAACCTGCGTTTGGTGGTGTGAATAACCGGACAGAATTCGAGCAACCGAACGTGCACAATTTTGAGCAACAACCTCAAGCTACTGGTGGTTTTGGATCGAATGCACACAGCGATATCCCACATAACTATCCAGCCGGTTTTGACAAGGCAGCTTTCATTAATGGTGCGCGTGAGCACTACCGTATTTTGCAAGGTGCTTGGAACCATAACCAACTTGAAACTGTTGAAGAATATGTATCAGCAAGCTTGTTTGAAGATCTAAAACAAGAGCGCGCAAAACTAAACGGTGAACAGTACACAGATGTGATGTACGTAGACGCTGAAGTCGTTCGCGCCGATTACGATGCAAGTAAAGCGCAGTTGAGTTTGCAGTTTACTGGCCGCTACCGCGATTCCGTGGAAGGCATTGAAGAAGATATTAATGATGTGTGGCATTTAGAGCGTGATTTAACCGTACCTAATGCACCTTGGTTGATTGTCGGCATTCAAGGTTAAGACTTTTCACGATGTATCCAAAACGCCCAAGTTTGTCTTGGGCGTTTTGCTAGGCCGCTAAGCTAATTTAGCTGTTATTTCAAAAGCTTCTAATTTTGAAAGATAAGGTGTTAAATCACCAATGTTGTTTTTGACCCAATCAGCACAATAGTAGGTATCTAAATAGCGTTCGCCGCTGTCGCATAACAGCGTCACGATGGAGCCTGTTTCGCCTCGTTGTTTCATCTCACTGGCAATTTGCAAAACGCCATAAAGGTTAGTGCCAGTTGACGGGCCAGCTTTACGGCCGAGTAGTTTTTCCAACCAATAGATCGTAGCGACACTGGCGGCATCCGCGACGGTGCGCATTTCATCGACTACGCCGGGAATAAAACTTGGTTCAACTCGTGGGCGACCAATTCCTTCAATTTTACTACCACACTGTAAAGTTAAGCTCGGGTATCGGCTTTTGAAATAATCATGAAATACCGAGTTTTCAGGGTCGACGACGCACAGTTTGGTATTGTGTTTTTGGTAGCGAATAAAGCGGCCTATGGTTGCTGAGGTTCCGCCCGTACCTGGGCTCATCACAATCCATGTCGGAACGGGGTGATCTTCCATTTGCATCTGGCTAAAAATACTATCAGCAATATTGCTATTGCCGCGCCAGTCGGTCGCACGTTCGGCATAGGTGAACTGGTCCATATAATGGCCATTCAGCTCTTTGGCTAAGCGGTGTGATTCGGCATAAATTTGATCAGAGCGATCGACTAAATGCGCTTGGCCCCCATAAAGCTCAATCTGCTCGATTTTTTTACGTGCAGTACATTTAGGCATTACAGCAATAAAAGGCAAGCCTAGTAAACGGGCAAAATAAGCTTCTGATACCGCAGTACTTCCTGATGAAGATTCAATAATAGTCGTTTCAGGGCCAACCCAGCCGTTACAAATGGCATATAGAAAAAGGGAGCGAGCTAGGCGGTGTTTCAGCGAACCCGTAGGGTGAGTACTTTCATCTTTGAGATAAATATCCACTCCAGCGACACAAGGCAAGTCGAGCTTAATCAAATGTGTATCGGCCGAACGTTGGTAGTCCGCTTCTATTTTTCGAATCGCGTTGTTAATCCATTGATGATCGGTGCACATGGTTATCTCTCTATCATTGTTATGAGTGTAATTTACCCTTAATGTGAGAGAAAAGCTTTGCTATGTTGTCTGTCATTATGTAGTTTTGGAGAAAATTATTCTCTTATTCTTGGGTGAGCTATGGAGCTTGATAGAATTGATCGTATGATCCTCTCATTACTGCAACAAGACAGCACTTTGTCGCTAAATGATTTGGCTGAAGCGGTGAACTTAACCACCACGCCTTGCTGGAAGCGATTGAAAAAGCTCGAAGAATCTGGCGTGATTGCGCAGCGAGTTGCCCTGCTTGATCCAGAAAAATTAGATTTGAGTTTTACCGCGTTTGTGTTGATTAAGACCAGCGATCACTCTCACGAATGGTACAGCCATTTTGTTGTGACTGTGTCAGAGTACCCTGAAGTGATGGAGTTCTATCGCATGGCGGGTGAGTACGATTACATGATGAAAGTGCTCGTCAAAGACATGAAGTGTTTTGACCAGTTTTATAAAAAACTGGTCAATGGCGTGAAAGGGATTAATAACGTGACTTCAACCTTTGCAATGGAGTCATTGAAGTACACTACCCAATTGCCTCTGGCATAGCCTTTTGTCCGAGTCTTGTTATTTGGTGAAGCGCATCACACCTTCTTGCACTGCTGTTGCGACTAAATCTCCTTGGCGGTTGTAAATCTCACCACGCACTAAACCACGGGTATTGCTGGCCGTAGGGCTTTCTATTGCGTAGATTAACCACTCATCCATTTTGAATGGGCGGTGGAACCAAATCGAATGATCAATCGTCGCGACTTGAAAGTTAGGTGTCATTAAAGAGACTTTATGAGGATGCAACGCTGTGACTAAAAACCCCCAATCAGATGCGTAACCAAGCAAATATTGATGGATGAGCTGGTTATTTGGCAACTCACCATTAGCGCGTATCCACAGGTACTGTTTTGGCTCCGCTTTTTGTGGTTTTAGTGGGTTAATTAAGGTCACAGGGCGCATCTCAATCGCTTTCTCGCCGCAAAAAATCTTTTTCACTTTGTCTGGTAGCAAGTGCGCAATTTTAGCTGCGAGCTCAGATTCAGAAGCAAAATTTTCAGGGCCGGGAATCTCGGGCATGGGGTTTTGGTGTTCAAAACCGGGCGCTTCACCGTGATAAGAAGCGGTCAGATAGAAAATCGGCCGGCCATTTTGAATTGCTTTAACTCGTCTGGTACTGAAACTGCGTCCGTCCCTTAAATTCTCAACATCATAAATGATTGGTTTTTCAGGATCCCCGGGGTAAAGAAAATAGCTATGAAATGAGTGAACAGTGCGGTCGGAATCAACCGTATAGCGAGCCGCCGAGAGTGCTTGGCCAATCACTTGCCCACCATACACTTGTGGCAGACCTAAGTTCTCGCTCTCACCTCGGTATAAACCTTCTTCTAGCTTTTCCAGTTGCAGAAAATCCAATAGTTCATTTAATGGTTTACTCATAGACCCTCACCGAGATTCTTAATGTAATTATGATCATTGTTGACTAAGTCAATATCTTGTTAATACCAAATTGACGACCATGACAGCAGATAAAACCGAACCTATAATCATCACCAATCTAACACCATAACTGAGGTTTTATCTTTATGAAAAAGGCACTGTTGCTCATTATGTCGTCTGTCTTGGGGCTAATACTTGTGGGTTGCCAGTCAGCGCCAAAACCAACCTCTTCCGAGAGCAATATTCAATCTATCATGGGTACGGTTTCGTACCGTGAGCGTATCGCACTGCCGGATAAGGCGCTTGTCACTATCACTTTGCAAGATGTTTCATTGGCTGATGCACCCGCTAAAGTGATCGCAAAACACCGCTTTGAAACTAACGGGATGCAAGTGCCGCTTGAGTTTGACTTGGCATTCGACAACCGAAAAATTGATGCTCGCCACCGTTACAGCGTCAGTGCTCGCATCGAAGTAGATGGAAAACTACGCTTCATTACGGATACCCATTACGCCGTGATTACTGATGAGAATAACACTAAACGGGTTGATTTGCGTTTAGTTGGTGTTAAACAGTAGTAAAAACAGAAGCAATAAAATAGACGCAATACTATAAAAACAGTAAAACAAGAAATAGTAAAACAGCCCTTTCCCGTGCTAGATAAGCGGGAAAGGCGCTTGACCGAAAGGGGCTTAGGGGCGCCACTGGTATAATCGAAGTTTTATTTTGCCATGCTCGTTCACTTCGACGCCTTCGGCGATCAATTTCTGTCGTTGACGTAACAAATCCTCTCCTTTTAGCGAAATCTCTCCTTTGCTGTTGATCACACGAAACCAAGGTAATCGGCTGTTTTTAGGTAGGTTACCTAATGCTTTTCCAACATGTCGTGCGTAGCCGGGGTAGCCAGCTAAGCGAGCAATTTCGCCATAAGTGGTCACTTTTCCCGCGGGAATTTGATGTATAACTGCAAAAATTTGCGCTAAAAATTGGTTCATGCTGACAATTCGTCCATACTAGCAGTGTCCTAGTTCGATAGTTACCAAGGAACGGTATAAGGAGAGGGCATGCTATTTTCGT
>AEZC01000181.1 GCA_000257205.1 Vibrio ordalii ATCC 33509 | reverse complement strand
TTATTCAAATGGGTCAGTGTTTAAAAAACCATTGGCGCATGAGTGTGGATTGTATTATATTGTCTCGCTCAAAAAGATGGCTACGTAGCTCAGCTGGTTAGAGCACATCACTCATAATGATGGGGTCACAGGTTCAAATCCCGTCGTAGCCACCATAATTTAGTTGTTAGCGACGTCTAATAACAGTAGATATCGAGCTGCGGAAGTGGCGAAATTGGTAGACGCACCAGATTTAGGTTCTGGCGCCGTAAGGTGTGAGAGTTCAAGTCTCTCCTTCCGCACCATCTCGATAACTAACCA
>AEZC01000180.1 GCA_000257205.1 Vibrio ordalii ATCC 33509 | reverse complement strand
GTGGGATCATGGGGCGCATACGATGCAGAACTGGATGCATTCATTCGCCAACACGCTGAAACAGCCTTTCATCCTTCTTGCTCTTGTAAAATGGGCGAGGATGATATGGCGGTCGTCGATGGAGAAGGCAGAGTCCATGGAGTTCAAAAACTTCGCGTGGTAGATGCTTCGATTATGCCGATTATTATCACCGGGAACCTCAATGCTACCACCATCATGATAGCCGAAAAGATTGCCGATAAAATTCGTGGCCGCGCCCCATTACCACGCAGTACTGCAGCCTACTACCAAGCTAGCGGAGCCCCCACCAGAACAGCTCCAGTCCGAGCCGTAGTTGGCGAACCGTCGATCATTGGCGCGTAGCTTTTGGCTACCATCCGTTTTCGAATGCAGTAAAGCCGCTAATTGTTGATATAGCCAAACAACTTGAAATCGCAGGCTAGCGGCAAATAAGTGAGTCCCCAATCACAGCAATAGACCATGTGATTGGGGCGAAAAAACGCAGCCAACATGGAGCTAGCTTCACATCGTTAGGGATAAACCGAGCACATATCTTGGCTCAATTTAAGAACCATTTTCCATTAAGCCATTTCGCTCTTTTTACAGCGTTGTGGTTTATAGAGTTGTGGGTTGGCTGTTGTAACCTCCTGTTGATACTGCTCAACCTTGCGCAATTGCCCTGCCTCCATCAAATAAACAGTATCAGCTTGCTGAATAGTCTCCAAGCGATGCGCTACGGAAATCACCGTTTTCCCTTGGCAAAGAATCTCAAGCGCTTGCAACACTTGGGCCTGAGTTTGGCTATCCAGTGCGGAGGTAAATTCATCAAGCAGTAAGATAGGCGCATCATGCAATAGCGCTCGCGCAATCGACAAACGCTGCCGCTCCCCGCCAGAGATTTGGTTACCATTTTCGCCAATCCGCGAATCTAGTCCGTGCGGCAACTTAGCCACTAACTCACTCAAACCCGCCGCCTCTACTGCCTCGCATAACACTTTCTCACTCGCTTCGGGTTTGGCCAATAGCAAGTTATCACGTAGGCTACCGCCAAGGAGCTGAACCTCTTGCGTGACATAGGCGATATGTCGATACCAGTGCTCAGTACCTATTTCATCCAAGGTTTTTCCTCCCATAGTTAAGCAACCTTGTGTGGGGATATGAAACACAGCCAACACATCGAGTAAACTACTTTTACCTGAACCACTTTTGCCCACCAGCACAATATGCTCACCCTCCGCCACCTCAAGGTTAACCCCATTGAGTACTGGCTGGTCGTCTAAGCAAAGATGAATATCCTTGAGTGATAAATCAAAAGTACTAGGTTCTACGCCCTGTGAGGTTTGTTGCGGCAACTGGGAAAGCTGATGTAAACGTGATGCTGCTTTTAACATATAACGGAGTAAGGCTGCATACACCGTCATCCGCGCTAGTGGACGAATAGAGACCACGGTGGCAACCACAGCAACCAAAAATTGTGAGTGATTCAACCAATCGAGATCCACCAACCACGCAGCCAAAACTAAATTGATCACGAGGCCAAGCTCTAAGATCAGCGTTGCTAACAATACACCACTTCCGCCAAGCCACTCTAATCCTAGTCCCTGATCTTTTTGCTTTTCAATCTGCTGGCAGAGTGGGTCCGCCAATCGCCCACTCTGTCCAAAGCTGCGCAGCATCGGCAAACAGTCTAGGTATTCGAGCAACAAGTTACTACTTTGCACATTGGTATGATGTGTGTGGTCTGCCTGATGGCTAAATCTCCGTTCTACGAGCACTAATACGCTAAACGCTAACCCAAAAATCAGCACTAGAGTCACGGCTAACCAAGGCTGAATCAGTGCAAGTACAATCGTCATGACGATCGGTGTTACCCAAGTTGCGACAAACTCGGTCAGCAGGTGACTGAAAATATCTTCAAACTGTTTGAGATCAGAAGTGAGTAACTTTACTTTTTCACCTAAGCGTTTACCACGCAAAGCCGCCAAGGGTTGAAGACGGATATCGGTCAATAACTGATGACGTAATTGATGGGTAATTTGATAGGCACCAAGAAAACTGAGCTTGGTACTCTGGCCTACTATCCACTGCGCTAAGATCAACGACAGCGCTATCAATAACATGACAGTGAACGGTAATGACTCGGAAGAGAGCAGAAAGGTAAATAACATAATCCAGACCAGTAGCCCAATCAGCTCAGTAGCGACTTTGCCCAGTAAACCAAACCAAAAGTGCTGTGTCTTTGCACCACTATGTTCAATTAAGCGCCTCAGACTATTCATCAGCTTTCTCCTCTAGTTGACCGTTCAACAGTACCAAGCGGCGATCAACCTGCTGAATCTGACTAGCACGGTGGCTAATGATCAGTTGAATCTGAGCTGGTGCATAATGGCGTAACGCCTCAAAAACGCTCTGCTCTGAAAGCGCATCCAAATGGGCCGTTGCCTCATCCAAAATTAGGATCGGTGCTTTAGTGACAGCGGCGCGGATAATCGCCAAACGCTGCATTTCACCACCACTGAACAATCGGCACGCTTCTCCAATTGGGCAATCGAGCTGCTGAGATAGGCTTTGCACTAACGGTTTAAGCCCAAACCAAGTCAGTAATTGCCAGATTTCATGCTCTTCAACGTGACGTTTCGTTAAGATTAAATTATCGCGTAAGGATCCAGAAAAAAAGACCACTCGCTGATCAACCGAGGCGAGATAATGACTACGGCTCTCATCGTCAATATCGGTTATTGGCTGACCATTGATGTACCAAGCACCCGAAGTAGGCTCCAACTCACCGAGTAACGACGCAAGTAGTGTGCTTTTCCCAACCCCAGACGCTCCCTCAATCGTTATGCGTTGTCCGGGATACGCTTTCAAATTCGCCTGTTGCAATACGGCAACCGTTGGGTCGCGAGCCACAACAAGGTCACGGCACTCAAGAAGCATCAAAGACGAGGGGTAATGGAAAGGATGAGACTCAGGCTCACCGCATAAGGGAAGGATTCTGTCTATGGCGATGAACGATTGCTGAATTTGCGCAAATACTTGCGTTAAGTCTAACCACGGTTTAAGCAATCCCACACTCACGCATGCCACCATCACCAAATCAATGAGGGTTAATTGGCCCGTATTGGCGAGCATGATGGCAACAGGCAACACCAAGATCAGCGAAATTTGTGCCAGCGTGACAAATGTCACCCAAGCGCTAACCATCGTTTGAGTGTATCCCGTCACAATCTTATGATGAGATTGTAAGGTTCGGCTGAGTTCAAGGTAGGAATCCGCATCAACTGCAAACAGTTTCATTACACCTATGGTGCGCATAAATTCCATTTGTGCTTGATGCAGATGAGCGACGATTTGATTATATTTCTGCTGTCTTTCAGCAAATCCACGCATCATCCAAATTTGTGCAGTCATTGCCAACGGCAGTGGCATTAAAGCAATCAGGGCGAGTCGCCAATCAATATAGAATAAAAATCCCACCATAAACAGGGGCATCAGAAGTCCGTTGATGATATCCGTACCATGGTGAGCAATCAGCGGCTCAAGACTCTGGCATTCATCGGTGATACGCTTTTCAATATCGCCCCGACTCAAGCTGCGCAGTTTATCCATTCTCATCTTGGCTAACGCACGCACTAAGTGTTGCCTTACTTTCTGAATAATGTGATAGGCCGCTAAATGTGCTTGCCATACTGCTAATGCATAAAAGGCGTAGCGACCCATTACCGTCAAACACATCATTAGAAAATAAGCTGTCGCCGATTCGTTATGGTAAATCGCAGTGACGGCTAAATAGAGAAAAATCCAAGAGATAAGCTCAAAGACACTGCATAGAATAGCACTGGTTATCGATAAGGTGACTCGATTTCGCTCACTGAACAACAAGCTTTTCAGCGCCGTCATCCGGCTCATGTGATGCGAGAGCAACATAATAAAGCTCCATAAATGGAGGCTATTTTTGCTGAATATGCATGCCATCGCTAACGCAATTAGGTATAAAATCGTCGCGTTTAGTCGTAACTCACCCACCTGCGCATTGTCATTTCTTAAGCTCAATCTTCCGT
>AEZC01000179.1 GCA_000257205.1 Vibrio ordalii ATCC 33509 | reverse complement strand
GAGTGATTCAAGAATCAACCCAAGCAAGAACTGTGATAAGTAAGCCGCGAAAACAAAGTCCACCTTTCAGCAACCAACCAAGCTTTTGAATCAGGAAAACTCAACGAGCGAAAACTTCAGCAAGTACAAAATGCTCGATAAACTTGCCCTTTCCACACTTTGCGCCCGCTAAATTCACAACAAACCAGCACCAAAACTCATTGAGGCAAACAAAGAACCTTGCCTGTTTTACGGCTTGAGTAAACCACGAATTTTAGGGTAAAAATGCTCATTTGCCGACAACACAAAACGAATGGCCGGAGAAATCCAAAAGATTGAACCCCTAAATTTACCTGAGTTGCATAACGCCCGGCTAAGGGGTTGACAGCGCACCACCGAACCCCAAAAACACACTGTAAACACTGAACTTCAATTTTGCACTAAAGTCGCCACGCGTTGGCAATCCCTCTTGAGCCGTTTGTTAGCCTTCTGGTTACACCCAATCGTGATGCTGCAATGCTTCAAGAATAAACGCTAACAATAAAGACAAGCCGTGGTTTGAATTTGATAACCCTAACTTCCTGCGTTCACGCCCTTGAAACCCACCTGCAATACTATTTATTACCTGATGGAAACCTGCATGTTGATCAGAGCCAGCTTCAAACAAACTAAAATCGAATTCACCAGGTAATTTCGAATCTAAAAATTCAAATAGCTGACCATGCTCTAGAGCTGTGTAAAGCTCATCAAATGAGACACTCTCTAGGTGACCATTGGCAATTGCCGAATTCACGTAGAACCCTACAAAAGATAATGTACCAATTCTCGGTTTTATATCTGACATAATATTTCCTTTCGTCTAGTTTATTTGATTCGAAAAATTCATTAAGAAGGCTAACGCCCGGCTAAGGGGTTGACAACGCACCGCCGAACTCAAAAAACACACTGTAAACTCTGAACTGCAATTTTGCACTAAAACCGCCAAGCGTTGGCAATCCATCTTGAGCCGTTTGTTATGCAAATTCAATAAGATAAACTGACTTTACTCGATCAAAAGCCACAATTGCAATGGTT
>AEZC01000178.1 GCA_000257205.1 Vibrio ordalii ATCC 33509 | reverse complement strand
CAAAAATCAACCATGGTTAAAATAGAAAAAAATACAAATGCATCCTATAAAAATTTTTCTTTCAATAATAAAAATAAAAATTTGCTATTAGTAACAAGATATCTCTTCCACATTCTTCTAGGTTCTTGAATGATACGATATAACCATTCCAAACCAGAATTTTGCATCCAAACTGGGGCTCGATTTACTTTACCAGCAACAACATCAAATGTCCCACCGACTCCCATAACGAAGTTAACACCTAGTTCATCTTTCCATTTATTAATAAAATTTTCTTTTTTTGGTGAAGTAATTGCTACGAATAAAAGCTTAGCTCCCGACTCCTTAACTTTATTTACAACAAACTCTTCATTATCCCAAAAATACCCGTCATGATAACCAGCAATAATCAATCCTGGATAAAGTCTTTTAACCTTATCCGCAGTCTGAGTGACCACGTCAGATGTTGCTCCAAGTAAAAATACTGGGAAGTCCCGTCCAGCACTCATTTCTAATAAATTGTAAAATAGATCAACACCAGCTACTCGCTCAGGAACATTATGCCCCAT
>AEZC01000177.1 GCA_000257205.1 Vibrio ordalii ATCC 33509 | reverse complement strand
ACGATTCAACCACGAAAGATAAGTTGCTCAGTAACTTATCTTTCCTTCGCAAAGCATCACTGAATATTCTGATCACGGGTGCGACAGGCGCAGGAAAAAGCTCAACCATCAACGCTCTATTTGACATGGCGGTTGCTCAAGTCGGCATCGATAGTGAGCCGCACACGGAATGTGTTCAGTGTTACCACTTAAATAATCTCGTGCTATGGGACACTCCAGGGCTTGGAGATGGGATCGATGAGGATAAAAAACACGTACAGGCCATTAAACAGCTTCTCAACAAACGAGATGACCATGGTCAGTTGATCATTGATTTAGTTCTCGTGATACTTGATGGCGGCTCTCGCGATCTGGGAACACCATTGAGACTCATCAATGACATTGTTATCCCGCAATTAGGCGATGAAGCCGAAAAACGGCTCATCGTTGCGGTGAATCAAGCCGACGTTGCATTGAAAGGACCTGAATCATGGAACTACAGCGACAATCTACCAACGGACAAGGCTAAGAGATTTCTGGAGAAACAACAAAACTCGATAGCAAGACGTATACATAAAGCCACACAGATAAATGTGAAGACTCTTTACTTTGTGGCGGGCTACAGTGATGGAGTCAATCGCCAGAGGCCTTACAACCTATCAAAATTGCTTTATACCATTGTCGAAATACTACCAAACAATAAACGAGTAATGCTGGCAAATCGTACCATTTCCAATGATGCAGATAATTGGAAAGATAACGATGCCAGCGATTACAATAAAAAAACCACCTTAAGCCTTTGGGAAGCCATTGTAGAAACAACTTTACAAGGCGCATCTATTGGCTCCGATATCGGATCTATTTTCGGAAAACCAGGCGAGATCTTAGGTAAAGTCGTAGGCTCTGTCGCTGTTCTATTTTTCGGTGGTTTACGATATACATTTGGTTTTTAAATGTAACCATTAAAAAGAGGCTCGCCTCTTTTTTTATTTTCGACTAGTCGAGATGTTTTTTAATCCATTAGAATAGACTTTCGTATTAACTTTAGCCAAGTAGCTTAAGCGATAAAAACACTGTCGGTATTCCTCTTGATGAGAATTTTTCCCCTTATGAATGTAATAAGTAGAGTTACTTGGGAAATGCACACTACTTCTCACCTCAAAGTAATTAATACCTAAAGCACTTGCCCACGCCTCTTTTATCATTGAAGACAAATTACCACTATCCTTAGTAACATCCCCCAAACAAAAGTAAACATCTTTATTAAGAAATAATGCCATATGATAATGATGATTTTCTGAACTTAGTTGCTCCCTTACCCAAACGTATCTTAAATTACATTTACCAATTTTATTCTTTGTTTTTAAGTCATATTTTATTTTTTCCTTTAACGAAGAAAAAAACCTAGAAATATCGCCACAATTATAATCTTCATAATAACCAGGATATCTAAGATCAATTCTCTGAACGTAAACTCGATTATATTCAGCCAAAGAAACATCTAAAACATCCTTAATAGCAATCAAATATTCCTTGCATAATGGACCATGTTCTTTAATGACAGGATTAGAGAAAAATCTCTCGCCATAGAAAAGAGTCAGGTTTGAATTTTGAATTAAACGTTTCATTAGTCACCTCTATGATTAACTTGTTCATAGAAGATAACTACCTTGTTATTTTTAAGGTGATTACTAGACCTATATTACTATACCAACATAATCGAACTAATTACTTTAGCTACCCGCCTTCTGTACCAATGCTAGTCTAGAGAGAATATCACGCTCTGCCACTCTGGAAAAACATTACCGCAACGTCAAAAATCAACACAGAGGGTCTTACTACAGCAGAAAATGGCCATCTCATCGCATAAATGCCTTAAGAGGATAGACTTGAACCACCATAAATATCGACAATAAACCTACATTTAATCAACTTAAAACAGTCAACAAATCGACAATAAACAACTCAAAAAAATACAAAAAATTGACATGAATGAAAAGGAAATAAAAATGGAAACGCTACCTACTTATATACGCAATGATATATATGACATAATTTCAAAAGATACATTTGAGTTAGTTGCATATCATCTATCGTTAAACTTTAAAGACACAAGCGAATATTCATATAACAAAAAAATATTTAGCATTGACGATGACAATTGCGCAATATCAATTAAAAATATCCTACAATAAGAAACATATATGATTGATATATC
>AEZC01000176.1 GCA_000257205.1 Vibrio ordalii ATCC 33509 | reverse complement strand
CTACTCCTAACATCAGGATGCGCTATCAAACTAGGCGATGCACTAATGCATATCTTTCTTCTCGACTTTCACCAAGAACGGAAACCGAAGTTGCCGAATAATGGGGTGGCTAACGAGACTTGAACTCGCGACAACCGGAATCACAATCCGGGGCTCTACCAACTGAGCTATAGCCACCATCAAACTTTGCAATAACCGCTTGCTTGCCGTTATTTTCCTTTTCATTTTTAACCAATG
>AEZC01000175.1 GCA_000257205.1 Vibrio ordalii ATCC 33509 | reverse complement strand
GGGGCACGAGTCAGTGCCCCTTTGTTATGTAGGAGGGTATTCAATCATAGGTTGTTCAACAACCACGGTGTTTGTTTCTAGTCTTTTTTTGCCAACTTCTCCACCTCCACAAATTCACCTTGTCTTAAGCATCGAAACACCGATTTGTTGTTATGGCTTGCTATCGATATAACCACAGCACTTTTGTTATATGTAGTGTGAAAATGTCGTTAGATAAATTGATGGATGCAATTGCCGATCAAGGTTGGTACATATGGGATGACTTTTTAACACCAGAGCAAACCAAAAACCTACGAGCTTGTACGCCACCGCAGTTACAAGTGGCGCGAATTGGCAGGCACGATGCCTTGCAATTAGAGGTTGAAATACGCAACGATAAAATCCAGTGGATTGAAAACAGCATGGGCCTGCCTGTGCAAGACTATTTGCAACGTATGGAGCAAATTCGCCAAGAGGTTAACCGCCACTTTTTCCTTGGGCTATTTGAATACGAAGCTCATTTTGCCAAATATGAAATAGGGGCATTCTACCAAAAACACCTCGACGCCTTTACAGGCAATGCCAGCCGCAAACTGACGACGGTATTTTATATGAACGATCAGTGGTGTGGTGTTGATGCAGGTGAGTTGGTTATTTACGATGTTCAAGATCAGTATCTCGCGACGGTTGCGCCGATAGCGGGGCGTTTACTGGTCTTTTTATCAGAACGTTTTCCGCATGAAGTACAACCTACCAACGCTGAGCGTTTCAGCATCGCTGGGTGGTTTCGCGTGAATGGTGTGACAGGCAACAAGCTCGATATTGCCTGTTAACGCAAAGCTAATAAGTCAGCGTGGCTTTTGTGTAGCCACGCCCTTGCTCGCTTCGATGGTATTAGGTGGGCTTATTAAGATACGCGTTTTGCAAAATGTACATGCGCTTTACGTCACGATATTGGCCATTAATGAAGAATTCTTCAACTAAGTGTCCTTCCTCAACAAAGCCAGCTTTTTGATACAAATGGATGGCTTTGTCGTTTTCCGTCGACACATGCAGATAGATTTTGTGTAGGTTCAAAATGGTGAAAGAGTAGTCTAATGCTTTGTTGATTAAGGTTTGTGCAAACCCTTTTCCTTGGTGCTCCGGCGTGATGATGATCTGAAACTCACCGCTGCGGTGAATATAATCAATTTCAATTAATTCAACGAGCCCGATCAGTGCTTTATCTCGATTCTCAACCACAAACCGACGCTCGGCGTTATCGTGAATGTGCTTGTTGTACAGCTCTTCCAACTCATCAAAAGACTCATAAGGCTCTTCAAACCAGTAAGACATAATGTTGCGGTTGTTATTGAGATCATGGATAAAGCGTAAGTCACCGCGCTCTAACGCTCTTAATGATAATTGATTGTTCATAGCAAACCTTCATTGAACTAAGGCATTCATCTTATGCCGACTTTGTTGCAATACAAGTGGTTAGTCAGCAATTTTTTAAAGTACGTGCTTATTTTGTGTTGTAAGCGAAGCTGATGGTTAAGATCCCATTTGCTAGAGAAATGGTTATCATCCGCTCTTGACCCGATTGCAACGCATAAAATTGAACAATTAATGGAAGAGCTGAAAAAGAATTACACCCTCGTTATTGTCACGCACTCAATGCAGCAAGCGGGTCGTATTTCTGACCGCACGGCGTTTTTCTTAATGGGGGAATTGGTTGAACACAATGATACACAAGTCATTTTCAACAATCCTAAAGATGGTAGAACCATGGGATATGTCAATGGCGATTTCGGCTAGTCACTTATTGCAGCAACTAACCTGAAATAATGACGAACTCATTATAACTATAAAGCGATGGTAACTTTGCTCATACAGAGGGGCTTTTTTGTAGGAACTTCATGGCATACATATTCTTATCCGCAATATGTATTAATTGATTAATATTGGCCGAATCTTTAGGAAAAGAGGCAACACCTATACTGGTTGAGAGCTTTGCTCCCACTCCATTATCCACGAAGAACTTCTCTTTAAAACACGCTTTAATATTGCGTTGCATGATGCTCAGTTCCATCGTGTCAATACTATGGATGATCAGATCAAACTCATCCCCTCCCATTCGAAATACTGAATAATCGAACGTTGGAATTGAATGAGTTAAGCGAAAGGCTACTTGCTGTAGCACACTGTCTCCTGCTTTATGGCCATTTTGGTCATTGATTGGTTTAAAGTCGTTTAAGTCGAGGAGAAAGAGAGAAAAGGGTTTATTGACAGAAATATGATGCAGTTTTTCAAACATAGCAAGGCGGTTTGCAAGACCAGTTAAAGGGTCAGTTAACGCTAAGGTACGTTGAGCAACCGCTTCTTTATGAAAAATATAGCTGACTAAGCCAATGCAACCCAGCATTAAGAACATCAGCAGAAATTGTACCTGTGTCAGCCTATTTGCTTTTTCTTTTTGCTCGAGATAGATAGGGCTTTGCAGTTGAAAGTTTTGGTTTACATAGCCGATAACCCGGTCGTAAATCAAGCGAGCATGTTTTTCAAATACAGCCAATGACTTTTGATCTTTAACGGCTAGCAATAAGCTTTCTAATATTTTGAAATCATCGAAGTTGTTCTTAAAAAAGTGCTGAGAATCAACTCGACTCATAAAATTATCTGATTCATGGCTGGTTAGAATTAAATCAAAACGGCTCCAAATCAGCTCATACTGCAGCCAAGTGTGCGATCTCTTCTCCTGTGAATCTAAGTAATAAGGAGCCGAAGCCACTAGTTCAGAATACTCTTTAGTGAGTTGGAATAAGTACCAAGTAGCGTAGTTTTGTTGATCTGTATAGGAATTAGCTAAGGAGCGGGTAGTTGAAATTATGTATAAATTGGCGACGATAAGGCACGCAGACAGAACAATCAGTAGTCTCTTGGCGCGGTATAGTAATGGGTGTAAAGTGCAGTGTGTTGTGACTTTCATTATTTATCGAGAATTATTAAGTTTTTTAATTGCCAAACCATCTGGTTATGATAGATCGTATTATTTAGTAGCTTTGGATATTTACCTAAATTATAGATAAGCCAAAATGGTCCCTTGTTTCTTATCTTCATTTCATTGCCATTCATATGATAAGCAATAATGGGCTCATAGCGAGTTAAGTCTTCAATCGAAATATTAGCGGCGTAGTCATCAATAGCCAAAAATGACACTGACGATACTTGTCCTACCTTCAAATATGTAATTAAATCAGTAACTTTAAACCCAGTAAAACGGTTTTCTTGGAGAAGCCAAGGAAGTGAGGTCGTAAAGGTTTCACGAGGC
>AEZC01000174.1 GCA_000257205.1 Vibrio ordalii ATCC 33509 | reverse complement strand
TATTCTTTCGTAAGATTGAATGTGAAAATGCGGTGAGGTGGCCGAGAGGCCGAAGGCGCTCCCCTGCTAAGGGAGTATACGGTTTATAGCCGTATCGAGGGTTCGAATCCCTCCCTCACCGCCATTTATTGACCATTGGTCAATTTTTTTGTTCAGAAATAAAATTTTTGTGATGTAATTCACATCTTGCGCGCTCATAGCTCAGCTGGATAGAGTACCTGGCTACGAACCAGGCGGTCGGAGGTTCGAATCCTCCTGAGCGCGCCACTTATTGAAAGTTAGTGATGCTGTCATTAACTCTGCGCGT
>AEZC01000173.1 GCA_000257205.1 Vibrio ordalii ATCC 33509 | reverse complement strand
TCTTAAACTGTATAAACCATCAATCTGTGTGGACACTCATCAGTGTAATCTTCGTATAAGGAGGTGATCCAGCGCCAGGTTCCCCTAGCGCTACCTTGTTACGACTTCACCCCAGTCATGAACCACACCGTGGTGATCGTCCTCCACTCTCTCCGAAGAAAGTGCGGTTAAACTAACCACTTCTGGTGCAGCCCACTCCCATGGTGTGACGGGCGGTGTGTACAAGGCCCGGGAACGTATTCACCGTAGCATTCTGATCTACGATTACTAGCGATTCCGACTTCATGGAGTCGAGTTGCAGACTCCAATCCGGACTACGACGCACTTTTTGGGATTCGCTCACTATCGCTAGCTTGCTGCCCTCTGTATGCGCCATTGTAGCACGTGTGTAGCCCTACTCGTAAGGGCCATGATGACTTGACGTCGTCCCCACCTTCCTCCGGTTTATCACCGGCAGTCTCCCTGGAGTTCCCGACATTACTCGCTGGCAAACAAGGATAAGGGTTGCGCTCGTTGCGGGACTTAACCCAACATTTCACAACACGAGCTGACGACAGCCATGCAGCACCTGTCTTACAGTTCCCGAAGGCACTCCCGCGTCTCCGCAGGATTCTGTAGATGTCAAGAGTAGGTAAGGTTCTTCGCGTTGCATCGAATTAAACCACATGCTCCACCGCTTGTGCGGGCCCCCGTCAATTCATTTGAGTTTTAATCTTGCGACCGTACTCCCCAGGCGGTCTACTTAACGCGTTAGCTCCGAAAGCCACGGCTCAAGGCCACAACCTCCAAGTAGACATCGTTTACGGCGTGGACTACCAGGGTATCTAATCCTGTTTGCTCCCCACGCTTTCGCATCTGAGTGTCAGTATCTGTCCAGGGGGCCGCCTTCGCCACCGGTATTCCTTCAGATCTCTACGCATTTCACCGCTACACCTGAAATTCTACCCCCCTCTACAGTACTCTAGTGAACCAGTTTCAAATGCGGTTCCGAGGTTGAGCCCCGGGCTTTCACATCTGACTTAATCCACCACCTGCATGCGCTTTACGCCCAGTAATTCCGATTAACGCTCGCACCCTCCGTATTACCGCGGCTGCTGGCACGGAGTTAGCCGGTGCTTCTTCTGTCGCTAACGTCAAATGATGCTGCTATTAACAACACCACCTTCCTCACGACTGAAAGTACTTTACAACCCGAAGGCCTTCTTCATACACGCGGCATGGCTGCATCAGGCTTGCGCCCATTGTGCAATATTCCCCACTGCTGCCTCCCGTAGGAGTCTGGACCGTGTCTCAGTTCCAGTGTGGCTGATCATCCTCTCAGACCAGCTAGGGATCGTCGCCTTGGTGAGCCATTACCTCACCAACTAGCTAATCCCACCTAGGCATATCCTGACGCGAGAGGCCCGAAGGTCCCCCTCTTTGGCCCGTAGGCATCATGCGGTATTAGCCATCGTTTCCAATGGTTATCCCCCACATCAGGGCAATTTCCTAGGCATTACTCACCCGTCCGCCGCTCGCCACCCAAGGAACAAGTTCCTCTGTGCTGCCGCTCGACTTGCATGTGTTAGGCCTGCCGCCAGCGTTCAATCTGAGCCATGATCAAACTCTTCAATTAAAGTTTTGTTGGTCCTAAGACCGGCTCAATGAATACTGACTTCAAAACTGCTCTTACTCGAAAGTAAAAAAGTAATTTTAAAGCTATTGTTGTTCCAACAGAACAACAATGAATTGACTGTGCCGCTTCTTGGTCTTCACTTTTTAAGAAAAAGTGAAATCAAAAAGCATTCGAACTATTGCTAGTTCAGGTCACTCAGTTCATTGATAAATCTTTTTCGATTATCATCAACGAGTGCCCACACAGATTGATAGGTTTATATTGTTAAAGAGC
>AEZC01000172.1 GCA_000257205.1 Vibrio ordalii ATCC 33509 | reverse complement strand
CCCATTTTTGCTGTTTTTTTTGATTTTCTATTTGTTCGAACAGAAAAAAGCCAAAAGACGCTAAAAATCGACTTTTCATTTACAATTTTTTAAAGTTATCACTAAAAAGAGATACTTTTTGCCAGTTTGTGTACTCAACTTCTTTTGAGGTGTCAGTTTCACCGCCAGTCAATGACATGATGAAACGAATCATCACCTTATCGAAAAAGTGATAACGTGGATAGTAAAGAGCACCAGCGAAAACTCCGATTAGCTTGGGTTGCCATGCTGATTTACTGAGAAAGGTTTTAATATAGACACTTCCTTCTGGAGTATCTTTACCCTGCGCTTCTTTTCTTGCAGTTAAGTTGACACAAAAGAACGCCGCTTTAGCGAGTGCTAATTGCTCGGCATGTTTTTCTATAAATTGATAAAGCTTTTTATTTAAATGTCCGTAGCGAATAGAAGCACCAATTAAGACTCGATCGTAAAGAGTTAAATCAATATCCTCAATTTGATGTAAATCGGCAAGTTCGCAATCAAACTCAGAAAGTTCCTCTTTTATATAGTTAATAATTTTCTTGGTTTGACCTTCACGGGAAGAATAGAGAAAAAGAGCTTTTTGCACGGGATATCCTTAACTGCGCCAAAACGTAGGGGTAAGCAGTATTAATAGTGTAAAAATTTCTAAGCGACCAAAGAGCATCGAAACAACCAATACCCATTTTGCACTGTCATTAACATCCGCAAAATGTACGGAGACTTGACCTAATCCAGGCCCTAAGTTATTCAATGTTGCCGCGACGGCAGAAAATGCACTCAGTTCATCCATTCCTGTTGCGATCAATGCCAACATACACACCACGAAGACCAGTGCGTACGCTGAGAAAAACCCCCAAACCGCGTCAACCACTCGCTGTGAAAGAGCACTTCCGCCCACCTTAATCGTATACACGGCTCTTGGGTGGATAAGGCGTTTCATCTCACGAGCACCTTGTAAGGTAAGCAATAAGAT
This sequence comes from Vibrio ordalii ATCC 33509, assembly GCA_000257205.1. Lineage (GTDB taxonomy): Bacteria > Pseudomonadota > Gammaproteobacteria > Enterobacterales > Vibrionaceae > Vibrio > Vibrio ordalii. The sequence continues at coordinate 72,819 of AEZC01000172.1, read as the reverse complement.
ACGGATCACTTTCATGCCACCGCCAGTTGAGCCCGCGCAGCCACCAATAAATGAAGAAAACAGCAATAATACAGGTAAGAATAAAGGCCAATCTGCAAAACCCGTAGTGGTAAAGCCTGCCGTCGTCGAAATGGATACCGTTTGAAATAGCGCCTGATCAAAAGCGTCATAAAAAGAATCGTAAGTGTGATGTTCGAGCAAAATCGAAAAGCAAATCGCAAACAAAATCACCTGAATAAGAGCAAAAGCTCTAAACTCTGGATCTTTAAGATAATATTTTGGATGGACACCACCTGTCGCAAACGCCGCGTAATGGAGCGTAAAATTACAGGCTGAAATGAGCAAAAAAACAACCGTAATTAAATTGATCGCATAGCTATCAAAATACCCCATGCTTGCATCATGAGTCGAAAACCCACCAATAGCAATCGTAGAGAAGCTATGGCAAATCGCATCAAATAGGGTCATCCCTGCTGCCCAAAAAGAAGTCGCGCAGGCAACCGTTAAGCTTAAATAGATGTACCAAAGTGCTTTGGCGGTTTCGGCGATTCTTGGAGTGATTTTAGTATCTTTGACCGGGCCTGGAATTTCCGCTCGATATAACTGCATTCCCCCAATTTCCAATACTGGCAAAATGGCCACCGCTAGAACGATGATCCCCATCCCACCAAACCATTGTAAAAACTGCCGATAGAACAAAATCGCTTTAGGTAATTCATCTAACCCAACAATGACGGTTGCTCCGGTGGTGGTTAATGCTGAAAACGATTCAAAAAACGCATCAGTAACCGATACATTAGGGTTATCCGCTAACCAAAATGGTAATGAACCCGCACTACCGATAACCGTCCAAAACAGTACAACGATCAAAAAACCGTCTCTGGCTTTCAATTCATGTCGATAGCGGCGGTTTGGAAACCAAAAAAAGCCACCACACATCAACAAGACAAAAAAGGTCGTGACAAAAGGCACACCTGCACCGTCGCGGTACAGCAAAGCCACCAGCGCAGGGGCAAGCATAGAGACACTAAATAGCGCGAGCAAAAGCCCGACGATACGAATAATAGATCGAATTTGCATTGCTTTTTCTGAAGCGAAGCTTCTGACTTCCTAATTATTTTTTATAGCGGTCACTACAGCTTTTGCACCGCTTTTATTAATGATAGTTTGAGTAAAAGCATCAAGATGGCGCAATTCTATCTCAACAAGAAATTTAACCTGTTCTTTATAATCGGCTTCGACTTCTAATGCTTCATACTGCGCGATGATGGATTGAGCAATCGGCACAAAACCGTAGTCTAACGTTAGGGATAATTTTGTGGTGATTTTTTTCTCAATAGTTTGAAGCTGCTTGAGTGCTTGTTGCACTCCGCCACCATAAGCTTTAACTAATCCACCAGTACCAAGACGAATCCCACCATAATAACGAGTGACGACGGCCGTTAACTCCCCGACACCCGATCCGGCTAGCTGCGCCAATATCGGTTTGCCCGCCGTCCCTGATGGCTCACCATCATCACTAAAACCCCATAACATCGAATCTTCCGGTCGTCCGGCAACAAAGCCCCAGCAGTTGTGTCTGGCATCGCTATGTTTTGCCTTTATTTGCGCAACGAACGCTTTGGCAACATCTACACTCGGAGTGTGGGCCAAATAGGTAATAAAGAGGCTTTTTTTAATTTCCTCTTCAAATTGGGTAGGCAAAACTGGAATTAAATAAGGTTGTTCGTTCATGTGAAATCATAGATCGAGCGGATCGCAAGAGTGTAACACGTGCACTTAAAAAAGCAGCGCTGATCTCCATTTGCACTCAATGTTAAACAGTTGTCTAAAAAATGTATTGAAATTAAACAATCCTCAGGTCAAACTAAACATACTGGTCAAACCAGAACCATTAATACAACAAAAACTCTCACACACGATCTTAAGGTTGTATGTCACGGAGATAGACAATGATTTACCAAGCCAACACCCTACAGGTAAAGGAATTACAAGATGGTATTGCGGAGTTGCGTTTCTGCTCCAAGGAGTCAGTGAACAAACTTGACCTTGCCACTCTTGAATCGCTCAACCATGCACTTGATGCCCTAAAAGCCCACCAAGGACTGAAAGGCCTTATTCTTACTTCCGATAAAGAATCTTTTATTGTCGGGGCTGATATCACTGAGTTTTTAGGCCTCTTTGCTAAACCTGCGCAAGAACTCGACCAATGGCTGCAATTTGCCAATAGCATTTTCAACAAACTTGAAGATCTACCCGTTCCGACACTAGCCGCTTTAACAGGGCACGCGCTAGGCGGTGGATGTGAGTGTGTACTCGCTACCGATTTCCGTATTGGTGACGCGACCACCAGCATAGGATTACCGGAAACAAAGCTTGGTATTATGCCGGGGTTCGGTGGCTGTGTGCGTCTGCCTCGTGTGATTGGTGCCGACAATGCTATGGAAGTGATCACTCAAGGCAAAGCATGTCGTGCTGAGGAAGCCCTTAAAATTGGGCTGCTCGATGCGATTGTTGATAGCGACAAACTGCTTGAGTCAGCACTCAAAACCATTACATCGGCCATCAATGAAACCGTTGATTGGAAGATGCGTCGCCAGCAAAAAACGTCCACGCTGACACTCAGCAAATTAGAAGCCATGATGAGCTTCACCATGGCCAAAGGCTTGGTTGCACAACATGCCGGACCTCATTATCCAGCGCCAATAACGGCTGTTATTGCAATAGAAGAAGCCGCGCGCTGTAGCCGTGATGAAGCATTGGCCATTGAGCGTAAACACTTCGTTAAGCTCGCTCATTCTGAAGCGGCGAAATCCTTGGTCGGTTTATTCCTCAACGACCAATATATTAAAGCACTGGCAAAAAAAGCGGCCAAATCAGCCAATAAAGAAACCGGCCGAGCGGCGGTACTTGGTGCGGGTATCATGGGCGGCGGCATTGCTTATCAATCGGCAATAAAAGGCGTGCCTGTTTTGATGAAAGATATCGCTCAATCGTCCCTTAATTTAGGTATGACCGAGGCATCTAAGTTACTCAACAAGCAGCTAGAGCGCGGAAAAATTGATGGTTTTAAAATGGCTAGCGTGCTCGCATCGATTACGCCTAGCCTGCATTATGCTGGGATTGAGCAAGCGGATGTGATTGTTGAAGCTGTGGTTGAAAACCCGAAAATCAAAGCCGCGGTACTAAGTGAAGTCGAAGCCAATGTTGGTGAGGATGCGGTTATCACCTCGAACACCTCAACCATTCCAATCAACCTACTGGCCAAATCACTCAAACGTCCAGAAAACTTCTGTGGTATGCACTTTTTTAACCCAGTACATCGTATGCCATTGGTGGAAATTATTCGTGGTGAACACACTTCCGATGAAACCATCAATCGAGTTGTCGCTTACGCGGCCAAAATGGGTAAATCCCCCATCGTGGTCAATGACTGCCCTGGGTTCTTCGTAAACCGCGTACTTTTCCCTTACTTTGGTGGCTTTAGTTTATTACTGCGCGATGGCGCTGATTTCACTCAAATCGATAAAGTGATGGAACGTAAGTTTGGTTGGCCAATGGGCCCAGCTTATCTTCTAGATGTGGTCGGTATTGATACCGCTCACCATGCACAAGCAGTAATGGCACAAGGTTTCCCTGAACGTATGGGTAAACAGGGCCTCGATGCTATTGATGCACTGTTTGACGCCAATAAATATGGCCAGAAAAATGGCAGCGGTTTCTATCAATACACTTTAGATAAGAAAGGCAAACCGAAGAAAACTTTCTCTGAAGAGGTCCTCACTGTTCTTAACGTAGAATGTGGTGATAAACGTACTTTTGACGATCAAACCATCATTGAGCGCATGATGATTCCGATGATCAATGAAGTGGCACTCTGTTTAGAAGAGAAGATCATCGCCTCACCCCAAGAAGCTGATATGGCGTTGGTGTACGGCTTGGGGTTCCCTCCTTTTAGAGGCGGCGTATTCCGCTATCTCGATAGTCTTGGTTTACAAAACTACGTTGCAATGGCAAGCCAATACCAAGCATTGGGCGCGATGTATCATGTACCTCAACTGCTGCTTGATATGGCAGAAAAAGGCGAGACCTTCTACGGTGCTCAACAAGCAAGTTCTATCTAAGGAGAGATGTCCAAATGACTTCACATAAGAGAAATGTCGTAATTGTTGATTGCCTACGCACCCCGATGGGTCGTTCAAAAGGTGGGGCTTTTCGTCATACTCGTGCGGAAGATTTATCTGCACATCTGATGAAAGGCATTTTAGCCCGTAATCCACAAGTTAACCCAAAAGAGATCGAAGATATCTACTGGGGCTGTGTACAACAAACCTTAGAACAAGGCTTTAACGTCGCGCGTAATGCGGCACTGTTAGCTGGCTTGCCGATTGAAATTGGTGCCGTCACCGTTAACCGTTTATGTGGTTCATCAATGCAAGCACTGCATGATGCCACCCGCGCAATTATGGTTGGTGATGCTGAAATCTGCCTTGTGGGCGGCATTGAGCATATGGGGCACGTACCGATGAACCATGGCGTTGATTTCCATCCCGGCATGTCAAAAACCGTTGCCAAAGCTGCGGGGATGATGGGGTTAACGGCTGAGATGTTAGGTAAAATGCACGGCATTAGCCGTGAGCAACAAGATGCCTTTGCCGCTCGTTCGCATCAACGCGCTTACGCAGCAACCGTTGAAGGCCGCTTCAAAAATGAAATCCTTCCCACCGAGGCTCATGCTGAAGATGGTACTCTGTTCACGCTGGATTTTGATGAAGTGATCCGCCCGGAAACCACTGTTGAAGGGCTAGCACAGTTACGTCCTGTTTTTGACCCAGCCAACGGTACTGTAACAGCAGGCACCTCATCGGCTCTGTCCGATGGCGCATCGGCGATGTTGATCATGAGCGAAGAAAAAGCCAATGCGCTTGGCTTAAAGATTCGTGCGCGCGTGAAATCAATGGCCGTCGCTGGTTGCGATCCTTCAATTATGGGTTACGGGCCAGTTCCGGCAACCCATAAAGCGCTACAGCGTGCAGGCCTCACCATGCAAGATATGGATGTGATTGAGTTAAACGAAGCGTTTGCAGCTCAATCTCTACCTTGCGCGAAAGATCTCGGTTTGCTTGATGTGGTGGATGAAAAGGTTAACCTAAATGGAGGGGCGATCGCACTGGGTCACCCTCTCGGGTGTTCTGGCACGCGCATATCCACCACACTGATTAACTTGATGGAAGCGAAAGACGCCAAATATGGTCTAGCAACGATGTGCATTGGTTTAGGCCAAGGCATTGCGACTATTTTTGAGCGCCCATAACCATTCAGTTTTCCTTCTCACTGAAGAGTTTTTTAAGAGCCAGCACTGCTGGCTCTTCTTATTAGGTTATTTAGCTTGAAGCCAATCACGATAAAGTTGATCGCTATTGCCCAGATAATTTACCATCCACTCGATCAATTTATGATTATCATCTTTGCGCCACACTAAACAGCATTGACTAAGCAGTTTATCAACGGTGAGAACCCGTTCAACCAACCCACCATCAACAATCAAAGGTTGTGCAATGTGTCTTGGCATGTAGCCCACACCGACTTCATTTTTTAAGCATTCAATCGCACTATACCAATTCGGTAAAAGTAAGCGCAGTTGCTGCGGGTAGTGATCCGTATGCCGCTTGGGTAATACACTTGACGTGTCATCCAAACAAATCGCCGGGAACTGACTGACAAAATCTTCGCTTAAATAGGGCTCTTGAGCACAAGGGTGATGAGGAGACATTACAAATGCCCAATCCAACACGCCCATGTCACGCACTTCAAAATCACCACCGACAGGAATCGCAGAGGTTGCACCAATCACAATGTCAGCTCGACCTTGCGCAATAGCTTCCCATGAGCCATTAAATACTTCCATGTTGATTTGCAGCTCAGCAAACTCAAATGTGCGATAAAAATCTTCCACCAGCGGTTTCATTTTGTCGAGTTTGACCACGTTATCAAGCGTCAATTTTAGCGTTTTCTGCCAACCATGCGCCGCGCGTTTAGTTTGTGAACGAATCTCTTCCATTTGCCTAAGCAACTGGCGAGCCTCCACCATAAACAGCTCACCAGCGGGCGTCAGTTCGACCTTTCTAGGTAAACGGCGAAACAGCAGCACATCCAAATCTTGTTCGACTTGGCGAACGCCGTAGCTGATCGCTGACGGCACTTTATGCAAAACCTCCGCAGCGGCAGTAAAACTACCCAGCCGAGCGACAGTATCTAGCATTTCTAATGAGGATTTAGAAAACATAAGCCTTCAATTTTTTTGATGAATAACCAACAAATTTAGCGTTTCATTTAATATTAAACGAAAAATAGAATAGATGAGTAGATAAATTAAGGTTGGCATAGATTAATGCTGGCCAAATATTGATTAATTTTTTTGAATGGTAATAAAAATGAAAGCATCAAAATTACAGTTGCTGTACTTAGCCGCGCTCTCTATGCTTGGCTTCATTGCCACAGACATGTACCTCCCTGCCTTTAAAGCGATGGAAATGGACTTTGCCACTGGGCCAGAACAAATCGCTTTATCACTAACAATATTTCTAGTGGGCTTGGCGTTAGGTCAACTAGTATGGGGCTTAGCTTCCGATAAATATGGTCACCGTAACACTTTAGCGGCTGGCCTAGTTCTCTTCACCTTGGCATCATTTGGTTTAGCTTTTAGCGAGCAGGTGTGGCAATTATTAGCGTTGCGCTTTGTGCAAGCTTTAGGGGTGTGTGCTCCCGCAGTGATCTGGCAAGCAATGGTAATTCAACGCTACCCAGCTAAAACAAGCCAGAAAATATTCGCCACAATAATGCCTTTAGTCGCACTTTCACCAGCGCTTGCACCTCAATTAGGCGTCTTACTGGCCGATAACTTTGGTTGGCACAGTATTTTTGTGGCATTGACATTAATGGGAATTGTACTTGTCGCCTGTACTTTTGCTCAAAAAAATGAGCAATCACAACCCAAACAAACCTCAATTAAGCAAGATATCAAAGCTCTGCTCAGCACTAAAACCTACTTGGGTAACGTGATGATGTTTGCTTGCGCTTCTGCGGCCTTCTTTGCTTACTTGACTGGGATGCCAGAAATTATGGCACGCCTTGGTTATGCCGCTAAAGATATCGGTTTAAGTTTTATTCCTCAAACGATCGCTTTCATGGTTGGTGGCTACTTAGGTAAGGTTGGAGTGAATAAATTTGGTGACGAAAAAGTGCTCAAGCAGTTGATTGGCCTCTTTAGCGTTGCCACTTTATTAGTATTCATTGCATCACAGTGGCAACTGACCTCCATTTGGCCAATTTTGGCACCGTTTTGCTTAATAGCAGTTGCCAACGGAGCGCTTTACCCTATCGTCGTGAACCGCGCACTATCGAGTGCCAAACAAAGCCCAGCCACTGCAGCGGGTTTACAAAATAGCTTACAAATCTGCGTTAGTAGTTTAGCCAGCGCATTGGTCGCAACGTTGGCCAGCCAAGCACAAATGGTGACAGGTATTGCAATTATGATTTGTATGGGCGGGTTATGGATAGGCTATATCGTCTCGAATCGCGAACTTTCTCAACACTTCACCGCACCAGATAATGCGCGTGTGGTCAGTGATGAAGAGTAATGATTTTTAATAATAACTGATATAAAGAGCCGCTCATCATGAGCGGCTGTACTTAACGTTCATCCGTTAGCCACGCTTAACAGGACGCTTCCAACCATTGATTTTACGCTCTTTCGCGCGAGTGATGACTAACTCACCTTCAGCAACGTTACTGGTTAGCGTAGTACCAGCACCGATCGTTGCACCATTGGCGATCGTCACAGGAGCAATCAACTGGCTGTCTGAACCGACAAACACATCATCACCAATTGTAGTTTTGAATTTATTGACACCATCGTAATTACAAGTGATAACGCCAGCTCCAACATTAACACGCTGGCCAATTTCGGCATCACCAAGATAAGTTAAGTGATTGGCTTTTGAACCTTCACCCAAACGAGTATTTTTTACTTCCACGAAGTTACCCACGTGCGCATCATTACGCAGTTCAGCACCAGGACGTAAACGGGTAAAAGGCCCAACGGTACAGTTTTCTGCAACGGTTGCCCCTTCAATGACGCTGTATGGGCGGATCACTGTGTTATCATCAATTTCGCAATCTTTAAGCACACAACCCATGCCGATAATCACGTTATCACCCAAAGAGACATTTCCTTCGATGATGACGTTTGCATCAATCTCTACATCCATCCCACACTGTAATTCACCACGCAGATCAAAACGCGTAGGATCGCGTAGCATCACACCTTGTTCTAATAGCTTTTTCGCTTGTGTTGCTTGATAAGCACGCTCTAAACGAGCCAGTTGAGCGCGATCATTTACCCCTTCCACTTCAATAGAGCTGGCAGGATGAACAGCCTCAACTGCGCGGCCTTCATTGTGCGCTGCAGCGATAACATCTGTCAGATAATATTCGCCTTGTGCGTTCTCATTACTTAAGCCTGACAACCAGCGCTTGAGATCGCGCCCCGTTGCCACCATCACGCCGGTATTGATCTCTTTAATTAACTTTTGCTCATCAGTGGCATCTTTTTGTTCAACAATTGCCACCACAGGGCCATGCTTACGCACGATACGGCCATAACCGGTTGGGTTATCCAGTACCACAGTCAGCAAGGCTATCCCATCATTAGGCTGTGCATCTAACAAGCTTTCCACGGTTTCTTCCGAGATCAATGGAACATCACCGTACAACACGAGGATCTTCTCATCGTCTTGGAAATGAGGCGAGGCTTGATCAACGGCATGGCCAGTTCCTAATTGATCCGCTTGCAGCACCCAGTTAACCGACTCTTCGGCAAGCGCTTGCTGCATTTGCTCACCACCATGACCATAAACCAAGTGGATATTCTGGGCACCTAAGCTATTGCACGTATCAATTACGTGTTTCACCATTGGCTTACCCGCCAGTGTGTGCAGCACTTTAGGCATATTAGAATACATTCGAGTACCTTTACCTGCTGCGAGAATCACTGCGCTAAATTTCATTGACAACCTATTGACGTTAAAAAAGTTAAGCCGCATTTTAGCGGTAATTAAAGAGATAGTTAATTTAACTAAATAATTTTCTGTTAAAAAATAAGCAAAAAGGCGACCTATAGGCCGCCTTTTTCTATCACGTCTTAATTATAAAACACATTAACGACGTTTTTTAGTCAGCTCAATCACTCGTAACTGAGCTATGGATTTAGCCAGTTCGCTGGCCGCCTGTGCGAAGTTCATATCGCCATGCTGATTTGAAATATTCTCTTCAGCTTTGCGTTTGGCTTCTTCTGCCTTGGTTGCGTCTAGTTCTTCACCACGAATTGCCGTATCAGCCAGTACTGTAGCAGTACCCGGTTGCACTTCAACAATACCACCCGAAACATAAATAATTTCTTCGTGGCCGTGCAGTTTAACAATACGAACCATACCTGGCGTAATGGCGGTCAGTAGCGGGGCGTGACCATGGAAAATACCCAGTTCACCTTCGCTTCCGGTCACCTGAAACGTTTCAACTAGGCCTGAGAAAATTTTCTTCTCAGCACTGACGACGTCTAGGTGAAAGGTAATTGTTGCCATATCGCCTCCTAGTTAGCCTTATAGCTTCTTAGCATTCTCAATTGCATCGTCGATAGTACCGCAGTACATAAACGCTTGCTCTGGAATGTCATCGTATTCACCGGATAGCAGACCTTTGAAGCCACGTAGCGTCTCTTTAAGAGGTACGTAAACACCAGGGTCACCTGTAAATACTTCAGCTACGTGATAAGGCTGAGTTAGAAAACGTTCAATCTTACGTGCACGTGATACAACTTGCTTATCCGATTCTGACAACTCGTCCATACCCAAGATCGCAATGATGTCTTTCAGCTCTTTATAGCGCTGAAGCGTCTGCTGAACGCCACGAGCGATGTCGTAGTGCTCTTGACCTACGACGAGTGGGTCTAGCTGACGAGACGTTGAATCGAGTGGGTCGATCGCTGGGTATAGGCCCATTGCTGCGATGTTACGGTTAAGTACAACCGTTGCATCTAAGTGCGCGAACGTTGTGGCTGGAGACGGGTCCGTCAAGTCATCTGCTGGTACATATACCGCCTGTACAGACGTGATAGAACCTTGCTTAGTTGACGTAATACGCTCCTGAAGCACACCCATTTCTTCTGCAAGAGTAGGTTGGTAACCTACTGCTGAAGGCATACGACCTAGCAGTGCTGATACTTCCGTACCAGCAAGCGTGTAACGGTAGATGTTATCGATGAACAGAAGTACGTCACGACCTTCGTCACGGAAACGTTCTGCCATTGTCAAACCCGTCAGAGCAACACGTAGACGGTTGCCTGGTGGCTCGTTCATCTGTCCATAAACCATCGCTACTTTTGATTTTTCAGGCTCTTCGATGTTAACAACACCCGCTTCCTGCATCTCATAGTAGAAATCGTTACCTTCACGAGTACGTTCACCAACACCCGCAAATACTGAAAGACCAGAGTGTTGTAGTGCGATGTTGTTGATAAGTTCCATCATGTTAACGGTTTTACCTACACCAGCACCACCAAATAGACCGATTTTACCACCCTTAGAGAATGGACAAACCAAATCGATTACTTTTACACCGGTTTCAAGAAGAGCAGTTTCATTTGATTGCTCTTCATAGCTTGGAGCTGGGCGGTGGATAGAGTAAAGTTCTTCCGCACCGATTTCACCACGCTCATCAATCGCATCACCAAGCACGTTCATGATACGACCTAAAGTCTTAATACCGACTGGTACTGAAATTGGAGCTCCCGTATTTTCAACTACCAAACCACGACGTAAACCATCAGAGCTACCCATTACGATTGCGCGAATCACGCCACCGCCAAGCTGCTGTTGAACTTCAAGAACGAGACGTTCTTTTGAATCCACAACATTCAGAGCATCGTAAACACTTGGTACTTCGCCCTGTGGGAACTCTACGTCGACTACCGCACCGATGATCTGTACGATCTTACCTGTAGCCATCGTTAATCCTCTAAACTGTTTGTTTTACCTAAGCTTAAACCGCTGCTGCACCAGAAACGATTTCCGATAGTTCTTGTGTAATCGCCGCCTGACGGGCTTTGTTGTACACAAGTTGTAAATCATCAATCAAGTTGCTTGCATTATCAGTAGCAGCTTTCATCGCAATCATTCGAGCAGCTTGCTCACAAGCAAGATTCTCAACTACACCTTGATAAACCTGAGACTCTACATAACGCATTAATAGTGCATCCAGTAGAGGTTTTGGCTCAGGCTCATAAATGTAGTCCCAAGAATGTTCGCGTTTCATCTCTTCGCTATTCGATCTAGGCAAAGGTAGTAATTGATCGATCGTTGGTTCTTGAACCATAGTATTCACAAATTTATTGAACACTATGTATAGGCGATCCAACTCACCTGCATCATATTTCTTCAGCATCACGCCAACAGAACCAATCAAATCTTCCAAGGTTGGGCTATCACCCAAACCAGAGACTTGAGCGGCCACTTTGGCGCCACTGTTTCTAAAGAAAGCTGTTGCTTTTGAGCCCACAATCGCAAGCTCAACCTCAGCACCTTTCTCTGACCGTTCTTTCATGTCATGCAGTGCTTTTTTGAACAAATTGACGTTCAAACCACCACATAAGCCACGGTCTGTTGAAATAATGATGTAACCAACACGTTTGGCTTCACGCTCTTCTAGATAAGGATGACGATACTCTAGACTCGCATTCGCCACATGACCGATCACTTTACGCATGGTTTCAGCGTATGGACGAGAAGCTTCCATGCCGTCTTGTGAACGACGCATTTTTGAAGCTGCTACCATTTCCATCGCTTTCGTAATTTTCTGCGTGCTTTTAACACTACCGATTTTATTACGTATCTCTTTTGCGCCGGCCATCGTTTTACTCTCTTTTAAGGTAATCCGTTATTGGTCAGTGGTGACCCGAAGGTCACCCACCAATTACCAGGTCTGGGTTGCCTTGAAATCATCAACCAGTTTTTTAAACTGAGCTTCGATTTCATCGTTATAAGCACCCGATTTGTCGATATCTTTTGCAAGATCAACATATTGACCACGAGCATACGACAGTAGAGCAGATTCAAAATCAGCCAGTTTATTCAACGCAACATCATTTAAATAACCACGCTCTGCCGCAAAGATAACCAACGCTTGGTCAAACACAGACATAGGAGCATATTGTTTCTGCTTCATCAGCTCTGTTACTTTCTGACCATGGTTTAGCTGTCTCTTCGTCGCTTCATCAAGATCTGACGAGAACTGAGCAAATGCGGCTAGTTCACGGTACTGTGCAAGCGCGGTACGAATACCACCTGACAGTTTCTTGATGATTTTCGTCTGAGCGGCACCACCTACACGAGAGACTGAAATACCAGGGTCAACGGCAGGGCGAACACCCGCGTTGAATAGTTCAGTTTGTAGGAAGATCTGACCATCGGTAATCGAGATTACGTTAGTCGGTACGAATGCTGAAACGTCACCCGCTTGTGTTTCAATGATAGGTAGCGCGGTTAAAGAACCGGTTTTACCTTTCACTTCACCCTTAGTGAAACGTTCTACATACTCTTCGCTGACACGAGCAGCACGCTCAAGTAGACGAGAGTGGAGATAGAAAACGTCACCTGGGAATGCTTCACGGCCTGGTGGGCGTTTGAGTAGTAGTGAGATCTGACGGTAAGCGACCGCTTGTTTAGATAGGTCATCATAAACAATCAGTGCATCTTCACCGCGATCGCGGAAGTATTCACCCATTGCACAACCTGCGTATGGCGCAAGGTATTGCAATGCCGCTGATTCAGAAGCCGATGCAACAACCACAACAGTGTTTGCAAGCGCGCCGTGCTCTTCTAATTTACGCACTACGTTAGCGATAGTTGAGGCTTTTTGGCCAATCGCAACATAGATAGAGTAAATACCGGAATCTTTTTGGTTAATGATTGCGTCGATCGCCATGGCTGTTTTACCAGTTTGACGGTCACCGATGATAAGTTCACGTTGGCCACGACCGATTGGGATCATAGAGTCAACTGACTTATAGCCGGTTTGTACTGGTTGATCGACTGATTTACGGTCGATTACACCAGGTGCAATCATTTCAACAGGTGAAGACAATTTCGCTTCGATAGGACCTTTACCATCGATAGGCTGACCGAGTGTATTCACTACGCGACCTAACAATTCAGGACCAACTGGCACTTCAAGAATACGGCCAGAACCTATTACTTTCATGCCTTCCTTAAGGTCAGCATATGGGCCCATGACAACCGCACCAACCGAGTCACGCTCAAGGTTAAGTGCAAGTGCATAACGGCCACTCGGTAATTCAATCATTTCACCTTGCATCACGTCCGCTAGGCCGTGAATGCGAATGATACCATCGCTTACCGATACGATAGTACCTTCATTGCGAGCTTCACTAACAACGTCAAAAGATTCGATACGTTGTTTAATTAGATCGCTAATTTCCGTGGAATTAAGTTGCATGCTCCAATCCCCATCAAGACTGTAATGCATCGCTCAGGCGGTTTAAACGACCGCGGGCTGAGTTATCGATGACAAGGTCTCCGGCTCGAATTATAACCCCACCAAGTAGGGTCTCATCTATACTGCAATTCAGCTGAACTTTGCGCTTAAAACGTAGCTCAAGTTTGGTGCTGATATTAACAAGCTGCTCATCAGAAAGCTCAGTTGCTGAAATAACTTCAACATCCATCTGCTTCTCATGCTCTTGTTTCAGAGCAAGGAACTGTTCACTAACCTCAGGAAGAGCCTTTAATCGGCCATTCTCAGCCATCACCTTTAACAGGTTCTGGCCATAAACATCAAACTGTTCACCACAAATTGCGATAAAAGTCTCTGCTAATTTACTGGCAGAAACAGAGCTAGTGAGTAGCTCATGCATTTGCTCGTTCTTTGCGACTTCAGTGGCAAAAGCTAACATTTGACCCCATTGGTCAAGCTGCTGTTTTTCTGCCGCAAAATCAAAGGCTGCTTTAGCATAGGGGCGTGCAATTGTAGTCAAATCAGACATGAGCACCCCAATCCTTAAAGTTTTGCAGTAATGTTGTCGAGAATATCTTTGTGCGCATCTTTATCGATAGAACGCTCAAGGATTTTCTCAGCACCAGCTACAGCCAGAGTTGCAACTTGTTTACGTAGCTCATCGCGGGCACGGTTACGTTCAGATTCAAGTTCAGACTCTGCTTGAGCAAGGATTTTCTGGCGTTCAGCCTGAGCTTCCTCACGTGCTTCATCTAAAATTTGAGCTTTACGTTTATTTGCCTGTTCAATGACCTCAGTTGCAGTGCGCTTCGCTTCTTTCATTTGTTCAGAAGCGTTGGCTTGTGCTAGATCCAAGTTTTTAGCAGCGCGCTCAGCGGCTGAAAGGCCATCAGCAATTTTCTTCTGACGCTCTTCTATCGCATTCATGATTGGTGGCCATACATATTTCATGCAGAACCACACAAACATTGCAAACGCGATTGCTTGACCTAGCAGAGTTGCGTTCATATTCACAACAGCTACCCCTCTATTTGTTCACCAACGAAAAGTATTAATCAACGACAAATCATTAATTTGTGTGATCGGTTGATTAACCTAGTTGACCAACAAATGGGTTTGCAAAAGTGAATAGAAGTGCAATTACGATACCGATCATAGGAACCGCATCAAGTAGACCCGCGATGATGAACATCTTAACTTGCAGCATAGGAGCCATTTCTGGTTGACGAGCTGCACCTTCAAGGAATTTACCACCAAGAATAGCGAAGCCTATCGCAGTGCCTACAGCACACAAACCAACGATGATTGCTACTGCGATTGCAGAAAAGCTTAGTACAGTTTCCATTACTATCTCCAATTATAGCGATTAACTAAAAACTCAAAAAAGAACAAACAAAATTAATGATCACTGTCTTCGTGAGCCATTGACATATAAACAATTGTCAACATCATAAACACAAAGGCTTGAATCGTAATAACCAAAATATGGAAAATCGCCCACGGTAGTGAACCCATCCATTGTAGATACCATGGTAGCATTGCAGCGCAAAGAATAAACACCACCTCACCTGCAAACATATTACCGAATAGACGCATACCGAGTGAGAGAGGCTTCGCTAGTAACGATACCACTTCAATAAGTAGGTTAAACGGAATCATAGTCCAGTGATTGAATGGATGTAGAGCCAACTCTTTCGCAAAACCACCTAGACCTTTTACTTTGATGCTGTAATAAATCATCAGAGCAAATACGCCTAGAGCCATAGCCATGGTGATATTCACATCAGCAGACGGGACCACTTTTAAATAAGGGATTCCAAGCCAATGTTCTGCTGGATACGGTAAGAAGTCGATGGGCACTAAGTCCATCACGTTCATCAACAATACCCAACAAAAGATAGTCAGTGCTAAAGGAGCGATCAGTGGATTGCGTCCATGAAAGGTGTCTTTGACGTTATCCGCGACAAATTCAACAATCATTTCTACAGCACACTGAAGCTTACCCGGAACACCTGCTGTTGCTTTCTTTGCTACAGAGCGAAATACCCAAAGAAATATTAAGCCAGTAAACAAGGAAAAAAACAGGCTATCGATATGTACGTTCCAGAAACTCGTCTCACTAATTGACAATCCCAAGTCATAATGCTCAGAAATTTTCGCAAGAGAAAGGTTTGTCAAATGGTGTTCAATGTATCCGGACGATGTTAGCGCTTCACCTGGCGCAGCCATAACTCATCCTATTTTTTGTTGTTAATGAAAAGCACTGGTGCAAAAATATTAATACCAAGAACCAGTAAATAGGTTAGTTTGAGGGGAACAAGTTCCACCTGCATATACATGTAGACTAAAGAGAAGAGCACTATTGTTATTAGAATTTTCAATACTTCACCAGCATAGAAAGAAACAGTAATAAGCTTTATTGCTCGAGCTCCACTATACCTAAAAGCAAGCAGCGAAAATACGGTGTTAGCAATCACAAAAATGCCGCCACCAATTAACGCTGAATAACCCCAATGAACATTAATGATGATACTCACCACTATAGCCACAAACATAGCCACGCTAACCTGGATCATTAGCAATCGCTTAGCAAGCTCTCGCCCTGGTCTAGCTAACGCAGCTACCATGTATTCGTACCTCTAATAATATCCTCAGCTCATCTACAACATAGGGCTGGGAAATTGGCGAAAATTATACGGTGAGTCGAACTGATTGCAATTGAAAGACAGCAAAAAGTTACAATTTTGTTTACAAACCGACAACTTTCAAATAAAAAAATGTTTTTTGCATAATTGACTTAAATCAATTATCTCATTTAGCTTTCTAGCTTGGCAATTAGTTGCTCTAATTTGTGAGGCTCATCAAGACTAATCGTCATTTTGGCTTTGCCACCTTTTGAACGAATGATCGACACTTTAACCCCTAACATTTCACTCAATCTTTGTGACATTTGTTGTGCATCTAAGTCTTCCGATGCCGATCCGTCCTCAGAAGGCTGTGTTAGACACTTTTTCACTAATTGCTCAG
Organism: Vibrio ordalii ATCC 33509; assembly: GCA_000257205.1. Taxonomy (GTDB): domain Bacteria; phylum Pseudomonadota; class Gammaproteobacteria; order Enterobacterales; family Vibrionaceae; genus Vibrio; species Vibrio ordalii. The sequence goes on along the minus strand of AEZC01000172.1, from coordinate 56,205 downwards.
TTTGTCTCACGGTCAGCTGTTTTGCGGCCACACGTTGTGCAATTTCAATTTGTTGATCGCCTTCGAGCATCAATAATGCTCGTGCATGGCCCATTTCAAGCTGCTTGGTTTCCACTAAACGCTTCACGCCATCCGCCAATTGATTTAAGCGTAATAAGTTACTCACGGTAGTGCGTGATTTACCAATCACATCAGCCACCTGTTGGTGAGTGAGCTTAAATTCGTCTTGTAATCGCTCTAAAGCTTGTGCTTCTTCAATCGCATTCAAATCTTCGCGCTGAATATTTTCTATCAGTGCCATCGCAATCGCAGCGCGATCTTGGACATTTTTGATCAAACAGGGCACTTGCTTTAAACCTGCTTGTTTTGCAGCGCGCCAACGGCGTTCACCTGCAATAATTTCATAGCCGCCAAGCTCTAAACGTCTTACCACGATCGGCTGGATAATACCTTGCGATTGGATAGACGCAGATAGCTCTTCCAACGCTTCTGCCGACATATCTTTACGTGGTTGATACATGCCAGGTTTCAAATTTGATACCGCGATATCCATTAATTCGCCATCAGAAGAGAGTGCTTGGCTATGTGAGGCGGCTTGCTCCTTTTCACGGGCAAGAGAACTGGTTGCGAGCAATGCATCCAATCCTTTTCCTAAACCACGTTTAGTCATGTAGACGAATTCCTTTAGTTGAGATTATGCGGGTATTTCTTCTCGACGAAGCATTTCACCAGCTAAGGCGAGATACGCTTTTGCCCCAGCTGAATACTTGTCGTAGTACATTGCTGGCTTGCCATGACTTGGCGCTTCAGCAAGACGGACATTACGAGGAATAACGGTGCGATAGACTTTGTTTCCAAAGTGCTTTTTCAGTTGATCGGATACTTCATTGGCTAGGCGATTACGCGGATCGTACATCGTTCGAAGTAACCCTTCGATTTTCAGGTTTTCGTTGACTACCGCGGCTAACTTGCTGATGGTATCCATTAACGCCGTTAAACCTTCTAATGCAAAATACTCACATTGCATTGGCACTAACACAGAATCCGCTGCGGCCATGGCGTTGATTGTAAGAAGATTTAAAGAAGGAGGACAATCAATAAAGATGAAATCATAGTTATCACGAACTGGTGCGAGGGCATTTTTCAAACGCACTTCGCGAGCAAAGACTTCCATTAATTTGATTTCAGCGGCTGTCACGTCTCCGTTTGCCGCAATCAAATCGTAGTGTCCCGTTGTTTTGCGACACACGACTTCATCAAAAGGGGTGTCTTCGACCAACAATTCGTACGCGGTTGCATCTACTTGATACTTATCAACACCACTGGCCATCGTTGCATTGCCTTGTGGGTCGAGATCGATCACTAAAACTTTACGCTTAGTCGCCGCCATAGAGGCCGCTAAGTTAATGCACGTTGTTGTTTTTCCTACGCCACCTTTCTGGTTGGCGATTGCTACGATTTTGCCCACGGTATGCCTCGCTGTTATCCCTTGCGAGATAAGATTACAAGATGACGGTCACCTTCCAACTCAGGAACTTTCAAAGCTTTGACATCAGTCACAGAACACCACTCAGGTAGTGTGGCTATTTCCTCATCTGGCCGTTGTCCTTTCAGGGCTAAAAATCGGCCCGATGTTTCTTTTGGTAAATGGTGACACCATTCCACCATATCGAGCATTGAAGCAAACGCACGGCTCAGTACGCCATCAAATTTTACTTCAGGCTGAAACTCTTCGACTCGACTTTGAATCGTGGTCACATTTTTGATACCAAGCTCATGCAGAACTTGTTTAATAAAACGAATGCGCTTACCCAAACTATCGAGTAAGTAAAAGGTTTTATCAGGATTCATGATAGCGAGAGGTATACCAGGTAAACCAGGCCCAGTACCAACGTCGATAAAACGCTCACCCTGTAAGTGAGGACTTACCACTATACTATCTAAGATATGTTTCACCAACATATCCATAGGATCGCGCACTGAGGTGAGATTGTAGGCTTTGTTCCATTTATTCAGCAGTTCCACGTAACCGACTAATTGGCTACGTTGCTGCTCATTGACCTCGAGATCGGTTTGACCAATTAAATCATCGAGACGCGTTCTTAACTCGCTCATGCGGCGTCTTCCCCTTTCTTCAGTACACCTTGCTTTTTCAAATAAACCAATAAGATAGAAATAGCAGCTGGTGTAATACCGGAAATACGAGAGGCAATACCAACCGTTTCAGGCTTGGCATTGTTAAGCTTAAGGATCACTTCGTTGGACAAGCCTTTGACCTGTTTATAGTCAAGATCCAGCGGCAATTTAGTGTGCTCATGGCGCAATGATTTGTCGATCTCATCTTGCTGACGCTGAATATAACCATCGTATTTGATTTGAATTTCAACTTGCTCAGCCGCTTCACTATCGTTCAATGCTGGTGCAAATGACTCAAGCGACGTGAGCTGTTGATAGGTGATTTCTGGTCGACGTAGTAGATCTTCACCACTTGCTTCACGAGACATAGGTGTTTTGAGCAACGCATTCAGTGCATCAACACCAACGGAGTTCGGGTTCATCCACGTTTGTTTCAAACGTTGACGTTCGATTTCCATGTTTTCCATTTTTTGATTAAAACGCGCCCAGCGCGCATCATCGACTAAACCTAACTCTCTGGCTTTTTCGGTTAAACGTAAATCGGCGTTATCTTCGCGTAGCAGTAAGCGATATTCAGCGCGAGAGGTAAACATGCGATAAGGTTCTTTGGTACCCATAGTGGAAAGATCATCGATCAACACGCCCATGTAAGCTTGATCACGGCGTGGACTCCAGCCTTCTTTTTCTTGGCTAAATAAGCTTGCATTCAAACCAGCCATTAACCCTTGCGCTGCCGCTTCTTCGTATCCGGTGGTGCCGTTGATTTGACCAGCAAAGAACAAACCACTGATGAATTTGGTTTCATAGGTTTGTTTTAAATCTTGTGGATTGAAAAAATCGTACTCGATGGCGTAACCCGGACGAACAATATGTGCGTTTTCAAACCCTTTCATTGAGCGAACTATCTGCACTTGTACATCAAACGGTAAGCTGGTGGAAATACCGTTAGGGTAGAGTTCTGTCGTGGTCAAACCTTCAGGCTCGATAAAAATTTGATGGCTATTTTTGTCGGCAAAACGCATGACTTTGTCTTCGATCGATGGGCAATAGCGTGGACCTATACCTTCGATGACACCTGCGTACATCGGACTACGATCAAGATTGGCACGGATCACATCATGCGTTTTATCGTTGGTATGCGTGATGTAGCATGGTATTTGACGTGGATGCTGTTCACGTTGTCCCATGAAGGAAAAAACAGGCGTTGGGTTATCACCGTGTTGTGTTTCTAACACTGAGAAGTCCACACTGCGTGCATCGATCCTTGGTGGCGTACCCGTTTTTAAACGATCGACTCGAAACGGCAGTTCACGTAAACGTTGCGCTAATGCGATCGATGGAGGATCTCCTGCGCGGCCTCCTGAGAAGTTTTCAAGACCAATGTGGATCTTTCCACCAAGGAAGGTGCCTACCGTCAATACCACCGCTTTGGCGTGGAATTTGAGGCCCATTTGAGTCACAACGCCCATTACACGATCATTTTCAACGATAAGATCATCGACCGCTTGTTGGAACAAAGTTAAGTTTGGCGTGTTTTCAAGCACATCACGCACATACGATTTGTAAAGCGCACGATCTGCTTGGGCTCGAGTCGCTCGAACCGCTGGCCCTTTTGAGGCATTGAGTGTTCTAAATTGAATACCTGCATGATCAATCGCTTGTGCCATTAGACCGCCCATGGCATCGACTTCTTTAACCAGATGTCCTTTACCAATTCCGCCGATCGCAGGATTGCACGACATCTGTCCTAGAGTCTCAATGTTATGGGTAAGCAATAGCGTACTTTGACCAGTACGAGCTGCAGCGAGAGCGGCTTCCGTTCCAGCATGGCCACCACCGACCACAATGACGTCAAATTTTTCGTGATAAAGCATGAACCGACCTCAGGTATTCAATGAAGCATGGACTGACAAAAGAGGCGTATTCTACCTGCTTTCCACTGGCTAGAAAATCGCTTTTCTGCTTTTTTAATCTGAGCTTGGTAAGTTAATAATATATAAGATCTATATAGAGATCTTTTATTAGATCTATTATTAGGATCGAGCATATCTGTGGATAACCGATAAATGATCAACAAGATCATGGTTTTTAAGAGGATCACAAGCTGTGATCCTGACATGATCTAATCGTGTATTAGCTGGGATCAAAAAGGCTAGTTATGCACAGGGTCGTGAAATGCATAAGTTATTAATTGGATAACTATAGGTTAATCACCGAATAACAGCATAGTTATACACAGAGCTTAAGGGTACAAAAAAAGCGGCTCACAGGCCGCTTGGTGACTTTATGCCATTTGCTAGAATTGCTCGATGTGCTGTTTGAGCCATACTTCAGCGGCATCTTCAGGAACGGAATATTCTAATATATCTATGGTTAAACAGTCGCTAATTGGCGTGGCACCTATATCCTCAAGCAGTTGATATGCATGCTTACCTGCTGCGCAAAACGTGTCATAGCTTGAATCGCCAAGTGCTACCACTGCATATTTTAACTCGCTCGTGTTCGGTGGTGTTGATTGCAAAGAAGTGATAAAAGGTTGGATATTGTCTGGGTAGTCACCCGCTCCATGCGTGGAGGTGACAATGAGCCAAGTCCCTTGTGAGGATATATCACTTAAGTTGGGTTGGTTGTGGATAGTCGTAGTATAACCTTGCTCTTGCAGTAGATCGTTGAGATGATCGGCGACATATTCAGCGCCTCCTAAGGTGCTGCCAGTGATGATATGGATCATGAGATATTCCTATAATTAAGAGTGATCAAGCTTCTCACTGCGATCATTTGCCGATACAGAACGACGAAAAGATGCGCCCTAACAAGTCATCGGAGCTAAATTCGCCCGTTATCTCGTTTAGATGTTGCTGCGATAAACGCAGTTCTTCCGCTAAGATTTCACCAGCCATGTAGCCTTCGAGCTGCTGCTGACCAATCATGAGGTGCTGTGCGGCGCGCTCTAGCGCGTCCAAATGGCGTCGTCTGGCCATAAAACCGCCTTCATTGCCCCCAGCAAAGCCCATGCACTCTTTGAGATGAGTGCGCAGAGCATCAACTCCCTCTCCAGTTTTTGCCGACAGGCGGATTAAGGTTGGAGAATTCACATGACAGATACCGAGCGATTCTTTGGTTTGATCGACTTTGTTGCGGATCACCGTCATGCCGATGTTTTCAGGCAATCGATCGACAAAATCTGGCCAGATTTCTTTCGGATCGGTGGCAGCGGTGGTGGTGCCGTCAACCATAAAGAGTACACGATCTGCTTTTGCTATTTCATCCCAAGCACGCTCAATGCCTATTCTTTCGACTTCGTCATTGGCATCACGTAGGCCAGCGGTATCGATGATATGCAGTGGCATGCCATCGATGTGGATGTGCTCTCGCAGCACGTCACGCGTGGTTCCTGCTATGTCTGTAACGATGGCTGAATCTTTGCCTGAAAGCGCATTCAATAGACTCGATTTACCCGCGTTAGGACGCCCCGCTATCACCACTTTCATCCCTTCGCGTAAAATGGCCCCTTGATTGGCCTCTTTGCGCACGGCGTCTAAGTTGTCGATGATATTTTGCAGATCTGCGGCAACTTTACCATCGGCAATAAAATCGATCTCCTCTTCAGGAAAATCAATCGCTGCTTCAACGTAAATTCGCAGGTGGATTAGGGAATCGACCAAGGTGTGAATGCGTTTGGAAAATTGACCTTGCAATGAATGCAGGGCGGATTTGGCCGCTTCTTCAGAGCTGGCGTCAATCAAATCGGCAATCGCTTCCGCTTGGGTTAAATCCATTTTGTCGTTTAAAAACGCACGCTCAGAAAATTCACCCGGGCGCGCTGCGCGCAAGCCACTGATAGCCAAAATGCGTTTGATCAGCATATCCATGACAACCGGGCCGCCGTGTCCTTGTAGTTCGAGCACATCTTCGCCGGTAAAGGAGTGAGGGTTAGGAAAATAGATCGCGATGCCTTGGTCAAGTTCGGTGCCATCTTGATGCTTAAAAGGCAAGTATTCCGCATAACGAGGTTTTAGCGTTTTCCCGGTTACTTCAAGCGCGACTTGAGCGGCTTTCGGGCCTGAGACGCGAATAATCCCCACGCCACCTCGGCCTGGAGCGGTTGCTTGAGCAACAATGGTGTCTGTAGACATAAGGGTACCTAACATAGGGGTGTATGAGCGCAATTGTAATCAGCCAAAAACAAAAAGGAGACCAAAAGGTCGCCTTTGTTTCACTTGTCAGTGTGACTTCTTGCTGAAGTGGCTACTTAGAGTGTAAGCCTTTTTTCTCCAGCGCTTTGTAAATCAAGGTTTGCTGGATCAAGGTAACGATGTTCGATACCAACCAGTAAATCACTAAACCTGATGGGAAGAACAAGAAGAAGAATGTAAACATAACCGGCATAAAGGTCATGATCTTCTGTTGCATCTGGTCAGTGACTGTCGTCGGGCTCATTTTCTGGATCATAAACATACTCACACCCATCAGCAGTGGCAAGATGTAGTATGGGTCTTGTGCTGAAAGGTCATGAATCCAACCAAAGAAAGGTGAATGACGCAGTTCAACCGATTCCATTAATGACCAGTAAAGCGCAATGAAGATAGGCATTTGCAGGAAGATAGGTAAACAACCACCGAGTGGGTTTACTTTCTCTTTCTTATACAGCTCCATCATTTCTTGGCTCATGCGTTGGCGGTCATCACCGATGCGCTCACGCATTGCTTGCAGCTTCGGTTGCAGCATGCGCATTTTTGCCATAGAGGTGTATTGTGCTTTGGTCAGTGGGTACATAGCACCACGAACAATGAAGGTTAAGCAGATGATTGCTACACCCCAGTTGCTAACGAAGCTTTGAATGAATGAAAGCAACATGTGCAGTGGTTTTGCAATAAACCATAACCAGCCGTAGTCGACAACTAGATCAAGATTTGGCGCAACAGCAGCCATCTCATCTTGCAGTTTTGGACCCACCCAAAGTGTGGCTAAGAATGTCGCTTTTTCACCGTTGGCGATGGTTTTATTTGGCATGCGAACACCAATATCACCTAAGTTGCCAATCACGCGAGTGTATAAGTTTGACCCTGCTGCATCACGTGGGATCCACGCGCTGGCAAAGTAGTGTTGGATCATCGCCGCCCAACCTTCACCGTTAACCAAAGGCAGTGACAAGTTACGATCTTGCATATCATCGAAACTGTATTTCTTATAACGTGTATCTTGCGTTGAGTAAGCACCGCCACGATAAGTTGGCATAGCCAAGCTGCCACCAGCGTCCAATAAGTTTTGGCGTAAGTGTGCGTACATACCCAGTGTCGCGTTATTACCAGATTGGTTGACTACATCAAATTCAACATCCAACGCGTAGCTGCCACGTTTAAGGATGAAGGTTTTGGTGTATTCAAGGCCATTGGCTTGATAAGTCATAGGAATGCGCAGCTCGTCTTGACCATCGGCTAAAGCAAAAGTATCTGCGCTAACGGTATAGTTTGGACGATTATTGCTGCTTAAATCGATTCCTTGAGGTCCGACTAAACCACTTTGCGCGATAAATTGGTGACCAGGAATGTCTTTAAGTAGCACAAATGGGTCTTCTGAATTGAGTTCAGCATCGTACTTATTCAGCTCCGCCTTCACTACATCACCACCTACCGTGTCAATTGACAGAGTCAGTACATCAGTCTTGACGGTGATAGTTTTTGCAGACGCATTGGTTACTGCTGGTGCTGGGTCTAACTCATCAGCCATAGATGGTGCAGTTAAAGTGCTGCTATTTTGTGCCTGCTCAACCGCTTGAGGTGCTGGGTTCTTTGCTACTTGCCATTGCTGGAAAAGTAAAAAAGAAACGAGTGCCAAGGCGATTAACAGGATATTACGTTGAGAATCCATCGTTAATTATCTCTGTCTTGTTTTTGGACTGGTGGTGGAACGGGGTCAAAACCCCCTTCGTTCAAAGGGTGGCATTTTAATAGACGTTTGCCTGATAACCAACACCCTTTTACAAAACCGTGAGCTTTCAACGCTTCTATCGCATAGTTTGAACAGGTTGGAGTAAAACGACAGCGTGGTCCAAGCAGAGGACTGATGATTCCTTGGTAAAGACGGACGAATCCGATTGCTAACCACGCGAAGGGCGAGACAGGCGATGCCATAATTTTTCAAATAGTTTGAAAATTTCTTCATTGCTTAAATCTTGCGCGCTCTTTTTCGCAATCACAACAAAATCTTTGTTAGGAAGTTGATGCTGTTTATTACGGAAGCTTTCGCGAGCGAGGCGTTTGAAGCGGTTACGGCCAACAGCTGTTTTGATCTGTTTTTTGGGGACGGCCAACCCTAACCTTGGGTGGGTAAGAGCGTTTTCGCGAGCAATGATAGTGAAATGGGGGGAGCCTGCGCTGTGCGCTTGCTGGAAGACTTTTTTATAATGTTCGGGAGTTAACAAACGTAACTCCCGATTGAACGCGTACGTATTCAAAATAATCGCGAATTATTTTGACAGGCGCGCGCGGCCTTTAGCACGACGTGCATTAATAACCTTACGGCCATTCTTAGTTGCCATGCGTGCACGGAAACCGTGAGTACGCTTGCGCTTTAGAACGGTAGGTTGAAAAGTGCGTTTAGACATGTGTAATTACCTTACTGATCAGTAGTTTTTAGGTTCAAATAAACCCGGCGTGGGCATATTTTCGCTTCTTTATAGAAAGAAAGGAATCCGACGCCTCTCAACAAAGAGGCGGAATTGTAATCACTGTCACAATAAGTGTCAACGATTGGGTTCACTAAAATTCCGGTCGGGGGATTATACGCAGTCTCCTTTAAATCACAAGGATCCTTCGTCGATCCCCACCTGATTTAAAAATTTCTTGAGCTTAGGATCCTGTGGATTACCAAAGATATCCTGTGGAGAGCCTTGCTCTACAATTTGCCCATCAGCCATGAAGATCACGCGATCGGCTACCTCTTTTGCAAACTGCATCTCATGGGTAACCACCAGCATTGTTTGGTGATGAGTGGCTAATTTCTTCATTAAAGCAAGCACTTCGCCAACCCATTCAGGATCAAGTGCTGATGTAGGTTCATCAAATAGCAGTAATTCTGGTTGTAGCGCCATCGCACGACCGATCCCAACGCGCTGCTGCTGGCCACCAGAAAGCGCTGCGGGATAACTCTCTCCTTTATCCCCAAGACCGATGTCATCCAAAATCTGCTGTGCGCGGGTCAGGGCGAGATCTTTTTTCCAACCGTGCACCGTAATGAGCCCTTCGGCGACATTTTGCCTCGCCGTCATATGAGCAAACAGCGCGTAGTTTTGAAAAACAAAGCCTGTTTTTCTGCGCAGTGCTAATACATCTGCTTTGGTCTGTTGCTGGGTGTCGACGGTGACATCGTCAATGGTAATGGAGCCTTGGTCTGCGCGTTCTAGGAAGTTGACGCAGCGCAGTAAGGTCGATTTACCGGTACCGCTTGAGCCAATAATGACGATGATTTCACCTTTTTCTATTGCTAAGCTGATGCCATTGAGCACTTCAGTATCGCCAAAGCGCTTATGAATATTATCGAGTTTAATCATCGTACATACGCCTTATTGAGTCTCTCTTCAGCCCAAATTTGTACCCGAGTCAGTACCACCACTACGGCCCAGTAAATTAATGCAACGGCGAGGAAAGCTTCAAAGAAGCGAAAGCTTGACGAAGCTTCCATCTGCGCTCTGGCCATGATCTCAGCGACTCCTAATGTAAAAGCTAATGAGGTCGATTTGATCATATCAATGAAGTAATTCATTAATGATGGCAACGCGATACGAGTAGCTTGCGGCAAAATAATGCGGCGCATTGCTTGGCTTGTGGTCATACCCACAGACAAACTCGCTTCCATTTGGCTGCGATCAATACCCAAAATGGCGGCGCGAATACTTTCTGCCATATAAGCGGCGAAGTGAAGAGTTAGCCCGATCACCGCGGCGCTAAATGCATTTAAACCGACCATCCACGGTAACACTTGTGGCAGACCATAGTAGAGTAGAAATAGTTGTACCAGCAGGGGAGTGCCGCGGAAAAAGCTGATGTACAGTTGGCTTAGCGGATCCAAAATGGGCACTTTGAATACACGAATATTGGCTAAAATGACCGACAGGATCAAAGCAAACACTAAGCCCCAAGTCGCCATCTCCATGGTGGTGCCTAAATACCTGAGCAGTATTGGCATCAGCTCAAGCATATAGTGAAAATCAAATCCCATCGGCTTACCTTTTTAAAACAAAAAAGGTGGAATGTGTGGTTCCACCTCAATCCTATTTTTTGATAATAGGGGAATTTACTTATTGGTGATATCGGCAGCAAACCATTTTTCAGAAATCGCACTCAGTGTGCCATCAGCGCGCATCGAGGCTAACGCTTGATTCACTTCAGCTTGCAGTTTTTGGCCTTGCTCGTTGTTAACAAACGGCCAAGCGTTTTCAATGGTTTCAAAAGGGTGACCAGCCAATTGCAACGGTAAGCCCGTTGTTTTAATCAATTCCAGAGCCGAAAGGCGATCCATCACAAACGCATCGGCACGGCCAAGAGCAACGTCATGTTCAATACCGGTATCGTAAGTTTTGATGATGATTTTATTGTCTTTGTCAAAGCTGCGTAGCAGCTGCTCGAAGTTTGAGCCTAAATTGACCGCGACCGTTTTGCCGGCAAGATCGTCAATCCCTTTAATGCTGTCATTATCTTTGCGAACGGTAATTTGTGCCCCATCGATGACATACGGGTCAGCAAATAAGTATTTCGCTTTACGTGCTTCTGTGACGGTAATTTGGTTTGAAATGGTATCAATTCGGCCAGTTTCAAGTAGGCCAAAGAGACCGGAGAAATTAGCAGTCACATATTTTACATCGTAATCGTTGCGTTTACCTATCTCATCCCAAACATCCACTTCAAAGCCTTGCAGCTTGTCTTGTTTGACAAAAGTGAATGGAAAATAGCGCCCTGACATGCCGACTTTTATTTCCGTTGCCGCGTGTACGCTTGCAGCGGAGAGTGCAATTGCAGTAATGGCGACTTTAACCCAGTTTTTCATCTTGAAACTCCTTATATTTATAGAGAGGGATGTTACTGGTAAAGCACTCAATAGAATAAATAACCAGTAGTTATTAACCATAACCGAACATAGTGACACAATTGGGGATAAGTATAGAGGATCCTTGTATATGTGGATCATCGTGTGGGTAAAGTGGTGCTAATTGTGAAGATCGACAAAAATCAAGCGCAAATTGTGTGAATAACTTCGATCTTATTCACTGGATCACGGATCAATCGCTGGCGATCTTGGTTATCAACAGGTAAAATCGCCAGTCTTTTCGATCATTTACTTAGGGTGAGGGCAACCGTGTCATCTTCGCTTTGGTTGCAATGTTTGCAACAGCTTCAAGAAGAGTTACCAGCAGCGGAATTCAGCATGTGGGTACGTCCGTTACAAGCGGAGCTCAATGACAATACTCTCACTTTATTCGCCCCAAACCGCTTTGTGCTTGATTGGGTGCGCGATAAATACATCAACAGCATCAACCGACTACTGCAAGAGCATTGTGGCCACGATACCCCGAACCTGCGTTTTGAAGTGGGTAGTCGCCGGGTCAGCGCGCCTAAAGCTGCTCCCGTTCGTACTCAAGCGGATGTCGCGGCTGAATCTTCAGCTCCTGCACAGTTACAAGCGCGTAAACCAGTACATCGTACGTGGGAAAACGACACGGTTGTGGCAGACATTAATCACAGATCAAACGTTAACCCTAAACATAAGTTCAATAACTTCGTTGAAGGTAAATCGAACCAACTCGGTTTGGCTGCAGCGCGTCAAGTTTCCGATAACCCTGGCGCGGCCTATAACCCACTCTTCTTATACGGTGGTACAGGGCTAGGTAAAACACACTTATTGCACGCCGTTGGTAATGCGATTGTTGATAACAACCCGAATGCGAAAGTGATTTACATGCACTCAGAGCGTTTCGTGCAAGATATGGTGAAAGCGCTGCAAAATAATGCGATTGAAGAGTTCAAACGCTATTACCGCAGTGTTGATGCACTCTTGATCGATGATATTCAATTCTTTGCCAATAAAGAGCGTTCGCAAGAAGAGTTCTTTCATACCTTTAACGCACTGCTTGAAGGTAACCAACAAATCATTTTGACTTCCGACCGCTATCCGAAAGAGATCAATGGGGTGGAAGATCGCCTGAAATCTCGTTTTGGTTGGGGTTTGACGGTTGCGATTGAGCCACCAGAGCTTGAAACGCGTGTCGCGATTTTAATGAAGAAGGCAGAAGATCACCAAATTCATCTTGCCGATGAAGTTGCCTTTTTTATTGCCAAACGCTTACGTTCCAACGTGCGTGAATTGGAAGGTGCACTAAACCGTGTTATCGCCAACGCTAACTTTACCGGCCGTCCGATCACCATCGATTTTGTGCGTGAAGCGCTGCGTGACTTATTAGCTTTGCAAGAAAAATTGGTCACCATTGATAACATTCAAAAGACCGTGGCGGAATACTACAAAATTAAAGTGGCGGATTTGCTTTCTAAACGTCGTTCTCGCTCGGTTGCCCGTCCACGCCAGTTGGCGATGGCACTGGCTAAAGAGCTGACTAACCACAGCTTGCCTGAAATTGGTGATGCGTTTGGTGGCCGAGATCATACGACAGTGCTGCATGCTTGCCGTAAAATCCAGCAGTTACGCGAAGAGAGCCACGACATTAAAGAAGACTATTCGAATTTAATTCGTACCCTGTCTTCTTGATGCACAACCTTCTTATATCAGCTATTTTAACCCTCACATTTGGGGTCGCCCGATAACATCGTAAGAGCTAACTATGAAATTTACTATTGAACGTAGCCACTTCATTAAGCCACTTCAGCAAGTATCTGGAACATTAGGCGGACGTGCGACTTTGCCAATTCTTGGTAATTTGTTGCTCAAAGTGGAAGAGAACGTGCTGTCGATGACGGCGACCGATCTTGAAGTCGAACTGATTAGCCGCGTGACACTTGAAGGTGAGTGCGAAGCAGGAAGCATCACTGTCCCTGCGCGTAAATTTTTAGATATTTGTCGCGGCTTGCCCGATAGCGCCGTGATCACTGTGGTATTGGAAGGCGATCGCATCCAGATGCGTTCTGGCCGTAGCCGTTTCTCTCTGGCAACCTTACCTGCCAGTGACTTTCCTAATATTGAAGATTGGCAAAGTGAAGTGGAAGTGTCGCTCACTCAGGCAGAACTGCGTAGTTTAATTGAGAAAACCCAGTTTTCGATGGCTAACCAAGATGTGCGTTATTACCTGAACGGTATGCTATTTGAAATCGACGGTTCAACCTTGCGCTCTGTGGCAACCGATGGACACCGTATGGCGGTTTCGCAAACGGCACTCAGCGCGGATTTTGCCAATAAACAGATCATCGTGCCGCGTAAAGGGGTACAGGAACTGGTCAAGTTACTTGATGCGCCAGAACAGCCAGTTGTGCTGCAAATTGGTAGCTCAAATTTGCGCGCCCAAGTGAATAATTTCATCTTCACTTCTAAGCTGGTTGATGGCCGCTTCCCTGATTATCGCCGCGTTATGCCGCAGCAAACCACCAAAACCTTAGAAACGGGCTGTGATGAGTTACGTCAGGCGTTTTCTCGTGCTGCAATTCTCTCAAATGAAAAGTTTCGCGGTGTACGGGTTAATCTTGCGGATAACGCAATGCGCATTACCGCCAATAACCCAGAGCAAGAAGAAGCGGAAGAGTTGTTGGATGTTACCTTTGAGGGCGACGCCATCGAAATTGGTTTTAACGTCAGCTATGTACTCGATGTACTGAATACATTACGTTGTGAACAGGTTCGTGTATCGATGTCTGACGCCAACGCCAGCGCGCTGATTGAAAATCGCGATGACGATAGTGCGATGTATGTCGTCATGCCGATCCGACTTTAAGTTTGCGCAATGCCGCTGACTCGTTTAATCGTCCAACAATTTCGCAATATTAAAGCCTGTGATATCCCATTATCATCAGGCTTTAACTTTCTTATTGGCCCTAATGGCAGCGGCAAAACCAGTGTACTGGAAGCGATTTACCTGCTGGGTCATGGCCGCTCGTTCAAAAACGCCTTAACCGGACGCGTCATACAAAATGAGTGTCAGGAGCTGTTTGTGCATGGGCGTTTTTTGACCTCGGATCAATTTGAGCTACCGATTGGCATTAATAAGCAGCGTGACGGTTCAACAGAGGTTAAAATAGGCGGTCAATCTGGACAAAAACTGGCGCAACTGGCACAAGTTTTACCTTTGCAATTGATTCATCCGGAAGGGTTTGATCTGCTCACCGATGGACCAAAACAACGACGTGCATTTATTGATTGGGGGGTATTTCATAGTGAACCTGCCTTTTATGATGCATGGGGTCGTTTTAAGCGCCTCAATAAGCAGCGCAATGCGTTGTTAAAAACGGCAACCCATTATCGTGAACTCAGTTACTGGGATCAGGAGATGGCGCGCTTGGCTGAACAAATCGATGCATGGCGCACACATTATGTGACGCAAATGAAGTGTGTTGCCGAGGCGTTGTGTCGCAGTTTTTTGCCAGAATTTGATGTGCAAATGAAGTATTATCGTGGTTGGGAAAAAGAGACGCCCTATCAACAAATCCTCGAGAAAAACTTCGAACGCGATCAATCGCTAGGCTACACATTCAGTGGCCCGAACAAAGCGGATTTAAAAATAAAGGTCAATGGAACACCGGTTGAAGATGTTCTATCACGCGGTCAGCTTAAATTAATGGTGTGTGCACTGCGCGTCGCACAAGGACAACACTTAACCGAGCTGACAGGTAAGCAATGCATCTATTTAATTGATGACTTTGCTTCCGAATTAGATAGCCATCGTCGTAAGCGTTTAGCGGATTGCTTAAAATCGACGGGGGCACAAGTTTTTGTAAGTTCTATTACGCAAGGCCAAGTTGCAGACATGATTGAGTCAAACAGCAAGATGTTTCATGTGGAACATGGCACAATAGAGCACGGATAAAATAGTGAGAGAGTAACTCATGTCGAATAATTACGATTCATCGAGTATTAAGGTACTGAAGGGTCTGGACGCAGTTCGTAAACGTCCAGGAATGTACATCGGCGACACGGATGATGGCACCGGTCTGCACCACATGGTTTTTGAGGTGGTGGATAACTCAATTGATGAAGCGTTGGCAGGTCACTGTAAAGACATCGTAGTGACTATTCACGAAGACAATTCAGTTTCAGTTAGCGATGATGGCCGTGGTATTCCTACCGACCTTCACGAAGAAGAACAAGTTTCTGCCGCGGAAGTGATTATGACGGTTCTGCATGCGGGCGGTAAATTTGATGACAACTCATACAAGGTTTCGGGTGGTCTGCACGGCGTCGGTGTGTCCGTCGTCAACGCGCTGTCTGAAAAAGTGCTACTGACTATCTATCGTAACGGCGCTATTCACACACAAACTTATTGTCACGGTGTGCCACAAGCGCCGTTGGCTGTGGTGGGTGAAACCGATAAAACCGGGACAACCCTGCGTTTTTGGCCAAGTGCTGAAACCTTTACCAACATTGAATTCCATTACGATATTTTAGCTAAGCGTCTGCGTGAGCTCTCTTTCCTAAACTCTGGTGTATCCATCAAACTATTTGATGAACGCGAAGAAGACAAAAAAGACCACTTCAGATATGAAGGTGGTATTAAAGCGTTTGTTGGCCATTTAAACCGCAATAAAACGCCGATCCATGAAAAAGTATTCCATTTCAGCTCTGAGCGTGACGATGGGATTACCGTGGAAGTGGCGATGCAGTGGAACGATGGTTTCCAAGAAAACATTTACTGCTTTACCAACAACATTCCTCAACGTGATGGTGGTGCCCACTTAGCGGGTTTCCGTGGGGCGTTAACTCGTACCCTAAACACCTTCATGGATAAAGAAGGCTTCTCGAAAAAAGCGCAAGCGGCGACCTCGGGTGATGATGCTCGTGAAGGTTTAACCGCGGTGGTTTCAGTGAAAGTGCCGGATCCTAAGTTCTCTAGCCAAACTAAAGATAAATTAGTTTCATCTGAGGTGAAAACTGCGGTTGAATCAGCAATGGGTGAGAAATTGGCGGAGTTTTTGGCTGAAAACCCAAGTGAAGCCAAAATGGTCTGTTCAAAAATCATTGATGCGGCTCGTGCTCGTGAAGCGGCGCGTAAAGCGCGTGAAATGACACGTCGTAAAGGTGCGTTAGATCTTGCTGGTTTGCCGGGTAAACTCGCCGATTGCCAAGAAAAAGATCCTGCACTATCTGAACTGTACATAGTGGAAGGGGACTCTGCTGGCGGTTCTGCCAAGCAGGGACGTAACCGTAAAAACCAAGCGATTTTACCGCTGAAAGGTAAAATTCTTAACGTTGAAAAAGCTCGTTTCGACAAAATGCTTTCTTCGCAAGAAGTCGCAACGCTTATCACTGCATTAGGCTGTGGCATTGGCCGTGATGAATATAACCCAGACAAACTGCGTTATCACAACATCATCATCATGACCGATGCGGACGTCGACGGTTCGCACATCCGTACGCTACTGTTGACCTTCTTCTATCGTCAAATGCCTGAGCTGATTGAGCGTGGCTACATCTACATTGCTCAACCGCCTTTATATAAAGTGAAAAAAGGCAAGCAAGAGCAGTACATCAAAGATGAAGAGGCGATGAACCAATACCAAGTTGCTTTGGCATTGGATGGTGCCTCATTGCATGTTAACCCTCAAGCGCCAGCATTAGCAGGCGAAGCGTTAGAAACCTTGGTTAAGCAATACAATGTCGCCATTAAGCTGGTGGAGTGTATGAGCCGCCGCTACCCTTACGCCTTGATCCATGAATTCATCTATATGCCGCGTATCATTGTTGATCAATGCGCTGATTCTGCAGTAGTAGAAGCGTGGGGCAAACAGCTGGTGGAGCAGTTAAATGCGAAAGAAGTTGGTGCAAGCCAATACAGCATTGAAACTGAGCACAATGCAGAGCTTGGTATTTATCAGCCTAATATTGTAGTGCGCACCCATGGTGTAACGCACCAACATCTATTAAGTGCTGATTTGCTCAATTCGAAAGAGTACAGCAAGCTGGCGGACCTTTCTGAAGCACTTTATGGCTTGGTTGAAGAAGGGGCTTACATTCAACGTGGTGAGCGTATTCAACCTGTCGATAACTTTGTTGATGCGTTGAACTGGTTAATTAAAGAGTCTCGTCGTGGCCTAAGCCTACAACGCTACAAAGGTCTAGGTGAAATGAACCCAGATCAGTTGTGGGAAACGACGATGGATCCTGAATCTCGCCGTATGCTGCAAGTCACGATTGAAGATGCTGTTGGTGCTGATGAACTGTTTACCACCTTGATGGGTGATCAAGTTGAGCCGCGTCGCGCATTCATCGAAGAGAACGCTTTAAAAGTTGCCAACCTCGATGTCTAAGTCGTTGTTATAAAACAAATCCCAAAAAACACCGTTTCGCAAGAGCGGTGTTTTTTTACTATCAGGCCTAACATTCCTTGTTAGCGCTTGCAGTAGCTAAAAATTTTTTCAAAAAAACTTGAAAAGAATTGTCGTGCCCCGATATCTATTAATGAAGAGGATGCCGTAAGGACCTCTGAAATGGCGACACAGGTTTGCTCTCTTAAGAGGAGCCTTGTGTTGTGATCATTAAATGTGTTGTTAGCTCCATGTTGAAAGAATGGCTGCTAACGGCTTAGCGCCTATGCGCTAAGGCTATTGCTTATGATGAGGATAGTATGATGAGAACAGTAGATTTCACTCCTTTATACCGCAACGCAATTGGTTTTGACCGTCTATTAAACATGATGGAATCCAGTTCAGCGAAGAATAGTTCTGCGGGTTACCCTCCGTACAATATTGAACAGCAAGACGACAATAAATATCGCATCACGATGGCGGTAGCTGGTTTTTCTGAAGAGCAGATTGAGATTACTCAACAAGAAAATACGCTGATTGTACGTGGCGAACGTAAACCCGAAGAGAATAAAAACTACGTCTACCAAGGTATTGCTGAGCGCGATTTTGAACGTAAATTTCAATTGGCCGACTATGTTAAAGTACTCGGAGCCACAATGGAAAATGGCTTGCTACACGTGGATCTTGAACGTGAAACACCTGAAGCGATGCAACCACGTAAAATTGCGATTAATGGCAAAAATTTAATTGAGAACAATTAAGTTACTGGCCACATTAAAGTAGTGAAAGAGCGCCTTTTGGCGCTCTTTTTCATGGCAGAAAGGATGGATTACTGCTGATAAGCTAATGCCACTTCTTGAGCAATAATTTGAATGCCCTTTTGCATGGCTTCATCATCTTGCACGTAGTTCATACGCAGACACTGATGCGCGTGTTGCCAATCGTCTTGTTGACCAATAAAGAAATATTCACCCGGTACAATCAATACCCCTCTGGCTTTTAGACGTTGGTAAAGTTCCATGGTGGTTATAGGGAGCTCATCAAACCAGAGCCATAAAAAGATCGCCCCTTCTGGTTTATGGATACGAAAGCGCGGGTCGCTAATGGCTTGCTTGAGTAACTCGACTGCTCTTTGTGATTTCTGTTGGTAAAAGGGCTTGATCACATCGCGACTGAGCCTTAATAGATCGCCTTTTTCAATCATATGATGAGCAATGGCAGGGCCGATGCTGCCTGGCGCTAAGCTAATGATGCCATTCATGTTGGTTAATGCTTGGGTAATGGTTTCGTTGGCAATGACGATACCGCAGCGCACACCGGGTAAACCCAGTTTCGAAAGGCTCATGCATAAAATGGTGTTGTCATTCCAAAAGGGTTCAATCTCTTCAAAAATGATGTTGGGAAAGGGAACGCCATATGCGTTGTCGATAATCAGTGGGATATTGTTCTCTCTAGCCAGCTTATCGAGCTTGTGGATCTCTTGTTCTGTGAGCACATTTCCCGTCGGATTGGTTGGGCGTGAAGCGCAAATGGCGGCCACCGACGAATCCACGCTCAAGGTTTCGAAATCCACGTGGTATTTGAATAAGCCATTGTCGAGTAGTTCTATTTCTGGGCGGTAGGAGACAAAAATATCTTCATCTATCCCGGCGTCACCATAACCAATATATTCAGGCGCTAGTGGCAGTAAAATTTTCTTATGTGAACCGTCAGCTTGCTGGCCAGCAAACAGATTAAATAGATAGAAAAATCCACTCTGGCTGCCATTGGTTAAGCTAATGTTCTTTTCACTGATTTCCCAGCCATAGGTTTCTTTGAGCAGTTTTGCGAGAGATTTAACGAACAGATCTTTGCCTTGTGGGCCATCATAGTTGGCGAGGGCAGCGATCAGTTCACCACTGCTAAGCATGTCGGCACTGGTTTGATGAAAATAGTCAATCATGGCGGGAATGGCGGCTGGGTTACCACCGCCGAGCATAATGGCTCCGGGGGTGCGCAGGCCATCATTGAGATCGTCCATTAACTGGGTAATACCGGAATACTGATTAAATTTTTCACCAAATTTCGAAAACTGCATTGCTGACTGCCTAATTCATTCTTGTATTTGCTTGCATAAAGGGGCATAAAACGATGCCATGCCCATCGAGTAATCCTTGAACATATCCCAATGTTTTTGCGAGTCAAAGCACTATTTTTCGCCAAATAACACACTGCGGTCAGATAAAACAAAAAGCCCAGCGGATGACTGCTGGGCTTTGATAGATTAATTTGTGTGCCGAAATATCAGCGACTACTTTTGCAGCAGTGAAATATCAGCAATTTGTAGGAACAGATTACGCAAGTTATTGAGCAGCGTTAAACGGTTTTGTTTTAATGCTTCATCGTCTGCCATCACCATGACATTATCAAAGAAAGCATCAACAGGTTCACGTAGTGCTGCCAGCTTGCTCAGTGCTTGTTGGTAATCACCGGTAGCGAAAGCAGGTTCTAGTGCTTCGGTCATCACTTCCACTTCTTCCGCTAAGGCTTTTTCGGCCGCTTCTTGAAGAAGTGTTAGGTTGATTTCTGCAGCCAGTTCACCGTCAAATTTCGCTAAAATGTTACCGACACGCTTGTTTGCCGCCGCTAGGGCTTCAGCCGCTTCCAGTTCACGGAAGTGGGAAACTGCTTTAACACGTTTGTCAAAATCAGCGGGTTTGGTTGGACGACGAGCAAGTACCGCTTGGATGATGTCGACGCTAAAACCTTCATCTTGATACCAAGCACGGAAACGGCCAAGCATAAACTCAATCACATCGTGCTCAACGTTGTCGTTGGTGAGGCGATCACCAAACAGCGATTTCGCTTTTGCTACTAGGTCAACTAAGTCCAAGTTATAGCCGTATTCAACGATGATGCGCAGTACACCCAGTGATGCGCGACGCAGAGCAAAGGGATCCGAGCCTTTTGGCGCTTGGCCAATACCGAAGATGCCGACTATGGTGTCTAGCTTGTCTGCGATGGCCACTGCGGCGGAAACGCCATTGGTTGGCAGAGCATCGCCAGCAAAGCGTGGCATGTACTGCTCGTTTAGTGCAACGGCGACTTCTTCTGCTTCTCCGTCATGGCGAGCATAATGCATACCCATCACGCCTTGCGTGTCGGTAAATTCAAACACCATTGAGGTCATCAAATCGCATTTAGCCAGTAAGCCCGCACGTTTTGATTTTTCTACATCCGCGCCAATCTGTTCTGCAATGTAACCAGCCAGTTCAGTAATACGGTCAGTTTTATCTTTAATCGTACCCAACTGCTGTTGGAAAATCGCGGTTTCTAGTCGTGGTAGACGATCGACTAATTTGCTTTTGAGATCGGTATTAAAGAAGAATTCCGCGTCCGCTAAGCGTGGACGAACGACTTTCTCGTTGCCTTCGATAACATGGCGAGGCTCTTTCGACTCGATGTTAGAGACGAAAATAAAATTAGGCAGCAATTGCTTATTCGCATCGCTCATCTGATGAGAATAAACCGGGAAGTATTTTTGGTCACCTTTCATGGTGTAAACCAAAGCTTCTGACGGTACTTTAAGGAATTTTTCTTCAAATTTCGCCGTTAGCACCACTGGCCATTCAACCAGTGAGGTCACTTCTTCAACCAAGTCATCGTCAAGATCGGCAACACCGCCAACCTGTAGCGCTGCTTTTTGTGCATCAGCAATAATTATCGCTTTACGCGCATCGTAATCGGCGATCACTTTACCGCGCTGTTCTAAAATCGCTGGGTATTGTTCTGCTGAATCGATGGTGAACTCTTTTTCGCCCATAAAGCGGTGACCACGAATGGTGCGCGCAGAAGCTACGCCTAAGATCTCACCTTCGATCAGTTCATCACCCATCAAAATAGTCAGAGTTTTTACTGGGCGGATAAATTGTGTTTCTTTATCACCCCAACGCATGGGTTTGGCGATAGGCAAGTTTGCTAAGGCTTTGGCGGCGAGTTCAACCACAATGGCTTTAGCATCTTGGCCTTTGACATCCTGTTTAAACAGTAGCCATTCACCTTGGTCTGTTGTTAGGCGATCCGCTTGCTCAACAGTAATGCCGTTGCCACGCGCCCAGCCTTGTGCTGCTTTGGTTGGATTGCCATCGGCATCAAAAGCAACTGAAATAGCAGGGCCACGTTTTTCGACCACTTTATCCGCTTGACCCTGGGCCAAGTTGGTCACTTTCAGTGCCAAACGGCGAGGGGTTGCAAACCATTTGATGCCTTCGTGTGCCAGTTCAGCGGTTTTCAATTCTGCGGCAAAGTTAGCCGCAAACGCTTCAGCCAAAGTGCGAAGTTGTTTTGGTGGTAGCTCTTCTGTGCCTAATTCAATTAGAAATTCTTTTGCCATCTTACTTGTCCTCACCCTTTTTACACATAGGGAAGCCGAGTGCTTCACGAGATGCGTAGTACGCTTCTGCAACCGCTTTGGTCAGGTTACGGATGCGTAGGATGTAACGTTGACGTTCTGTCACCGAAATCGCTTTACGTGCGTCCAATAGGTTAAAGGCATGGCCCGCTTTCAAAATACGCTCATAGGCAGGAAGTGGCAGCGGTTTTTCTAGCTCAAGTAGATGCTTACACTCTTTTTCGCACTGGTCGAAGAAAGTGAAAAGAAAATCGACATCCGCGTGTTCGAAGTTGTAAGTGGATTGTTCGACTTCATTTTGATGGTAAATGTCACCATAGGTGACTTTACCTAATGGGCCATCTGTCCAGACTAAGTCATACACTGAATCCACGCATTGAATATACATGGCAAGACGTTCAATACCGTAAGTGATTTCGCCGGTTACCGGCTTGCACTCAAGGCCGCCGACTTGTTGGAAGTAAGTAAATTGAGTTACTTCCATGCCGTTTAGCCACACTTCCCAGCCAAGACCCCAAGCACCTAAGGTTGGGTTTTCCCAGTTATCTTCCACGAAACGAATATCGTGTACTAGTGGGTCAACACCGAGCACCTCTAAAGACCCTAGATACAACTCTTGAATGTTGTCTGGTGAAGGTTTGATGATGACTTGGAATTGGTAATAGTGTTGCAGGCGGTTTGGGTTTTCACCATAACGACCGTCCGTTGGACGACGAGAGGGTTGAACATACGCCGTTGCAATGGGCTCTGGGCCTAAAGCTCGCAGGCATGTCATTGGGTGAGAGGTTCCTGCACCCACTTCCATATCTAATGGTTGAACAATGGTACAGCCTTGTTGGGCCCAATAATCCTGCAGCGCGAGGATCATACCCTGAAAGGTTTTGATATCGTATTTTTGCATAGTCAGGTTCGCGCGATTCTTCTGTCTGAATGGATGAAAATAACGAACAAGTATACCCAGATATTCGCTCAGCGAGTAGCGGTAATCTTGCTTAATTAATGGTCGAAAATCCGTTTTAGCCGAATTTATCGCATCGATTGTGCCAAATTATTACACCTGAATGATTTTGACTGATTTCTAACTTGAGATTTTCACTCGGCCTGATTAGAATTGCGCCGTCTTTGGGGAGTAGCTTACCAGTGAGATTTCTTATCTTAACGGTTCGTTCGTCAACATAATTGGTGCCAAATCACCGTGGCGTTCGAGGCTAAAGTCATTTTAGCTTAGCAAGACCTTAGACAAACATCACAAACCGGGGCGGGGAGTGGCGTTTGTCTATGGTTATTATAATTATCCCGCCCCATTGAGCCTGTCGTGAGCGTATTAGCTATTTCAATTACTACCGTCGCCTTAGCTGAAATTGGCGATAAAACCCAACTGCTTTCTCTGCTGCTAGCCAGTCGTTATCGTAAACCTTTACCTATTATTGCCGCCATTTTTTTGGCCACTCTGGTTAACCATGCTCTTGCCGCTTGGCTGGGCGTTGTGGTCGCTGACTATCTCTCACCCGAGATCCTCAAATGGGTGTTGGTCGCCAGCTTTTTAGCCATGGCAGGTTGGGTGTTAATTCCAGACAAACTCGACGGCGATGAAAAAATTACCAATCGAGGCCCTTTTGTCGCTAGCTTCATCGCCTTTTTTGTCGCTGAAATTGGCGATAAAACCCAAATAGCAACGTCTATTCTTGGTGCGCAATATGCGGATGCTCTACTGTGGGTGGTGCTCGGAACGACGATTGGTATGTTGCTGGCTAACGTACCTGTGGTGCTGATTGGTAAATTATCCGCCGATAAAATGCCGCTAGGACTGATTCGTAAAATCACGGCGGTACTCTTTTTGATATTAGCGATCGGCGCGGAGATTTGGTAATTCCAATCGATTAGATGATTGGGCGAGTGAGTGTGACACAATTTATTACTCAACTTGTTGCCCAACATCTACAGTTGCGTGATGAGTGACAAATTTATGCCATACTGGCCATGTTACTGTAGTGCTAGATGATGCAAGTAAGAGGGAATGCATATGCTGACACGTTATATGGGAATGACCGCCAAGAGCCAAAGTTACTTGTTTACGTTCGGTTTTGTGCTGACGTTGCTGGGTATGGCGTTAACGGAAATGTGGCTACCTATGGTGGCCGGCGCAATCATATTGTGTGGCTTGATGGTGGAATCTTGGATCCGAGTCGCGCACATTATCCCGATGCACGATGAAATTCGAACCCTGCAAAAGCAGATCACAAAACTGCAATCAGAGATCCGCACCATCGAGTTTAATGAGTAGTGTGCAGCGCAATGAATCAATGAATCAATGAATCAATGAATCAATGAATTAATAGCAAAAGGCGGCCTTTTTGAGGTCGCCTTTTCTTTTGCGTACGCATCACTTAGATCGAGGCTTAACTCAATCCTTTCTTAATCAAATAGAGATAGGGCAATGTGTCCACTTTCTCGGCAATTAACTGATGATCCATAAAGCGGCAAAAACTGGGAATGTCTCGAGTGGTTGACGGGTCATCGGCTTTCACTAGTAAAATTTCGCCATCTTGCATGGTTCGAATGGTTTTTCTGACCATCATTACAGGCTCGGGACAGCGCAATCCTTCGGCTTCGAGTGTTTGTGTGGCAAGTGCCGGATCAAATGTCATAGTCAAACCTAATCGATGTTATCGCAAGGCGTAGATAATACTGGCGAGGAAAAAATATTCAATAACCACTTGGCAAAGTGATCTTTTTGTTTTAACTTACTTAACAAGTTGATAACAAGTTGATAACAATTTGGTGAGGCACTTATGTTAACAGCGCTTGATAGGTTAACCATTTATTCGGTTCTCTGCTTTATCTCATTTTGTGCCTTAGTGATGCGAACGCCTGCAGAAACGTCATGGATGCCACTTTTTGGTGTCAGTGCGTCACTGGTTGGGATCTGGCTTGAGATGCATCTTTGGAAAGGCATCTCAGAAGAGCAGAATCACTAATCCATCACATATTGATCAACGCATAGCACTAAATACGACACGTAACACATTCCGACACTATCCCCATTTTCTTGGGCTTCCCCGCTGAAAGGCGGGATTTTTTTTGCCTAACGCGTACACTGAGCCTATTTGCCATGATAAAAGTGTGGTTGTTGCATGGAGTTGGAAGATATCTATCGTCGCGATCTGAATTTATTGATTGCACTGAGAGTGTTGATAGAAGAGAGCAGTGTCAGTAAAGCGGCCCAGCGTTTAAATCTTAGCCAGTCAGCCATGAGCCGTGTATTAGGTCGGTTACGTGATCTGCTCAATGATCCTCTTTTTACGCGTCAAGGTCAGCATCTCATTGCGACTGAAAAAGCGTTGGAGCTTAATCGCGCCTTAGGCGAGCCACTGGAGTCTCTACGTCAAATCCTTTCACCTGTTGAATTTGACCCCCAGCAATGTGAACAAACCTTCACCATTGCCACGACAGATTACGCAATGCAGACCATCTTACCGTTTGCTTTACCAAGGATATATCAAGAGGCACCAAACGTGTCGTTTGAGTTTTTACCTTTGCAGCATGATAGGTTGGCCGATCAACTGACTTATGAAGGGGCTGATTTAGCGATTTGTCGCCCAACGTCGCCAGTAGCACCATTGATGAGTGAGGTGCCTGGGCGAGTCGGTGTGCTTTGTTTGCTCTCCCAGCACCATCCGCTGGCGAATCGGCAGATCTCTTTAGCGGATTACCTGGCATACCCTCATGCGATGATTGCGATCAGTGATGGTGTTAATGCCTTAATTGAACAAGCATTAAGTGGGCAGCCTAAACGGAAAATGGTGCTCAGAGCCTATCATTTAGAAGCTGCGCTAGCGATTGTTGATACCATGCCATTGATTATTACGGTGCCTGCGGATCTGGCCTATTTAGTGGCAGAGCGTTACGCATTGGTGGTGAAGCCGTTACCGTTTCAGTTTACGCCGTTTGACTACTCTATGATTTGGCACTCGCGATGTGAGCATTCTCCTGCCCAAGAATGGTTAAGGCAGATCGTCAAACAAGAGTGCAGCCGGTTGATTGCTAAGCGTATTGAAGAGATGCAGTTATAGGGGTAAAAATCATCAAGCTTTGAGTAAGACCAAAGCTTGATGAATGAATGGTTTAAAGCTTAATCACCACGCGACCAGTCACTTGACCATTGGTGATCGTTTCAGCGTATTGTGCTGTTTGTTCGAGGGTGATTTCCTCACACGCTTGCTCAAAGTAGCTTGCAGGTAGCAGTTTCGCTAAGCTTTCCCATGCTGCCATGCGTTTTTCTAGCGGGCAAGAGACCGAGTCGACACCTTGCAGGCGTACATTGCGCAAAATGAACGGCATGACGGTGGTGGGTAAATCAAAACCACCCGCTAAACCACACGCCGCAACCGTGCTGTTGTAGTCCATTTGAGCTAACACTTTGGCTAACATTTTGCTGCCTACTGTATCGACCGCGCCAGCCCAAATCTGTTTTTCCAGCGGACGAGCTGGCTCTTCAAATTCGCTGCGATCAATAATGCGGTTTGCTCCTAGTTTTTCTAGCAGTGGACCATTTTGTTCAACACGACCGGTTACCGCAGCAACTGTATAACCTAGCTTAGCTAATAGTGTTACAGCAACTGAACCAACGCCGCCACTGGCACCCGTCACCAATATTTCACCCTTTTCCGGTTGAATACCCGCATCTAAAATGGCTTGCACGCAAAGCATGGCGGTAAAGCCAGCAGTGCCAATCATCATCGCTTTTTTGCTATCAAGGCCGTGCACGAGTGGCACTAACCAATCGGCTTTCAAGCGTGCTTTTTGCGCCATACCACCCCAATGGTTTTCACCAACCCCCCAACCGGTTAGTACAACTTTGTCACCGGTTTGGTAGCGAGTATCTTGGGATTCAAGTACGGTCCCTGCAAGATCAATGCCCGGTACCATAGGGAAATTGCGAATGATTTTGCCTTTACCTGTAATGGCCAAACCATCTTTGTAATTTAATGATGAGTAATCGACCGCGACTAAAACCTCACCTTGCGGTAATTGTGATTCGTCGATTTGTTCAATGGTGGCAACTGTGTTTTTTTCTTGTTGATTAAGGATTAACGCTTTAAACATTCGGATCTCCAGATTGGCACAGCAAGCATAAGATGTCGCTAAGTGTAGTACTGAATTAACTATGACTAAAATGAAACTTTAGCATTGGTTCTATGCGTATTATGCATCACTGATAAAAAATGCCAGTCGTGGGACTGGCATTGAGCTTTAGGATAAGAAGAACTGGTATGAAGGATTGTCTGTCTCATCTTTGCATTGGTAATCCAATTCTCTAAGGTGAGCGGAGAAGCGGTTTAAATCGCTCTCTTCGAGTTCAAAACCACACAATACGCGGCCATAATCGGCGCCATGATTGCGGTAATTAAACAAGCTAATATTCCAGTGTGTGCCAAGCGTGCTGAGAAATTTCAGCAGAGCGCCCGGATATTCCGGAAATTCGAAGCTGTATAATCGCTCTTTTAGCGGCTTAGAGGGTTTGCCTCCAATCATATAACGCACATGCAGCTTGGCCATTTCATCATCCGATAGATCCACCACAGGGTAGCCACCTTGGCGTAAATCGTGAATGATGTTGTCGAGCTCTTCTTGCCCACTTAACAGGCGTACACCGACGAAAATGTTGGCCAGCTTGTCATCGTTATAGCGATAGTTGAACTCGGTGACCGCACGGCCGCCAATGATATTGCAAAACTCAAAAAACGCGCCTTGACGTTCAGGTATGGTCACCGCCAAAAGCCCTTCACGTTTTTCGCCTAGCTCGCATCGCTCCGACACGTAGCGCAAGCCGTGGAAATTGGTGTTAGCGCCCGAAAGCACGGTGCCTAACTGTTTATCCACCAGTTTATGTTTATCCGCGAATTTCTTCAGACCAGCCAGAGCAAGCGCCCCTGAGGGTTCGGCAATTGCACGCGTGTCTTCGAAGATATCTTTAACCGCCGAGCAGATTTCATCGCTTGATACCGTGATGTGGCCATCAATGTATTGCTGACATAAACGGAAGGTTTCATCACCAATACGTTTTACCGCGACACCGTCGGCAAACATGCTGACTTGGTCAAGCACTACGGGTTTACCTGCATCGAGTGCTGCTTTTAAACAAGCAGAATCTTCAGGTTCAACCGCAATCACTTTGATTTCTGGCATCAGCTGTTTGATCAGCACCGCGACCCCAGCGGCTAAACCGCCACCGCCGACCGGTACAAAAATGTAATCAAGGTGGCCATTTTGTTGCAGCATTTCCATGCCAATCGTGCCTTGCCCTGCAATGACCAGTGGGTGATCGAACGGTGGAACAAACGTATAACCTTGCTCGTGAGCCAAGCGTTCCGCTTCGGCTTTGGCTTCATCAAAGTTGTTGCCATGCAAAATCACCAAACCGCCAAAACCGCGCACCGCTTCGACTTTGATATCAGGGGTAGTTTTAGGCATCACAATGGTGGTTTTAATGCCTAATTTTGTGCCCGATAGAGCCATTCCCTGCGCGTGGTTGCCCGCTGACGCGGCAATCACCCCTGCTTGCTTTTGCGCTTCAGATAAACTCGACACCATATTATAAGCGCCGCGTAATTTAAAAGAGTGTACAGGCTGGCGATCTTCACGCTTGAGCTGAACGCGATTTTTAATGCGCGCTGACAAACGGGGCATATCCTGTAGTGGCGTTACCGTTGCGACGTCATAAACGGGAGCGCGCAGGATTTGGCGCAGATAATCTGCGCCAGTTTGAGTTGCGTTACCTGAGTCGCTCATCCGCTAGCCCTCGAGCTTAGATTTGTCTCGAACAGCCCCTTTATCAGCGCTGGTGGCCATACTTGCGTAGGCTTTCAATGCCAAAGAGACTTCACGCTGGCGATTGACAGGTTTCCAACCGAGCTGGTCTTGTTTTACGCGGCGCTCAGCCAGTTCAGCTTCTGAAACGTTGAGCGTAATGGAGCGGTTTGGAATATCGATGGCGATAATATCCCCAGAGTTCACCAAACCTATCGTTCCGCCGTTGGCAGCTTCTGGAGAAACGTGACCAATTGATAAACCGGAAGTCCCGCCAGAGAAACGACCGTCAGTCAGTAGCGCGCACTCTTTGCCTAGCCCCATTGATTTTAGGTAGGTGGTTGGGTAAAGCATTTCTTGCATACCTGGGCCACCTTTTGGGCCTTCATAGCGGATGACGACAACATCACCGGCCTTCACTTTACCGCCTAAAATACCTTCAACGGCACTTTCTTGGCTTTCAAAGACCACGGCTGGGCCTGCAAATTTCAGGCTACCTTCATCAACCCCTGCTGTCTTGACAATACAGCCGTCAACGGCAATGTTGCCTGATAGGACGGCTAGGCCACCATCTTGGCTAAAAGCATGCTCTTTGGTGCGAATACAGCCTTCTTTGCGATCGTCATCGAGGCGATCCCAGCGGCATTGTTGTGAGAAGGCTTTAGTGGTACGAATACCCGCAGGACCGGCACGGAAAAAGGTTAAGACGTCTTCATCTTGGGTTTGCATGATGTCGTATTGAGCCAACTGCTCTTTCATCGATAAACCCAACACGGTGTGAGTTTGATTATTGATGAGGCCTGCGCGATCCAATTCACCAAGAATCGCCATCACACCACCCGCGCGGTGCACATCTTCCATGTGATATTTTTGAGTCGATGGCGCGACTTTACACAGATGAGGTACGCGGCGTGACATGCGGTCGATATCACCCATGTCAAAATCGATTTCACCTTCTTGAGCGCCTGCTAATAGGTGCAATACGGTGTTGGTTGAGCCGCCCATGGCAATATCGAGCGCCATCGCATTTTCGAATGCGGCTTTGTTGGCAATATTACGCGGTAAGGCGGATGCATCATCTTGCTCGTAGTAACGCTTGGTTAATTCAACTATGCGTTTACCTGCGTTGATGAAGAGCGCTTCACGATCGGCATGCGTGGCCAACATCGAACCATTACCCGGTTGAGAAAGTCCCAACGCTTCGGTGAGACAGTTCATTGAGTTGGCGGTAAACATGCCAGAACAAGAACCACAGGTTGGGCAGGCCGAGCGTTCAATTTGTTCACTTTGTGCATCGGAGACTTTTGGGTCAGC
The DNA here is from genome assembly GCA_000257205.1 of Vibrio ordalii ATCC 33509. Lineage (GTDB taxonomy): Bacteria > Pseudomonadota > Gammaproteobacteria > Enterobacterales > Vibrionaceae > Vibrio > Vibrio ordalii. Next base: position 26,100 of record AEZC01000172.1, on the reverse strand, counting down.
GCCTTGGATCATCGCATCGACTAAATCGAGTTTGATGATTTGATCAGAAAGCTTGGTTTTACCCGCTTCCATTGGCCCGCCAGAAACAAAGATGACGGGAATATTAATGCGCAGTGCCGCCATCATCATCCCAGGGGTGATTTTGTCGCAGTTGGAAATGCAGACCATCGCATCAGCGCAGTGTGCATTAACCATGTACTCGACAGAGTCTGCGATCAACTCGCGTGATGGCAGTGAGTACAGCATGCCGCCATGCCCCATGGCGATACCGTCATCTACCGCGATGGTATTAAATTCTTTGGCGATGCCGCCGGCTTTTTCGATTTCACCCGCAACCAATTGCCCCATATCTTTGAGGTGCACGTGGCCCGGTACGAATTGAGTGAACGAGTTAACCACCGCAATAATCGGCTTACCGAAATCTTCATCTTTGACGCCAGTGGCGCGCCATAATGCGCGCGCTCCAGCCATATTACGTCCGTGTGTCGTTGTTGCGGATCTATACTTTGGCATTGTCTATCGTCCTCTATTACTTCGGTTGTGGGTACACGTAATCCAACCAGCCCCACTTATCTTCTGTGGTGCCGTTAAATAGGCCAAAGTAAGCTTCTTGCATCACTTTCGTGATTGGCCCACGTTTGCCCTCTCCAACCGTAATTTGGTCTACGCTCCGTACAGGGACGATTTCGGCGGCGGTGCCGGTCATGAAAATTTCGTCAGCAAGGTAGAGTGCTTCACGCGCAATGTTCACTTCACGCACTTCGTAACCCATCTCTTTAGCCAGCGTCATGATCGAATCACGCGTGATGCCCGGCAAGATGGAGCTGGTGGTTGGTGGTGTGAGCAGCACACCGTTTTTGATGACGAAAATGTTTTCGCCTGCACCTTCAGATAAATAACCATCCACGCTTAAGGCGATACCTTCGGCATAGCCATGACGACGAGCTTCACCACCGACAAGCAGAGACGATAAATAGTTACCACCCGCTTTGGCTGCGGTTGGAATGGTGTTTGGCGCAGCGCGATGCCAGCTAGAAACCATCGCATCCACACCATTTTCTAGCGCTTCATCACCTAAGTAAGCACCCCAAGGGAAGGCGGCAATGATTAACTCCATTTCAGTGTTCACTGGGGGGCAAACGCCAAGGCCAACGTTGCCAACAAAGCCAAGTGGGCGAATGTAGGCTGAATCCAGTTTATTGACGCGCAATGTTTCACGTGTCGCTTCCATGATCTCTTCTATCGTATAGGGGATAGGGAAACGGTAAATTTTTGCTGAATCTTTTAGGCGTTGAGCGTGCTCTTTATGACGGAAGACGATTGGACCTTTAGGAGTGTTATAACAACGCACACCTTCAAACACCGAAGTGCCGTAGTGCATCGCGTGTGTCAGTACATGAACGTTTGCATTTGCCCACGGAACCATTTCACCGTTGAACCATATGTAATCTGCAGTTTTTGTTGCCATTTATTGCCTTCCTTATGCACAAATCTTTTGTTGTAAATTGTTATTCGGTAGTTCGTTATTTTTTATTGGGGTGACATCGACACTGCGAATATCCCATAATTTTTCAATTTGATTGATCAGTGTGCTGATGGGGCGATCACTATCAACAATGATTTCAACACTGGCGACTTTGCTGGCGTGGTTTTGCGTTGCGGCCACTTGTTTTATCACAAACCCACGATGGCGAATCACGCGCAGAACACGCTCTAATAGCACCGGTTTATCATCGGCTTTGATGTCTAATAGGTATCTATCCATTAGGTGTTCTCCAACATATCACTATTTGAGGCGCCCGGTGGTACGAGCGGCCATACGTTTTCTTCTTCATCAATCAAAACGTGAAGCAGATAAGCTGTTTTGCTGGCCAGCATTTCTTTAAGTGCCGGTTCAACTTCTTCTTTTTTGGTGATGGTTTTGCCAGGAATATCGAACGCCTTAGCTAGCATCACGAAATCTGGGTTGTCATCCAAAATTGTTTCACTATGGCGGCCATCAAAGAACAGCGATTGCCATTGGCGCACCATACCCAAACGGTGGTTGTTCAGTAGTACCATCTTGACCGGGATTTGGCGGCGCTTGAGCGTACCAAGTTCTTGTACGTTCATCATGAACGAGCCATCACCAGAAATCAGAATGGATTGATCATCTGGGCGAGCAACGGCCGCGCCCATTGAGGCGGGCAACCCAAAGCCCATAGTGCCAAGGCCAGCTGAGGTGATGAAGTTCTGGGGAGCACGCGGCTGAATGTGCTGCGCGGCCCACATTTGATGTTGGCCAACGTCGGTTGAGACGATGGCTGAATCGGGCATCATGTCGGACAGTTGTTTGAGTAACAATGGCGCAAAAATGAGATCGCCCGGGTGGTCATAGCGCCACTTAAAGCCACTGCGCAAACTTTCACTGTGGTGAACCCACGGTGCGATATCACGCGTTAGTTCCAGTTGTGGAAGAATGAGATTGATGTCACCACGTAGTGACGCATTGGCGATACGGAGTTTATTAAACTCGGCCGCATCGATATCGATATGAATCACTTTGGCGTGTGGTGCAAAAGTATCCAGCTTTCCCGTTACTCGGTCATCAAAGCGCGCTCCAACCACAATCAGCAAATCACACTCTTGAACGACTAAGTTTGCCGCCTTAGTCCCGTGCATACCAAGCATGCCAAGATAGTGCGGGTCATTACGCTCAATCGTACCCAAGCCTTTTAAGGTGCTTACTGATGGCATCGGATTGAGGCGTAAAAACTCGCGTACGGAATCGGTCGCTTTGGCCAGTTGAACGCCACCGCCAACATACAATACAGGACGAGAGCTTTGTGAAAGCAGTTGTTGCGCTGCGTGAAGCTGCTCTTGGCTGGCAACTGGCATGGCTGGCGCAGTGAACGCAGGTAGCTCAGTCACGGGGGTTTTTGCCAGTTGTACATCTTTAGCGATATCCACAATCACCGGGCCGGGGCGACCCGCTTTCGCTACCTCAAAGGCTTCGGCAAGGGTGGGTGCGAGATCGTGGATATCGGTAACGAGGTAGCTGTGTTTGGTGCAAGAGAGTGACATACCAATCACGTCCATCTCTTGAAAAGCATCGGTACCAATGTGCGAGCTTGCCACTTGGCCGGTGATGGCGACGAGGGGGATTGAGTCAAGAAATGCATCGGCAAGACCGGTGACCAAATTGGTCGCTCCGGGCCCTGAGGTGGCCATGCACACCGCGACATCTTGTGTCGAGCGCGCCATGCCAATCGCCGCCATGGCGGCACCTTGTTCGTGGCGACAGAGGATGTGTTCTACACCGCCATCGTATAATGCATCATAGATTGGCATGATAGCGCCGCCGGGATAACCAAAAACGGTTTTGATTCCCTGCTGCTTTAATGCGGCTACAACCAGTTGTGCTCCTGTCATCGTAACCCTCCCAAACTGTGTATGGCACAGTAAACCATGTTGTGTTTGCACTTCATGTGCGTTCCCATTCTTCCTGTCATATCGGGTTGGATAATCACCAACCAGTATGAACTTTTTAGTTTAATAGTTGTAAAAAAACCCCCGGACTTTTCAGTGCGGGGGTTTTTTGAATCTGGTGGTTATTTTGCGCCAACTAGCCCCCGCGCGGAATCAATAATGACCACGATAATCAGGCTTAGCAGTAGGTTAATGTGAGCGTTCAAATTCATCACTTAATTCTTAAAATGGTTGGCGTAATATCTTACGAAATTGTTTACGTCTCTAGTGTTAACATACATTTCCGTTAAATGACAAGCAAAAACTCATTCTTTTTTCACATTCTTTCAGCATCACAACAAGCTATATAACAATCTCTCGTGTGCAAATAAAGGCGCAGAAACGGAACGAACGCTTTTTAAACAACCACAAAGGAATGAAATGGGACTCGCAATTATTCACAGCCGAGCCAGTGTTGGCGTGCAAGCACCGACAGTGACAGTTGAAGTACATATTAGCAATGGCATGCCCGGTTTTACGTTGGTTGGCTTGCCAGAAACGACGGTCAAAGAGTCTCGTGATCGCGTGCGCAGTGCTATCATTAATTCCCGCTTTGAGTTTCCCGCCAAGCGTATTACGGTCAATCTAGCACCGGCAGATCTCCCCAAAGAGGGCGGTCGATTTGATTTACCGATCGCGCTGGGTATTTTGGCGGCCTCACAGCAGATAGCGCTAACGAAGTTAGATGGGTATGAGTTTATTGGTGAATTAGCCTTATCTGGTGAGTTACGTCCTGTTAAAGGCGTATTACCTGCTGCTTTAGCTGCGAATCGAGCCAAGCGCTGTTTAGTGGTGCCTCATGGTAATGGTGATCAAGCCGCGTTAGTGGCAAAGGATCAGCATAAATCGGCGCAAACGCTGCTTGAGGTGTGTGCTGATTTGTGTGGTCAACAAACCCTCTCTCTTTTTCAAACCGAACCTAAGCCGTGCCGAGATAAAAATACTCGCGATCTGCAAGATATCATTGGTCAACAGCAAGGAAAGCGAGCGTTAGAAATTGCCGCTGCGGGCAACCATAACCTGCTTTTTCTCGGTCCACCCGGAACGGGTAAAACCATGCTTGCCTCTCGGTTGTGTGATTTATTGCCAGAAATGAATGAGGATGAAGCGATGGAAACCGCTTCGGTTGCTTCTCTGACTCCACAAGACATCAACCAGCACAACTGGAAGCAAAGGCCATTTCGCTCGCCTCATCATTCCAGTTCAATGGCGGCGCTGGTCGGTGGCGGTTCTATTCCGAGGCCGGGGGAAATTTCTTTGGCACACAATGGGTTATTGTTTCTTGATGAAATGCCGGAATTTGAACGAAAAGTGCTCGACTCATTGCGTGAGCCATTAGAGTCAGGTGAAATTATTATTTCAAGAGCGCAAGGCAAAACGCGTTTTCCAGCTCGCTTTCAATTAGTGGGGGCGTTAAACCCCAGCCCAACCGGTTATTACGAAGGCACGCAAGCCAGAGCCAACCCGCAGAGTATTTTGCGCTATTTGGGACGCTTATCGGGGCCACTGCTTGATCGCTTTGACATGTCGATAGAAATCCCCTCGCTTCCCAAAGGGATGTTGGCGAATGGCGGCGAAAGAGGTGAAGCAACGGCTGTGGTTAAAGAAAGAGTGCTGATTGCTCGTGAACGGATGGTGATTCGTAATGGCAAGGTTAACGCTTTGTTGGGGAGCCGAGAAATTGAACAGTATTGCCCTTTAACTAAGGCTGACGCCGAATTTTTGGAAAATGCACTGCACCGCCTAGGGCTCTCCATCCGCGCCTATCATCGCATTATCAAAGTGGCGCGTACGATTGCCGATTTAGAAGGGGCCGAGCAGATTGCTAAGCCCCATCTAGCGGAAGCGCTCGGCTATCGAGCGATGGACCGCTTGTTGAAACAACTGACCGCACAAGCGGTGTAATGAACTTAAAATTGGTAATTTAACCCTAGCGCTGTAAAGAGAGACGATTCGTCATAAAACGAGAGGTTTGAGCTCGATTGGTTATAACCAGCTAAAGCGATTAATGACCAATCATCCCAATCCAGAAATTGGCTGTATTCGTAGGCGAAGAATAGGCTCAGCTCATCGTCATTACGCACAGTCTGATTAAACAGTGAGTTTCCACCTTGATAGTCGCGCTTGGTATAACCAGCGGTCAGTGCCAGTTTATGGCGATTGATAAACGTGAAGTAGGAGAGATCGGCGGCGTAAGAGTGATGAGTATTGGCGTCGCCATCCGCTTGGTGGTTGATATAAGTGATGGAGGGTAGTAACAAACTGGTTGGGCTTAGAGAGTAACGGTACTGCCCTTTTAGGTAGTAACTTTTACCATCACGAGCCAGTTCAGGGCTTGGAAACTGATCGTTGTCGATCTCTTTGGTCGCGTAAGCGACATCGACTGTCCATGGGCTGCCTTGAATACTATTGAATGTTAATCGGTAGGCATTTCCTGACTCATCGGTTTCTTGGCGCTGGCTGTTGAGTTGGTAAGGGTTGGCCCAGGTTTTTCCAGACATCACGGTCGGCAAAAAAGCCACATCAACCACGGTACCTGTCTCCATCTCATATTGATACCCGAACTGAAGCGCTAAGGTGCCGACGGCAATATCGTCACGTGAGGTTCCTAAATAAACCTGCTGTTGACGTTTGTCCCCGAAGGTGTAGGCAAGGTTACCCAAAGGCCCAACGGCAAAGTTTGACTGCGTGCTACTCTTTGTTTCGAGTGATGTAATACGTTCATCACCGTTCGTATCAAATTGAGATTGAGAAGATGCAAAAATAGTATTAATGGCAATCTCACCACTTAAACCTGTTTCTGGAGCCAGTTCGGCAGATACATGAAAAGCCAGAGCGCTAACAAGCGTCATGGACAGGTATTTATTCATTAGGCGTTTCCATACTTTGATTGAATAGTGGTTAAGTATATGAATAAACTTGGATGACGACACGATAAAACTAATCTGACCGTTTTATGAATGAAGGGTGAGCCTTGTCTTAGGCATACACAGTTTTGTGCTGCGATGGCTTGTGTTTCAATATTGGTTGTATGAGAAAGCGCTGCAAGGTTGAACTTGATTGAGTAAAAAAATGAGGAGCTTTTACTCCTCATTTTTGAATGATTACTTGGTCAGTAGGTAATTGACCAGTTCGAAGTATTCATTGGTCGATTTAACACCTTGTCCCTGCACCAAATAATGATTGTTAACCATGACAGCAGGGACACCTGAAAGACCGCTTTCTTGGAACTGTTTGTCAAAGCGGCGCACCATTGAATCGACGGCAAAACCATTAAAAGCGGCATCAAATTTTGCCGCATCAATGCCTTCGTCTAGGAAGATTTGGCGTAGATCCGCATCATCTCTTGGTGGTTTACGCATCGTGTGAATGCGGTTAAACATCACGGGCACCATTTTGTCTTCAACTTTGAGGGCAAGCATGGTGGCGTAAGCTTTACTCATTGATTTACCCATAGAGCCACCTATAAAAGAAACATGGTTTTTCTGCAGAGTCACCCCTTGTGGGAGCTGCTTTTTCAGTTGGGCGATGATCGGCTCAAAGGTATTGCAGTGTGGGCAGTAAAAGGAGAAAAACTCCGTCACGGTTGGATTTTTAGAGGGTTCAAGATCAAGCACTTTATAATGCTCACCTTCTTTAAATTGGGCCGCATGAGCCGATAAGCTCAGCAGTAAGGTTGCAACCAGTGCAAACAGCTTCTTCATTGTGTACTCCATTTATTGCTTCAAGGTGACTTACCATTGTGGCATTAGTGAGAGCGTAGGCTCGTCTAATGCTGCTATTTGTTCTTTAAACGCAAGCACTTGGCTTTCCCAATATTTAGGGTCATTAAACCAAGGGAAGGCGAGTGGAAAAGCAGGGTCCTGCCATCGTTTGGCTAACCATGCCATATAATGCACCATTCGTAGACCGCGTAATGGTTCAATTAGTTTCAATTCGGCTGGATTAAAATCGTGAAACTCTTGATACGACTCTAAGATAATGTCCAACTGCATTCGCTTATCTTGCAATTCGCCATTGAGTAGCATCCACAAATCCTGCACTGCAGGTCCATTGCGAGCATCGTCTAAATCGACAAACATGGGCCCATCTCGCCACAAAATATTGCCTGGATGGCAATCACCATGCAAGCGGATGGCCGAGGATTTTGCTGGCCATTGCTGTTCAATTTTGTTGATCAATAACGATAAGTCACTGAAAAAGGTATTTTGCAAGTGCTGAGGTATGAAGGACGCATTTTCCAATAGCTGTTTGGGTTGATAAAGATACTCATCTAAGCTGATGGTCGGGCGATGAACAAAAGTTCGAGTGGCACTGATGTGATGAATGCGTCCAAGAAATCGGCCCACGCCTTCTAATTGGTCCATATTGTCCACTTCAAACTGCCGCCCCCCCACACTGGTAAACAGCGCGAAATGATAGCCCTGATAGTTATGTAAGGTTGCCCCGTTGATGAGTAATGGTTCAGCAATCGGAATTTCCGCCGCGTACAGCTCGCGTGTGAAATCGTGCTCCTCTTGAATTTGCTCAACACTCCAGCGCTGAGGTCGATAGAATTTCACCACATAACGTTGGCGCTCTTCATCGATGAATTGATAAACGCGGTTTTCATAACTGTTGAGTGCCAGAAATCCTGATTCAGCACGAATGCCGATGCTTTCTAAGGCATACCACATGGTATCAGGGGTGAGTGCATCAAAATGGAAAGAAGCTTTGGTCATGATTAAAAAGGGCCCATTACTGAGCCCTTTTCCATTCGTTACGAAGTTAGAGTTTATTAATAAACCGGCTCTCAACTTCTATCGTGAATTGGTTACTGTCCGTGAGTATAAACTGAATCGTCGCTACAGGAGAGCTGAGTTTGTCAGGAGCGACGCCAAGGCTGGTTGGTAGGTTCAATACCTCTCCTGGTTTAACTTGGATGGTCTGTTTACCATACCAAGAGACGTCCGATAGTCCTTTCATGTCAAGCTTATACTCTTGCGTTTGCTGAGTTTTATTGATGACTTTCAAGGTGTAAGTGTTCTCAATTTCACCATTGCTGTTGGTTTTAAATAGCTGGTTTCTATCACGCAATACACTCAAGCCGACCGGATCAACACTGGCCACTTGTGCCACAAAAAGGCCACACATCATTAGTAGCACAGCGCCATAGCCAAGTAATTTGGGGCGCAATATTTTAGTGTGGTGACCGGAGAGGCGGTGCTCCGTGGTATAGCTGATGAGCCCTTTTTCATAGCCCATACGTTCCATCGTGGTATCGCACGCATCAATACAAGCGCCGCAGTTAATGCATTCGTACTGCAAGCCATCACGAATATCGATGCCAGTCGGACACACTTGTACGCACAAATCACAATCAATGCAGTCACCTAAACCGAGTGCTTTGTGATCGGCTTTACGTGCACGTGGCCCGCGAGTTTCACCGCGTTTGCTGTCATAGCCGACGATAAAGGTATCTTTATCAAACATCGCAGACTGAAAACGCGCATAAGGGCACATATGGATGCAGACAATTGATCGCATCCAGCCTGCATTGCCGTAAGTACAAAGGGTGAAAAAGAGTACCCAGAAGACGGGCCAGAAGCTTTCATCGAGTGTGAAAAAATTCACCACGAGTTCGCGTACCGGGACGAAATAGCCGACAAAAGTAAAACCAGTACCGAGTGCAATCGCCAGCCAAGCAATGTGTTTGATGGCTTTTCTTATCGCAAGATTGGCTGTGAGTTTTACTGAGTCCTGCTTGCGGCGTTTATTGGCGGCGCCTTCGAGTTTTTCTTCAAACCAAATGTAGATAAATGTCCATACGGTTTGCGGGCAAAGATAGCCACACCAGACACGGCCAAGAAAGGTGGTAATAAAAAACAGGCCGAATGCCGCAATCATAAATAACAGGGCAAGTAGAGTGAGGTCTTGTGGATAAAGTGTGGTGCCGAAAAAGTTAAATTGCTGGTGGCCGATATCGAGCAAAATTGCTTGACGATCACCATAAGAGATCCACGGTACCAAAGTAAAAAGCAGTAATAAAAACCAGCCGCCATAACGGCGGAGTTGTTGATAAGTACCTTGACTTTCGCGCACATAAATACGGTTGCTGGGGTTAAAACGGTCACCGTTGCCTTTGTGAGTTTTGGGGTTGAATATTTTAGGAGTCACATCCTTTATATCGATTTTGTCCTGACTCATGAAATGATCCTTTTTGGGCTGTAAGGTGTGATTTCTATTGGTTCACACTCTGAGACATTGCTGTTTTCTCTTTTTAGTGTTTAAAAGAGAAATCATTGTTATCTAAATATTGGTTAAGCAACCAGTATAACGTCAATAACAATTTTATTTCTTTAACACTATCAACCTTTAACAATAAAGCCTCAACTCCTAATCTTTGCCGTGAATAATAAAAAAGCGACCTAGAAGGTCGCTTAAGTCTCGATAAAGGATACTATTTGATAATGCCGCGCGCGCGTAAAATGGCCGTTTTAAAATCATCTTCCTGATCTTTCTTCAGGCCCGGAATCATTTCATCTTTAGCGCTGTTGCGCATTTTTAGATGGTAGATCAATACATCATCTGTAAGCGCTTCTAATGGCCCTTTATAACCCGCCTCTTGAGCCAGTTTGGTGATGAATTGTATTAAGTTGAGCTGCTGATCTTTTTGCCATTCAGGCGCAAGTAGTTCAATTAGCTCTTCAATTCGATGGCATTGCATTCTCTTTTCCCCAATTTTTATAAGTATTTTGAGTAAAGGTATCAAATTGCGGATTGAAGTCCAATTGGGTGCAAAGAAAAAGCGCAGGGTTTAGCTGCGCTTTTTAATTATGCTGCCTGAACAACATTAGTTGTGCTCGATGCAGTAAGGGCATTTTTTTCAACTAAAGTCATTGCTGGAGCGACTTTTTTTGCGGTCGGAGCAGCAGCAAAACCACTACGACGACGCATTGCACTACGGTTTGTGTGCGAAAACCTGACAGCTGTTGGGCGCATTCATTAACCTAACGGTCAGGCACATCCATTGCCAATCTAATGGCCTGAATCACCATGAGTTGAGCTTCATAATTGAAGGGAGGCTCTTCTGGCTCTCGCCAATCCAAATAATGATTCAGGAATAACGATATGCTTTCATATCGTAGTTAGATTAGCACCAAGTTTTGAATTGATCGATAGTTGAACGATTATTGAAATGAATATTACAGCAAATAAAGCCTAAAATTGAGTGTGATACTTGATTGAGTTTGTCATCTGATCGGCATTACATCGCGTTTTGTTAAATAGGAGGTACCTATGTCGTTTACAAAAAACTCGCGATTTATCGCTCTCCTTGATACCCGTTTCGTTACGAAATTTGTATTTAGGCTTACAACTGTAAGCTGAGGTGTGCAATACTAAGCCCACATTTTATTGCTTTTGGTATGGTGTTTATGTCTGCTGTTGACAATGACGGCTATAGTGCTGGTGAAGAACGGGCGAATGCACTGAGTCATGGTTTGGGGTTATTGCTTAGTTTTGTCGGTTTAGTCTTGCTGCTGATCAAGGCAACAAGTGCGCAGGCCGATGCATTGACTTATATCAGCATGAGTCTCTATGGTGGCAGCATGATAGCGTTATTCCTTGCTTCAACGCTCTATCACTCCGTTGCGACACCGAAAGCCAAGCGCTGGTTAAAAACGTTTGATCACTGTGCCATTTATCTACTGATTGCCGGAAGTTACACACCCTTTTTGTTGGTTAGCCTTCGCACACCTTTGGCGATAGGGCTTATGGTGGTGATTTGGTTGTTGGCGCTGCTCGGCATCATCATGAAAATTGCCTTTGTCTACCGTTTTAAAAAGTTCTCACTAGTCACTTATCTGGCGATGGGGTGGTTATCCTTGGTTGTGATCTACCAACTGGCTCTCAATATTGAGGTCGGTGGTTTGGTGCTACTCGCCGTTGGTGGTTTGATCTATTCGCTCGGGGTAACTTTTTATGTAGCGAAACGCATTCCCTATAACCATGCGATTTGGCATTTATTCGTGCTAGGTGGCAGTGCTTGTCACTTTTTTGCGGTTTATCTTTTTGTTCACCCTGTAAGCGCTTAACGCATCTCAATGCGTTCGATGTTCGCCTAGCTGGTGGTGATAGATAGCGACCAGCATCATCATAACCAGTTGTATATTCATTTAACGTCGCCAAAATGCAGGAAAAAACAGAACGATAATCGTCAAAATTTCTAAACGCCCCATCAACATTCCTAAGCTCAGAACCCACTTTGCTGCGTCAGGCAGTGGTGCGAAATTACCCGTTGGGCCAATCACCGAGCCCATTCCAGGACCAACGTTGGCCACTGCGGTGATGGAACCTGAAATGCTGGTGACAGGGTCAAGGCCCATTGCACTGAGCGTGCCGGCTATAGCTATGACAGTGATGAAAAAGGTCAAACCAAAAGCCACAACAGAGCGAACAATATCATCATTAACCGGACGATTATTATAGCGCTGTACAAAAATGCCCGAGGGATGAACCAACTTCATAATTTGTTTATTGAGCAGCGTCATCGCAATTTGGAAGCGGAATACTTTAATCCCGCCAGAGGTTGAGCCGGAGCAGGCTCCAGCTGCCATTAAGAAGATGAACAGTGTACTTGGCAGTGCGCCCCAAGCGGTAAAATCTTCTAAACCGTAACCTGTGGTGGTGACCACTGAAACGATATTAAACATCGCCACTCGCAGGGCATCCAGCCAGTGGTAGCCTAGTTTGAGATTCAGCCACAATGCAATGATGAGACTGGCAATTAAGAAAAGATAAGCAAATCCGCGAACTTGTGCGTCTTTTATGATCACTTTGATATTTTGTTTACGTGCTGCGGCGACAAACAGTAGAAAGGGCAAGCCCCCCAAAAACATAAACAGCGTTGCTACCCAATGCGCACCATTTGAAAAGTGGTTCATCGAACCATCGGAGGTGGAATATCCGCCAGTTGATAAGGTGGTGAACGAGTGGTTGATTGCTTCAAAAAACGTCATACCAGTGAGGATATAGCCAATCAAGCACAGTAAGGTCAGCACCAAATAGACCAGCACAATATTTTTCGCGACAGTTTTGGCGCGTGGGCTACTTTTATCGGACCAATCAGATGATTCGGTTTGGAACAATTTCATCCCACCCACATTAAGCATTGGTAATACCGCTACCGCCATTACGATAAACCCAACCCCACCAAGCCATTGCAGGATAGAACGCCATAACAAGATGCTGGGCGGCATATTATCCAGGCCACTGAGTACCGTTGAACCTGTAGTTGTTAGCCCTGACATGGTTTCAAAGTAGGCGTCGGTAAAGCTGATGTGGTTGATAAAGACGAAAGGGAGCGCCGCGAAAGCACTGGCAACCGTCCACACTAAACTGGTGATGAGAAACATATCGCGCACGCTGAGCTTAAAGTGCGCGGTACGCCCTAAGCTTAAGCAGATAAAGGCGACAATATGAGTGATGATGACCGCTTGAGCAAAATCAAGGAAGCCACCGGTACCGGTAAAAAAAGCCACCAGTGTCGGTACATACATAAATAGGGCAAGCTTAGACAGCACGAGTCCTATAACGAATGAAATGGGGCGTAAATTCAGCATGACGCCAGTGACCTATAGGAAGAATGGGCTAGGTTGGAACAAGGTTTCTACATCGGTCACGTACTTTTTATCCACTAAGAACATCACCACGTGATCATCTTGCTCGATAATGGTGCGGTCATGGGCGATTAACACCTCTTCGCCGCGCACAATCGCGCCAATGGTTGTGCCTGGTGGTAGTTTAATATCACCCACTGCGCGTCCGACCACTTTAGAGGTGTTTTGATCGCCATGTGCAATTGCCTCAATCGCTTCAGCCGCGCCACGGCGTAGCGAAGAGACGTTGACGATATCAGCACGACGTACGTGAGTCAGTAGTGCGGAAATGGTGGCTTGTTGGGGTGAAATCGCGACATCAATCACGCCGCCTTGTACGAGGTCGACATATGCGCCACGCTGGATAAGTACCATCACTTTTTTCGCGCCCATACGTTTAGCGAGCATGGCCGACATGATGTTGGTTTCATCTTCGTTAGTCAGCACAATAAATACATCGACTTGGTCGATGTTCTCTTCGGCTAGCAGCTCTTGGTCCGCAGCATCACCACAAAATACAATGGTGTTTTCTAACTCTTCCGATAACTGCTCTGCACGTGGGTAATTACGCTCAATCAGTTTAACGCTGTAGTTGTGCTCTAAACGTTTGGCTAAGCTTGCCCCAATGTTACCCCCGCCAACAATCATGATACGGCGATAGGTTTTTTCCAGCCGCTGTAGCTCACTCATGACCGAGCGAATATGATTACTGGCTGCCACGAAGAACACTTCATCGTCAGCTTCAATAATGGTGGTGCCTTGCGGGCGAATTGGCCGACCTTGGCGGAAAATGGCTGCGACGCGGGTATCAATGTGTGGCATGTGTTCACGTAGCGCAGAGATGGCATTACCAACCAGTGGCCCGCCGTAGTAGGCTTTCACGGCCACTAGACTTACTTTTTCTTCGGCAAAACTCACCACTTGCAGTGCGCCAGGGTATTGGATCAACCGTTCAATATAGCTCGTCACTAGCTCTTCAGGGGCAATGAGGTGATCCACCGGGATTGCACCTGACTGAAACAACGTCTCTTTTTCAAGCAGATATTCAGGAGAACGAATACGCGCAATTCGATTGGGCGTATTAAACAAAGAGAATGCCACCTGACATGCTGCCATGTTGGTTTCGTCGGTATTGGTGACCGCAACCAGCATGTCTGCGTCCTGTGCGCCCGCTTCACGCAGTACATCAGGGTGGCTGGCATGACCATTAATCACCCGCAAATCGTACTTGTCTTGCAGCTCGCGCAAGCGATCACTATTTTTGTCGACAATGGTGATGTCATTGTTCTCGCCGACCAAGTTTTCTGCCAGTGTGCCACCGACCTGACCTGCACCAAGAATAATGATTTTCATACTCTGTTCTCTTTTGCTACCTGCCGAATATCGGCCACTGAAAAGGCAGCAATAATGCTGCCAATGTGCGTCGAATTTACGCTTGTTTGGTTAATACTGCGTAGTAAAAACCGTCCATATCTTCTTCTCCGGGGAGTATCTGACGCCCCGGCTGCTCACGATCGGAACCCACTAATTGAGCGTTATGAGTTCGTTCTAAGAAGGCTTTGACCTGCAAGCTGTTTTCTTGTGGAGTGACTGAGCAGGTTGCGTAAACCATAGTGCCACCGACTTTTAATTGCTTCCACATTGCGTCCAGTATTTCGCTTTGTAATTGAGCCAATGCCTCAATATCGCTACCACGACGTAGCCATTTGATGTCTGGATGACGGCGAATAACCCCAGTGGCAGAGCAAGGTGCATCTAATAAAATTCGGTCAAACTGTTCGCCATGCCACCACTCTTCAGGATAACGAGCATCACCGCAGATCACATCAGCGCGAAGTTGCAGGCGTTCCAAGTTGTCATAGACGCGTTCAAGGCGGGTTGCATCGCTGTCAATCGCAACCACTTCAGTATCATGTGTGTGCTCCAGGATGTGCGCGGTTTTACCCCCTGGGGCGGCGCAGCAATCTAAAATCAGCTCGCCTGCTTTAGGTTGAAGGTAGTCAATCGCTAGCTGCGCAGCGGCATCTTGCACCGATACCCAACCACGATCAAAACCGGGTAAAAGCGTTACATCGCAAGGTACAGCGAGTTTTATTGCGTCGGCGGCGTGAGAGTGCACGCTGCACTCGATATTTTCGCTAGCTAGTAGTGCAAGATATTCATCACGAGTGTGGTGCTGACGGTTGACGCGTAACCACATTGGCGCTTTTTGGTTGTTGGCTTGCACAACCGTTTCCCACTGTTCTGGGTACGCTTGTTGTAACAGTTTAAGTAGCCAACTTGGGTGGCCATATTTGCCTGCGTTGTGGCTAACGGCGATAGCGTCCAGTGCTTCTTGATCGCGCAAGTAGTTGCGCAATACGGCGTTGATGAGCCCACCTAAATTTTCACCGCGCAATGTTTTGGTGCCTTCAACCGTCTCGGCTACTGCGGCGTGAGCGGGAATGCGCATAAAACTCAACTGGTAGATGCCAACTAAAATAAGATGGTGAAAAACCCGCTTTTTCCCTTTCAGTGGGTTGTCCATTAGCTCATTGGCAATTGATTCCAAACGAGGCAAATAACGCAAAGCCCCATAACAGATCTCTTGCAACAGAGCGTGGTCTCTTGGGCGGATGGTTTTTTGCGCCGCAGGAAGTGCGTGAGAAAGTGAGTGGCCTTTATCAACCACTTGAAACAACACGTTAGCCGCAGCTGCGCGAACATTCATAGAAGTACCGACTTTAAATAAATGAAAATCAATGAGGGCATCTCTGCCCTCGTTAAGGTTTAGCTAAGTTGTGTGCCGACTTCAAACCAGCTTGCGCGCGAATTGAGAATGTCTTGCACTGACATCGCTTTTTTGCCCGGTACCTGCAACTGCTCAAGCACCAGTAAGCCGTTGCCGGTTGCCACATAAATACCCGATTTATCGGCTTGAACAATCGTGCCTGCAGGGTGGTCGCTGGTTTGTGCTTCAACGCGACTTTGCCACACTTTAATGCTGTTCTCAGCCACATCAAAATGGCTCATTGGCCATGGATTAAAAGCACGCACGCAGCGTTCAATAAAAGCAGCATCCGCTGACCAATCGATTTTGGCTTCTTCTTTGCTAAGTTTTTGTGCGTAGTTGGCCAATGTATCATCTTGTTGAGTGGCAATCGCTTTGCCACTGGCGATATCGGCGATGCATTCTACCAACGCTTGTGGACCTAACTCGGCCAGTTTGTCATACATAGAAGCGCTGGTGTCTGTTGCTTCAATCGGCAGCTTAGTAATTTTGAGCATATCGCCCGTATCTAGGCCGACATCCATTTGCATGATGGTTACACCCGTTTCGCTGTCTCCCGCCCAGATCGAGCGTTGGATCGGTGCGGCACCACGCCAACGTGGCAGAATGGAACCGTGTACGTTAATACAGCCAAGCCTTGGCATATCAAGTACGGCCTTAGGTAGCAGTAATCCGTAGGCGACCACTACCATTAAATCTGCGTTGAGATCGGCGAGCGCTTGCTTGGCTTCGTCGCTCTTAAAGTTCTCTGGTTGATACACAGCAATATTGTGCTCAACGGCCATCTGTTTCACTGGACTGGCGGTCAGTTTTTTACCGCGTCCTGCCGGGCTATCGGGCTTAGTGTACACCGCGATAACCTCATGCTCCGAAGACAACAACGCCGCCAAATGACGGGCGGAGAAGTCCGGAGTACCTGCAAACACAATGCGTAATGATTGGCTCAAGGTAACCTCACTTAAGTTAGTTTTTTTCGTTATAGCGTTTGATTTTTTCTAGCTTATCTCTAATACGCTTACGCTTTAATGGCGAAAGGTAATCCACAAACAATTTGCCTTGTAAGTGATCAAGCTCGTGTTGAACACAAATAGCTAAAAGGTCATCCGCTTCAAATGAGAATTCGTTGCCATTACGATCTAACGCTTTGACTGTGATTTCTGCTGCGCGAGGAACAAGGGCGCGTGAGCCCGGGACCGACAGACAGCCTTCTTCAATGCCATCTTCACCGCGTTTCTCTAAAATTTCAGGGTTAATCAGAACCATTGGCTGGTCGCGATTCTCTGAAATATCGATCACAACGATGCGTTGGTGAATATCGACTTGCGTTGCGGCAAGGCCGATACCGTCCTCGTCGTACATAGTTTCAATCATGTCATCGACGATTTTTTGGATCTCAGGTGTCACTTTCTCTACCGGTTTTGCCACGGTACGAAGACGATCATCTGGGAATGTTAATACTTGTAATACAGACATATACACTCTAAATATTGAACTGTGCCGAAACAGCTTAAAGCTTGTTGGCTCAATTCTAGACATTTTATGACCCAAATGACAGCATCGAAATGTTAATAATCTGATTCATCCTTACTTATTTCGGCCAAGGAACAGAGGTCATGTCACGATTTCTTCGTTATTTAGTGTGTGCTTTTTTACCGTTGTCACTGGTCGTTAATGCTTCGGCGGCGCAAGACACGGCGCTCCTCACCGTCAAAGCAAATGCCCCGCAGACATACACGGTCGTCAAAGGAGATACCTTGTGGGATATTTCTGCGCTCTATCTTGATAACCCATGGTTGTGGCCACGTTTATGGCAAATTAACCCAGAGATCGATAATCCGCATTTGATTTATCCCGGAGATAAGCTGACCTTAGTCTGGCGTAACGGACAGCCAGTGCTGAGTTTAAAGCCTGTGATCAAGTTGAGTCCGAAAGTGCGCGTGCTTGAGAAAAAAGCGGTTCCGACGGTGCAAGAGGGATTAGTGTTGCCGTATCTGCATACGGATCGCTTACTGGATAAGCAAGCATTACAAGAGAGCCAGCGTGTGCTCGGTGCCAGCGACGGTAAGCAATATCTGACGGCGCAAGATACGCTCTACATAAGCGAGCAACAGACTCATCCCAAATGGGGCATTTATCGTGAAATCGCTGAGTTTTCTCGTCATGATGCCGCCGCGAAAAATAAAACCATGGCGGCTTTGCGTTTGATTGCTACTGGTGAATTGGTCTCCGCCGATGAGGCTTTTAGCGGGCTAACCATCACCGCACAGCAACAAGAGATAAGAGTCAATGATATTGCCCTACCTGAAGTGGGCGTCGAAACCTTAACGCTTTCAACCACTTTTTTCCCATCGCCATCGCTACTACAAGCTGAAACGCATATCCTAGGATCGTTGGAGGGTAGTGAGTATTCGGCGCAGAATCAGGTAGTTGTGATCGATAAAGGCCTTGCAGATCAACTGCGTCAAGGGACGATGTTTGATTTGATTCAAGCCGGTTCTAAAGTGTCTGGAAAGAAAGGACAGCACCAACATAACCTTGATGAAACCCTGCAATTACCAAGCAGCTTGGTGGGCAGTTTGATGGTCATTCGACCTTATGAACATTTTAGTTTGGCTTTGATTACCGATAGCCGCGTGCCGATTGGTAAAAGTGTAATCGCGGTTTCGCCGCTCAAACCAGAGCTAACAATCGAGCCAAATGAACAAGCCGATACGGACTCGGTGGTTAAGGATGATACCGCAAGCTGATGGAGCAGAACGAATTAGCGGCGTGGCTAGCATTCAGCTTTGTGCCAAAATTGGGTGGCAAGAAACTTTCTCGCCTTGCTAGCGTCGCTTCTCTTGCTCATTTAATTGACTATTCCGAGCGGGAGTTAGCTGCGCTGGGTCTAGTTCAAGAGCAAATCCGCTATCTGCGCGAGACGGCCCCTCAAGAAGTTGAAGAATGCCTAAGTTGGCAGCAAGCTAATGAGTCTCATCACATCCTTACTCCATTTTGCGATGGTTACCCTTCTTTACTAAAAGAAATTGCTACCGCACCTCCGGTTTTATTTGTCAAAGGACGAATAACAGCACTCTCTGATCCGCAAATGGCGATCGTCGGCAGTCGTAATGCGAGCCCTGATGGCCAACGAGTTGCTCATCAGTTTGCGCGAGAATTTGTGCAACAGGGCTTGCTTGTCACCAGTGGTTTGGCATTAGGTATTGATGGACATGCTCATGACGGTGCGTTGCAAGCGGGTGGTGAGACGATAGCCGTGCTCGGTTCTGGCCTTGAATCTATTTACCCAGCGCGACATAAAAAATTAGCGCAACGGGTGATGGAAAGCGGAGCATTAGTCTCGGAATTTCGTCCCAAAGCCAAACCAAGGCCAGATAACTTTCCGCGGCGCAATCGCATTATCAGCGGGTTAGAGGTTGGTGTTTTAGTGGTGGAAGCGGCGGAGAAAAGTGGCTCGTTGATCACGGCTCGCTATGCGGCTGAGCAAGGGCGAGATGTGTTTGTTATTCCGGGCTCAATTGCCAACCCAAATTGCCACGGTAGTAATCAACTTATTCGTTGTGGGGCGTGCTTGGTGCAAAACAGTGAACAAGTATTATCTGAAATCGGCACCTTAGTAGACTGGTCATTGCGCCAAAAGCAGCCTCAACCTGATTTATTTTCTGTACAGAGCGATCAGCAATTGCCATTTGCTGAACTGTTAGCTAACGTAGGAGTAGAGGCTACGCCTGTTGATATTCTTGCGAGCAGGACCGATACACCTGTCCATGAAGTCATGATGCAGCTTTTAGAGCTTGAGCTTTCAGGTCATGTTGTTGCCGTTTCTGGCGGCTATATTCGTAAAGGGAAGGGTTAGCTATGATGATGGATATATTGATGTATCTATTTGAAACCTACGTCCATAGCGATGTAGATTTGCAAGTCGATCAAGATGAGCTTGAAGATGAATTACTTCGAGCCGGTTTTCACCAGAAAGATATCTATAAGGCCTTGAATTGGTTAGAAGAGCTTGCAGCATTGCAACAAAGCGATGCTCATTCAGCGATGGCAACCAGTGCGGCGACTTCAATGCGGATGTTCACAGCACAAGAGATGGACAGGCTGGATCTTGAAAGCCGAGGTTTTTTATTGTTCCTTGAACAAGTGAAAGTATTAACCCCTGAAATTCGTGAAATGGTGATTGATCGAGTGATGGGCTTAGAAACCAATGAATTTGAATTGGATGACTTGAAGTGGATCATTTTGATGGTGCTATTTAATGTTACGGGAAATGAAAATGCTTACACGCTTATGGAAGAGCTGCTATACACCAAAGATCAAGGTATTTTGCATTGATTGCAGCCGTTCGTTTAGTTGAGCATTATGAGTCGTAAAACTGAGTCCCCCCTTTTTTCTGCGCATGGACAAGCGCTGCAGCATGAGCCTTGTCCGCAATGTGGTGGCCAATTACAGCTTCGTCAGGGTAAGCATGGGCTGTTTTTAGGCTGTAACCATTATCCCAATTGTGACTATATTAAGCCGCTGCAGCAAAATGATGGTCATATCGTTAAGGAGTTGGGTGTGCCATGCCCAGAGTGTGGCCATGAATTAGTGTTACGCCAAGGTCGTTATGGCATGTTTATCGGGTGTAGCCATTATCCGCATTGCCACCATATCCAAGATACAGATTCCCCTGCAGACAATGTCCCTCAGTCAAAACAGCTTTGTCCTGAATGTTTGAAAGGCCATTTAGTGGAGCGAAAAACGCGCCATGGTAAAACTTTTAATGCTTGCGATAATTACCCTAAATGCAAGTTTGCCCTCAATCAGCAACCTGTTGCCGGTAAATGCGAAAAATGTGGGTTTGGATTATTGATAGAGAAAAAACTCGCCAGTGGTATCAAGCTGCAATGTGCTGATCGAAAATGTGGTCATATTCAATCCGCCACAGAGTAAAGCGACGGCATATGAAAATGGCACATTGAACGTGCCATTTTTTATCCGTATTTATCGTCAATTAGGTTTGTTTTAGAGAGTCGGCTTGAGCGCTTGAACAAAATGGTGCAAGGCTGGATACGTTGTCGCATCAAGCACTTCAGCCAAGCAACAGAGCGTTCGTTGCAACTGCGCGTTGTAATCTGCACTGACATTAATATGGCCCATTTTGCGCCCAGCACGTTTCTCTTTGCCATACCAATGAATGTGGCAGCCTTCAATCGTCATCACGGCTTCTGGTAAATTGTCCTCACCCAAAATATTAATCATCGCGGTTGGGCGAAGTAACTTCGTGCTGCCTAAAGGTAAGCCACATACTGCGCGAAGGTGATTCTCAAATTGGCAGGTTTCTGCGCCTTGCTGTGTCCAGTGACCAGAGTTATGGACTCGTGGTGCAATTTCATTCACCAACAATGTTCCCTGCACATCAAAAAACTCGAGCGCTAGCACACCGACATAATTGAGACGAGCGGCAACCGAGGCAAACATCGACAGTGCTTGTTCTTGCAAGGCTGGGTCATCTATCGCTGTTGATAAACTCAGTACACCGTTAATGTGCACATTTTCTGCCAGCGGGTAAACCGCGATGCTGCCATCTTTGGCACGCGCGCCGACTAACGAGACTTCACGATCAAAGGGAACAAACTGCTCTGCCACTATCGCTTGAGTCGGAGTGGCTTGGATGCAGGCTTCCATTTCTGGCCAAATGAGCTCTGCTTGTGAAGCTTCTTTTAAACGCCATTGACCCTTTCCGTCATAGCCACCCAGTGCACTTTTTAGAACCATAGGCAGGCCGATGTTAGTTATCGCGGCATCTAAATCTTCACGAGTATTAATCACAAAGTATTGGGCATTTTTTGCGTTGGCTTCATCGAGTAGCGCTTTTTCAAGACGGCGATCGCCTCCGGCTTTAATGGCTTCGACACTAGGAAGAAACTTACCACTTTGCTCACAAACAGTGAGGATTTCATGGGGAATATGCTCAAATTCAGCGGTAATGACATCCGCTTGTTTGATCGCATTGTTTAAACCGTGACCAGTGATGTGTAATGTCAAAGGATGGACGATGTTACCGCTGCCCACATCAAAAGCGGAGATTTGAATGTTCAGAGGAGCGCCAGCCAGCGCCATCATGCGTGCCAGTTGCCCAGCGCCCAAGACTAAAACATGCATAGTATCAATCCTCTGCAGGGTTAGGGTGGCTCAACACCGCTTCAGTTTGTGCTAAACGAAATGCTTCCACTTTTGCCATGACGGCCTCATCACTGGTGCCGATGATTTGCGCGGCAAGCAGCCCAGCATTGGCCGCGCCTGCTTCTCCAATAGCTAAGGTGCCCACCGCAATCCCTTTTGGCATTTGCACAATCGAGAGTAAAGAGTCCATCCCTTTGAGTGCTTTTGACTGAACGGGAACGCCAAGTACCGGCAAGCTAGTAAACGCTGCCGTCATGCCCGGCAGGTGTGCGGCTCCGCCTGCGCCAGCTATGATGACTTTAAGGCCGCGTTCTCTTGCGCTGGTGGCGTAATCGGCAAGAAGTTGAGGTGTGCGGTGAGCAGAGACAACTTTGGTTTCGTATGCCACACCAAATTGATCCAACATGTCAGCAGCTAGCTTCATTGTGGGCCAATCGGATTTTGAACCCATGATAATTCCGACTTTCATCTCAAACTCCTTAATACTTCTAAAAATGGGGTGAGCGGGATAATTTGCGCGCATTATACGAGTATTTTTTCCTTAGGAAAACGTTTGCGTCAGCTTAATTGTGCAATTGATACATTTTATAAACAAATAGCTTTAGCCAGTTTTCAACGAAGTTTGTACACTTAGCCGCACTGTATTAAAGAAACCGATGGACAGTTTTTGTGAATAACTTTGAACACACTTTGCAGGCTCTACGTGACGGTGAAGTAATTGCCTACCCAACGGAAGGCGTGTTTGGGGTTGGGTGTGACCCAGATAACCCGCAAGCCATTCAGAAGCTCTTAGCGCTCAAGCAGCGTCCTGTGGAAAAGGGGTTGATTTTAATTGCGGCCTCTTACGAACAATTGCTTCCTTATATTGATGAGAGCCAGTTGACATCAGAGCAGATCGCACGAGTACATGCCACTTGGCCTGGCCCTGTGACATGGATAATGCCGACCAGTGATAAAGTCTCTACTTGGGTGAGTGGACAATTTGATTCGATAGCCGTACGTGTAACAGATCATCCTTTAGTGCAAAAGCTATGCAATGCGTTTGGAAAACCATTAACCTCGACCAGTGCGAATTTAAGTGGTCTTGCACCTTGCCTGACAACGGAAGAAGTTGAATCGCAATTGGGTGAGCAACTGGTTGCGATTTTAGATGGTCAAACCGGTGGTCGAAATAAGCCCAGTGAAATTCGTGACGCGAAAACCTCACAAGTATTAAGACAGGGTTAACCCTGCTAAGGAAGTAAGCGATGCCAACCATTGATAAGCAAGCCGTCAAACAATTTTTGCTTGAGCTGCAAGACTCCATTTGCCAGCAACTTGAACAAGCGGATGGCCAAGCACTGTTTGAAGAAGATGCATGGCATCGCGAACCGAGTGAGCGTTTGGGGGGCGGTGGGCGAACTCGAGTGATGAAAGAAGGCCGTGTTTTTGAACAAGGCGGCGTGAATTTCTCGCATGTGCAAGGGCAGCAAATGCCCGCTTCAGCAACCGCGCATCGCCCTGAATTAGCTGGACGTCATTTTGAAGCGATGGGGGTTTCTTTGGTGATGCATCCAAACAATCCCTATGTTCCGACTTCTCACGCCAATGTTCGTTTCTTCATTGCTGAAAAAGAAGGCGAAGATCCTATCTGGTGGTTTGGCGGAGGATTTGACTTAACGCCTTTCTATCCGTTTGAAGAAGATGCTCAATCATGGCATGCCACAGCGAAAGCACTGTGTGTTCCTTTTGGTGAAAAAGTGTATGCCGAACATAAATCGTGGTGCGATGAGTATTTCTTCCTCCCTCATCGTAATGAAACGCGCGGTATTGGTGGCCTATTTTTCGATGATTTAAACGCTTGGGGATTTGAGCGCTGTTTTGCTTATATGCAAGCTGTCGGTAAAGGATACACCGCTGCGTATTTGCCGATTGTTGAACGTCGTCAAGCGATGGAGTACGGTGACAGAGAGCGCCAGTTTCAACTTTATCGCCGTGGTCGCTATGTAGAGTTCAACTTAGTGTATGATCGCGGCACATTGTTTGGTTTGCAAAGTGGCGGTCGAACGGAATCGATTTTAATGTCGATGCCGCCATTAGCTCGTTGGCAATATCGTTATCAAGCGGAAGAGGGCAGCGCAGAAGCGAAATTAAACACCTTCTTGCTGCCGAGGGAGTGGTGACCGCGGTACATTTTCAATGATAGGGGCGCCGAGGTGGCCCTGTTAATTATCGAGAGGTAAGGATATGGCTCAGCACATTGATCAATATGCAGTATTTGGTAATCCGATTGGACACAGTAAGTCGCCGATGATCCACACACTTTTTGCGCGGCAAACCAGTCAGGAAATGCACTATACCGCTCAACTCGCGGCTCTAGATGGCTTTAAACAAGCGGCTGAAACCTTTTTTGCCTCCGGTGGCCGAGGGTGCAACATTACCGTGCCTTTTAAAGAAGAAGCGTATCAGTTTGCGGATCGATTAACCGAGCGAGCTCAACTTGCAGGCGCGGTCAATACACTGAAAAAATTAGATGATGGCGAAATTATCGGTGATAACACCGATGGAGAAGGGCTGGTTCAAGATCTGCTTCAGTACCAAGTGCCACTACGAGATGCTTCTATTTTAGTGATTGGTGCTGGCGGCGCGGCACGCGGCGTGATTAAGCCCTTACTCGATCAGCACCCTGCAAGTATCGTGATTACCAACCGCACCTTTGCAAAAGCCGAGCTGCTCGCCACGCTTTTTAGCCCCTTTGGCGCGGTAAAAGCAATCGCGTTGGAAGAGATTAATCAACATTTTGACCTCATCATTAACTCGACCTCGGCCAGCTTGGATGGTGAATTGCCAAATATCGCTCCGACGATCTTCAGTAAGAGCAGTGTGGCCTATGACATGATGTATGGCAAAGGATTAACAACATTCAATCAGTGGGCATTAAGTCATCATTGCGCTCATGCTTATGATGGTTTGGGGATGTTGGTTGGGCAAGCTGCGGAGAGCTTTATGCTATGGCGCGGACTCAGGCCGGGTTCTCGACAAATATTGAGAGAACTGAGAAAAAATCTAGAAGGCTAATCATGAATCAAGCGATTTTATTTCCTGACCGACAAACGTGGCACTCGGCAAGCCAAAGCGTACTTTTTCCTGCTCAACACGCGGGAGCGCTGCTCGAGTGTACGGTACACAAATCAGTACTGAGCCATCTGTCTGGTGAAATGATTACTAACGGTGAGCAAGCTATTCAAGTTTTTGAACAATGGCGATTTGACCTTGAAGAGCTTGCTGAAAGCTTGATTGAAGATGAAGCGTTCAATTTAGATGGACAAATAGAGATTAAAGCTTAGTTAATGGCTTTCTTTGACACTCGTAAGATAGTCATTTTTGTTCTGCACATAGTTGTCGGAAGATTTAAGCAAAAAAGCTCGCTCTTTATCTGTTAGCGGGCGGATCTGTTTCACTGGGGAGCCTACATAAAGATAGCCGCTAACCAATACCTTGTTTGGTGGCACTAAACTGCCAGCTCCAACCATCACCTCCGATTCAATGACTACACCATCGAGCACAATTGCTCCCATGCCAATTAAGACTCGATCATGGATTACGCAACCATGCAGCATCACTTTATGGCCAATTGTGACGTCATCGCCAATGATAAGTGGAAAACCATCCGGGTTTTCGGTGTTTTTATGAGTCACGTGCAGTACGCTGCCATCTTGAATGTTGCTACGTTGGCCAATGTGAATATGGTTTACATCGCCTCTGGCTGCAACCAATGGCCATATGCTGGAATCATCGCCTAAAACAATATCGCCAACCAACACCGAGCTACTATCTATATAGACGCGCTGTCCGATTTGTGGGGATATTCCTTTATAACTACGAATTGATGACATGCTCGTCTCCTTTAATAACTGATGCCATAAGATAAATTAAACAGAAATAGCGTCAAAACAACTCTTTTTGAATAAAAATTATCCCAACGAACAGAAAATCAAAAAAAACAGCAAAAAGAGGTTGCCAACGTGACGGCGATCT